>JASHPF010000134.1 GCA_030038295.1 Streptosporangiaceae bacterium
GCCCTCGATGCCGCCGAGCCGCAGCCAGCGGACCCGGCGGCCACGGACCACCGCCATCGCCTCGGCCACCACGCACAGCGTGAACAGCAGCCAGGCCAGCCACGTGCACTCCCGGACGATGGGCAGCACGAGCGCGGCGTCGTCCCGGCTGGACAGCGCCGCCGCTATCGTGTGCCACCCGGCCAGCCGGTGCGGCAGCGGCGAGCCGCCGAGGTGAAACAGCACGGCGGGCGCGCCGATCACCAGCCCGGCCAGCACCGCGAGGGCCGCCACCCCGGTCACGAACGTGCGCCCGCGGGCCGCCATTGCGTGCGTGCCGCCCCGGCGACTCGAGCCTGCTGCCCTGGCACCGGGCGCAGCTGTCATCGCTCGGGCCACCTGGCGCCTGATAAGCCTCAAGCTGGACTCCGTCGGCCGATCTCGGCAGGCCGCAGCATTGCTCGTGCTGCATGGCCACCGTGCGTCGTGTGCAATCACTGGAGTCGGAGGCTAGGACGACGCACAGCTACCGGCGCCCTGAATCGTGCCCGTAATCGTCGCCAGGCACTGGCGGTAACTCCTAGGCAAGGCATGAGTTACCGATTGGGGGCTCTCGGAGCACCCCCGCCGCGCCCTTGCGGTAACGCAGGCCCCTACCGCACGGTGTGACCGCGCTGTCGGCGGCGCGTCAAGAAATCCGCCGACATGGTCGGCCGTTTGTTGTTGGCCTGACGCCTGACCGGGGTCCCGAATTGGCTGATCTGCTCCGGGGCAGAGCTACACGTCCTCGCAGATTGCTAGCCGGCCGGTTGCGCCGTTTCCAGCCCGTTCGCTAACCTTTGTTGCGGTTGGCGATCACGCGGCTCAAATGGACTGAGGAGCCATCTTATGTTGCTGAGAACTTCGCGCAAGACCGTGCTTGTCGCTGCCACCGGGGCCGTCGCGGCGCTTTTGACGGCTACGACCCTGCCCGCTGCCGCGGCATCGACCAATGGGGACGGACGGTTCACGACGATCGACGTCCCTGGCGCTACCGCAACGTACCCCACAGTGGCCAATGATCGCGGGGTGGTCGTCGGCTATTACATCGATAGCAGCGACAACACCCACGGCTTTAGCGACATCGACGGGCTATTTAACACGATCAACGATCCGGCAGGGTCGGAGGGCACGTCTGTCTCCGGCATCAACGACGCTGGCGTCGTGACTGGCTACTACACCGACAGCAACGGCAACACCAACGGCTTCATTGACCGGAGCGGCGTGTTCACCACGATTGATGACCCGGCCGGCATCGAGGGCACGTTCCCCACAGCCATCAACAACGCCGGGGTGATCGTCGGCGTCGAGTTCGACGCGAGCGGTAAACCGCACGGGTTCATCTACCGGTCCGGTACGTTTACCCAATTCGACGCTCCGTCGGGTGTCAAAGGCACACAACTCGGATTCATCAGTGACCTGGGCGTGCTCACCGGGACCTACACCGAGGCCAACGACGACGTAGTCTCCTTCGTCTACCAAGATGGCAGGTTCACCACGGTCAACGATCCTGACGCGGCGCCCTACAGCACCTATATCGGTGCGATCAACGATCTCGGGGTAATCGACGGCACCTACGCCGACGCCAGCGGCGCGTCACATGGGTTCGTCGACACCGATGGCGTCTTCACAACCCTGGACGATCCAGCCGGCGTAGATGGCACTATGGTCGAGTCCATCAACAATGTCGGAGCGATCATCGGTTCCTACATCGACAGCGATGGAAATATCCACGGGTTCGAGTTCATCCCGGAGGCATAGACCCGGTCCACTGCGCTCACTCGGTGGCGTGAACTCCGCGACCCGCCGCGTCTAACCGGCTCGGGCCAAGCGTCGTTGCGGTCCGCTGGCGCGCCGCCTCCCAACGTGCGCCCGCGGGCGATCGCGGTCACGAGCTGGTCACCAGTGCTTCCGCCTGCGCGACCCGGATCGGGACGCTGACCGGCACCGACAGAGCCGGGGCGAGCACACCGCCGGCCCCGCCGGAGCCGGTCCAGACGATCTGCCAGACGACGCTCACCGACGCCGAATACGCATTCCCCGGCCAGCCCGTCGACGGCTGCACGTACGTGTAGGAACAGTCGGTGTGCTGGTCTGCCGCGGGCAGCGCCGGGTCGTACGCAGACCCCGGGCCCTGGCAGGTCACCGGCGCCGCACCGGTTCCCGGGTCGAAACTGAGGCTGGCGGGTGTGGCCGTCACGGTCGCCCAGACCGGGCCGGCGGTGACGGTCACGGTCAGCGGGTGCCAGCTAGTCGCCGGGATCCAGAACCACTCCGGCAGGCCGACGAGCCCGTCGCTGCCGGACGGCGGCGCGGTGTCGGGTGCCAGGCCGGGCACCCGCAGTTCGTCGCGCGCCTGGATCAGCAGCTGCTCGGGCGTCACCGGTGGCGCGCCCGCGGCGGTGCTGACCAGGACCGCCTGCGGTCCCGGCCCGATGGCGCCGCCCAGGCAGTCGAGCAGCGCCCACGCCTGACCGGCCGGCGGCGGCCAGGACAACCCGAGGCTCTGAGCCTGCGACGAGCTCAGCGCTACGAAGCTGCACCCTTCGTCGACAGCAGAACCGCCGTCGGCCGCGCCGGGGCTGCCGCCCGTCCCGGCACCTGACGAGCACGGCACCGGGATCACCGTGCCGTCGACATACGGAGAGCAGCCGCCGCCCGTGGTGGCCGCCAGCCCGATTCCGCTCGCCCTGAGGCCGACGGCAAGGACGAGCGCGCACAGCGCGGCCAGCGCGATTCCCCGGGCGCGGCGCCCGCGCGTCACGCTGTACACGGCACGTCCTCGATGAGCTGGAACTGCACCAGCCAGCGACCGCCTGCGAGGTCGAGCCGAGTTACGACGTTGAGCTCGGAAACCCCGGCCGAGCCGGGCACGAGCTGGCCGGTCGACTCATACGCCAGGCCCATTCCGCTCGTGTTGTCGCAGTCGTGCACGAACGCGGACTGACCGGTCACGGTGACGCTCTGCACGTGCAGGATGTCCTGCCCGAAGAACACCTCGCCCCTGGCCCAGATCTGGCTCATCGTCTGGACGACGCCAGCGATCCGGCTGGCGGCGAGGTACGGCTGCAGCAGGCGGCGCGCCGCCGCCGCGCTTCGCGACTTGTCGGCCTCGCTCAGCGCGGCGGTGTACCCGGCCAGGACGGCGATCACCTGCTGGCGATCCGAGGTCACGGCCGCCGTGCCGGTTGTCGCCCGAGTCCGCACGGTCGGCACAGCCAGCCTGGCCGGCCTCGCCGGCAGCCCGGCCGCCGGTGCGGTCCCGCCGCAGGCAGCCAGTAACGCCGCGACCGCGACGGCCGCGGCGATTCTCCGGTGACAGCGGCGCGGAGCGGCGTACGGCCGGCGGAGAACCGTCATGCGTGGCTCCCTCGGGACGCTTGCACGGGCTTGACTGGCACCCGACGCTAGGCCCGAGGCACGCCGCCCGACGCCGCGAACGAAGTCGTAACGAGGTGACGAGGACGCGCGGTAATGGCTGGGCAAGGCACGGGTTACACCTCAGGACTCCCTGATCACCTCCGCGGCGTCCTTGTCATCCCGCAGACCCTTGTAGGCGGGCGCGCGAAGCCGCCCCGACTTGGTCCAGCCGGTGAACGCGACCTCGGCGACGAGCACCGGCTCGACCCAGTGCGCGAACCTGGCGTCCTCCGCAGGGAGCAGGCCTGCGAACGGGGATGTGTCCCGGCGCAGCACCGCCAGCCGGTCGCCCAGCATCCGGAGCGTCTGCTGCGTGAACCCGGTGCCGACGTGACCGCAGTACACCAGGTCTGCGCCGGCGTGCACGCCGACGAGCAGGGAGCCGATCCAGCCGGCCCGGCCGCCTTCCCCCGGCTTCCAGCCGCCGACCACGACCTCCTGACGGAACACGTTCTTGATCTTCCGCCAGGCGGGCGACCGGCGGCCCGGCTCATACCGCGACCCCAGCCGCTTGGCCACCACACCTTCCAGCCGCTGCTGGACCGACACCGCCTGAATGTCGGCGCCGGACTCGCCGGTAAACGACGGCGGCACCTGCCACCGGCCACCGTGCAGCCCGAGACCGTCGAGCAGCTCGCGCCGCCGGGTGTACGGCTGGTCGAGCACCGGCCGGCCGTCCAGCCAGAGCACGTCGAACGCGAGGTAGCTGACCGGGATCTGGGCCGACAGGGCCGCCGCCTGGGCAGCAGAGCCGATGTTCATCCGCTGCTGGAGGGCCTCGAAATCGGGCCAGGACCCGCCCCCGAAGGCCACGATCTCCCCGTCCAGGACGACGCGCTGGGCACCCGTGAGGGCCGGAGCGCGGGCAAGCTCGGGGTAGGCATGCGTGATGTCTCGGCCGGTGCGGGAGGTCAGCCGCACCGCGCCGTCGGACAGGAACGCGAGCGCGCGCAGCCCGTCCCACTTCATCTCGTATGCCCAGCCCGTGTCGTCAGCGGGCAGCGGCCCGGCCGTGGCCAGCATGGGCCGCAAACCGGCGGACGGTTCCCGCGACGCCTCGTCGGGCTGCCTGAGTGTCACATCCCGATCCTGCCCTGAGCACTCGCCGCAGGCGCACCAGGCCGCCCGGTTGACCGGGCGCGGCCGGCGCTGCGGCCGGATCAGCCCATGGTCTTCGCGCCGTCCAGTGACTCCCTGATGATGTCCGCGTGACCGGCGTGCTGGGCCGTCTCGGCGATCACATGCAGGAGCACCCGGCGCGCGGACCAGCGGGTGCCCGGCTCGTACCAGGGCGCCGCGGGTAGCGGCTGACTGGCGTCGAGGTCGGGCACCGTTGCCAGCAGATCGTCCGTCGCCGCCGCGACGGCGCGGTAGTCGCCAATGAGGCCAGCCAGCGTCTCGCCCGGCAGCATCCGGAAGCTGTCCGCGTGCGCCTGCAGGACAGCGGGATCGTGCCAGTCAGTACCGGTCGCCGAGGGGCCGTCGGTGATGAACCGAGCCCACTGCCGCTCGACCGCGGTGACGTGCTTGATGATGCCGCCTACCGTGAGCTCGCTAACCGTGGTCCGGGTCGCCGCCTGCTCGTCGGTCAGATCGCGCGCGGTGAACGTCAGGAAATCCCGGTGCGCGCCCAGCGTCTGAGCCAGGTCGCCCCGCTCGCCGGTGAGCGTCCGCTCATCGATGCCCATCGTCGTCACCTCCGCGTCTGGCGCCGACGGCCGCCCGCCGGCGCTGACCAGCACGCTAGCGGGCGGCTCCGACAGTCTGCCGCTGCCGCCCGGCCGACCGCGCTCGATCCACGCATGCCCGGCCGCGACGCGGGAACGCTTGCATCGCGGTGAGCGGGAGCCGGCGGTCTCGAGTTCAGCCGCCCCCAGTCGGCGCCGAAAATGAGCATCTATCCCATAGCTATAGTCGGTGTCTAAGCTCACGAAAAACCCGGAGGAACCGGCCCACTGGGACCGCTCCCCGGATGGACACGGGAGGTCGCCGTGGCGCTGCCGGACTTCTTTGTGGCGGGCGCCCCGAAGGCGGGCACGACCGCTCTGCACGCCGCGCTCGCGCGCCACCCTCAGCTGTACCTGTCGGCGGTCAAGGAGCCCAAGTTCTTCCTCACCGACGGCCCGCCGCCGACGCAGGGTGGCCCCGGTGACGCCAAGACCTACGCCGAGCACGTCTGGCGGCGGGCGGACTACGAGGCCCTGTTCGAGCGCGCGCCGCGCGGCACGCTGCGGGGTGAGTCGACCCCCTTCTACCTGTACAGTGCCGCCGCGCAGGAGCGCATCCGAGCCGTGATCCCGCAGGCCAGGCTCATCGTCGTGCTGCGCGACCCGATCGAGCGGGCCCACTCCAACTGGACCCACCTGTGGTCGGCGGGACTCGACCCCATCGACGACTTCGTCCGCGCGTGCGAGGCCGAGGACCGCCGGATCGCGGCCGGCTGGGCGGACTTCTGGCACTACCGTCGCCTCGGCCTCTACGGGCAGCAGTTGCGGCACTTGTACACGGTCTTCCCCGCGGAGCACGTGCTGGTGTTCCGGTACCGCGAGTTGCTTGAAGGCCCGGCCGCGACCCTGGACCGGATCTGCGCCTTTCTCGGCGTCAGCCAGGGCCTGGCCACGGAGCTGCCACGCGAGAACGTGACCGCTCATCCGGAGCAGACCCGGCGGCACCGCCACCTGTCGAGGCTGCTGCGAGCCGGGTCGGCCATCACCACCGCCCTGCCGGGCCATCCGGCCAAGGAGCTGATCGACCGGCTGGAAAGCAACCTCCAGCAGGGCGCCGCGCCGCGCCGGCCGCTGACGTGGGAGCAGCGGCAGGCGCTCATCCCGTTCTTCGAGCCAGACGTCAGGCTGCTCGAAGACCTGACCGGTGACGACTTCAGCGACTGGCTGCAGCCACGCGAGGATTCCGGCGGGCTGGTCGGCGCGCGCCCGGCGGGTCAGCGGCAGGCCCGCAACGGCCGGCCGCGCGACTTTTAGGCCTCTGGCAGCTCGGTCCTGAGCTCGTGCAGGCCGTCCGGGCGGGTCACCTCGTAGTACCACCGCTCGCGACCGTCGCGATCGGCGACGATGTCGAGATAGCGCAGGCCCAGGGTGCCATCCGCGCCGCCACCGAGGGGAACGGAGCCGTTGGCGGCCAGCGCCGCTGGTCCCGTCCCTGTCGCCAGCCCGGTCCGCTCCTCGAAGTTCTGCGCCGCGGTCGCCCGGCCGTCGTAGTGGGCGACGACCCTGTCGGGCTCGAAGCGCACCGCGGTCACGCGGACGCCGCGCGCGTCCCACTTGCCCGGCCGGGGGGTCAGCGCGTGTGCCTGCCAGGTCCAGTCGACGCCGTCGTGGCTGCGGAAGTAGTCCGTGGTCATTCGGTCGGTGTTCACGGCATCAGCAAGCGGATGCACCGAGGCCCACAGGTGCCACGTTCCGTCCTGACGGGTGACGACCGGGTCTTTGACCGCCGAGCCCGCATCGCCGGGCAGCACCACCTCGCGCTTGGCCGGATCGAAGGCGTCCGGCGCCGGTGCCTCCATGAGCTCGATCCGCCAGTGCTTGGTGCCCCGCGTCGCGCAGCTCATGTACAGGCGCCAGCCGCCCGCCTGCGTCAGTACCAGGGCCGGACGCTCGAGTGACTCGGCGTCCATCTCCTCCTTGGTGATGAGCTGCATCGTCTCGAAGTGCACCCCGTCTGCCGAGCGCGCCACGACGACGGCATAGCCGCGCCGCCGGCCGCCGCGGAGCCGGTATGCGAGGACAATCTCGTCACCGTCGCAGACCGCGCTCGGCGCGCCCGCCCAGCTGCCCGGCTCGCGTCCCGGCGGCCCGACCACGACGACCGAGCGGTCCGCGGTCGGCGCGCGGCCAGACAGCCTGGGGGGAAAGTCCTCGGTGATCACCTTGCGAAGAATAGGGGATCTGCCCTGCTGGCCGGGCCGTGTTCCGGTGGCGCGGGCAGCAACCGGCGCGCGCTGTAACGGAAGACCGGTTCCCTACGCTCACGAGGAATGGATCGCGGCCGCGATCGCATCGTCCCCGTCGGCTGAGCGCAGGAGTAGGCCTGATGGAGGGGTTGAGGCCTGGCGACCCCCAGCGGGTTGGCCGGTATCGGCTGCTCCAGCGGCTAGGGGCCGGCGGGATGGGGGACGTGTACCTCGGCGAGTCGCCGACCGGCCGCGAGGTGGCCGTCAAGATCATCCGTGCCGAGCTCGCCGATGACGCTGTCTTTAGGGAGCGCTTCCGTCAGGAGGTGCTCGCGGCCCGGCGGGTGACCGGCAGTTTCACGGCCCCCGTCGTCGACGCCGATCCGGGCGCGCCGCAGCCCTGGATGATCACCGAGTTTGTGTCCGGGCCATCGCTGGCCGAGGCGGTCGCGACCGGGGGTCCGCTGTCGGCCAGGTCCGTGCTGATTCTCGCGGCCGGACTGGCCAAGGGTGTGAGCGCGGTACACGCGGCCGGTCTCGTGCACCGCGACCTCAAGCCGTCAAACGTGCTGCTGGCCAGCGACGGGCCACGCATCATCGACTTCGGCATCTCGCGCCCGGCCGGCGCGGCCGGGTGGACGCAGGCCGGCGGCGTCCTCGGCTCGCCCGGATTCATGTCGCCCGAGCAGGCGCTCGGCGAGCCCGTGGGCCCGGCCAGCGACATCTTCAGCCTCGGCAGCGTGCTGGCGTTCGCCGCCACGGGCGTGCATCCCTTCGGCAGCGGCCCGTTGTCTGCATTGCTCTACCGCGTCGTGCAGGGGCAGCCGGCGATGGCGGGCATCCCGCCGGAACTGCGCCCGCTCATCGAGCGCTGCCTGGCCAGGGAACCGGCGGCGCGGCCGACAACCGACGACCTGCTCGCCGAGCTCGGCGATGCCGCGCCGACCGCAGACTGGCTCGACAGGCGGCTGCCAGCCGGGACGCCGGTCGCGCCGATCGCCGCCACCATGCCCGATGAGATCTGGCCTGACTTGGGCGCTCCGGCAGCCGAGTGGCCCGCCGGAGCCGAACTCTGCGGGGCGTCTGATGGCGGCATGGCCGCCGGGCTCGCCGGCCCGGCACTGGCGGCCGAGGGGTTCGCGATGGCCGCGACCGGAGCCGATCCGTCCCCGCTGCTCCCCTGGTCCGCGCTGGCACAGCCGGCCAGCCAGCCACCCGGCGGGCGCGGCAGGCGCCCGCGCGCTGCGCTCGCTGCCGTCTGCGTGCTCGGCCTCGTCATCGCGGGCACCATCGGCCTGGCCCTACTGTCCCGGCACGAGCCGGGGCAGGCCGCCGCGGCGGCGGCCGACTCCGGACGACGGGTGGCGTCCGTTCCGCGACTGTCCCCGCAGCCGCCCGCGCCCGCCTACCAGCCACTCGCCGCAGGCACCAAGGCGCCGCCGAGCACGTCCGTCACCACCGGCCTCGGCTCCGATCCGCCGAGCCCATCCGCGACGCCGACTCCGACACCGACGGCGTCGCCGTCGACGAGCCCCGTGGTCCTGCCGCCCGGCGCCGTCGTCCTCGACTACTTCGCGGCGATCAACCACCGGCACTGGATCCGCGCGTGGGCGCTCGGCGGCAAGAACCTCTACGCCACCCTGGCGTCGTTGATCGCCTCGTACGCCGAGGTGAGCGAGGAGGTCGTGACCATCCTCAGCGTGCGCGACGACACCGTGGCGGCCCGGATCCGCACCGTCGAGCTCACCGGCACCGTCGTCGTGCACCGGCAGAGCTTTGTGGTCAAGGATGGCGTGATCGTGTTCCGCGGTGCTGCGTGACGGTCTTGGCCAGCTCCTGAGCCTGACCTCAGCGATAGTATTGCGAAGAATAGACGATTTGTACTTAAGGTGACACCACTTCGCTAAACAAGAAAGTTGGTGCCTATGTGCGGACTGGCCGTATGGAAACGTCTGGTTGCGTACGCTCACGAGGGATAGATTGCGGCTGCGATTGATCGCGGTATGTACTGAACATAGGGACTGAACGCAGGGATAGGGCCTGATGGAGGCGTTGAAACCGGGAGACCCGGAGCGGGTCGGCCGGTACAGACTGCTGAAGCGGCTCGGGACCGGCGGGATGGGCCGGGTGTACCTGGGCCAGTCGCCGAGCGGCCGCCAGGTGGCGGTCAAGATCATCCGTGCTGAGCTCGCCGACAACGCCGACTTCCGGCGGCGCTTCCGCCAGGAGGTGAGGGCCGCCCGGCGCGTCGGCGGCATCTTCACGGCGCCCGTCGTCGACGCGGACCCGGACGCACCGGAGCCCTGGATGGTGACCGCGTTCGTGTCCGGGCCTTCCCTCGCCGAGGCGGTGGCGAGCCGCGGACCCATGCCGGTCGGCGCGGTGCTCATTCTCGCGGCCGGGCTGGCCGAGGGCCTCAGCTCGGTGCACGCGGCGGGCCTCGTGCACCGCGACCTCAAGCCGTCTAACGTGTTGCTGGCCAGCGACGGGCCGCGGATCATCGACTTCGGCATCTCCCGATCGGCCGAGTCAGTCGGGCCTACCCAGGCCGGTAGCGTCTTCGGCTCGCCCGGTTTCATGTCGCCTGAGCAGGCGCTGGGCGAGCCCGTGGGCCCGGCCAGCGACATCTTCAGCCTCGGCAGCGTGCTGGCGTACGCGGCCACGGGCGAGCCTCCGTTCGGTGACGGTCCGCCGTCCGCCCTGCTGTACCGCGTGGTGCACGGCGAGGCGGCGATCAGCAACGTCCCGCGGGAGCTGCTGCCGCTCGTCGCGCGCTGCCTGCTCAGCGATCCGGCCGCGCGGCCGACAACGGACGACCTGCTCGCCGAGCTCGGGGAGGCGGCTCCCGTCCAGGGCTGGCTCGACTTGCAGGGGACCGGCGAGGAGGCGGGCTGGCCGAACCCGGACACCATGCCCAGCGATGGCTGGGACGCTGGCGCCGCAATGGCCGGTGCGGCCCCCGGCGACATGCAGGCGGTGTCGGCCCCGGATGACGATGCCCGGCCAAGTCCCGCGGACGTCGTGATGGCAGGAGCGTCGCTGCTCCCCAGCGAACTGCCCGATTTCGCGGCGTCCGGCGCCAGCCGGGCAGCAGGCCCACCGGCCGACGCAGGGGCGGGCGGCGCTGCGCCAGGACCGAGCCCGGCGGGTTCGATCAGCCGGCTGTTTCTTGACCGGAGCGACGCGCCGCCCCCGGCGGCTCTGCCCCCATTCCGGAGCGACCGCAGGTTCAGGCGTGCGGGTGTACTGGCCGCGGGCGGTCTCGGCATCGTGATCGCTGCCGCGCTCGCGACCTGGCTCGTGCCACGGCTCGACCCTAATCCGCCCGCCGGATCTGCCGCGGTGCACAGCGCAGCGGGACCGTCCGCGCAGCCGCGGCCGTCCCCGGCGCCGCAGTCCGCGGGCAGCGCTGGGCCGGCCGGTGACGGCACAGGCACGACACGCGGTGCGGGTCCGGCCGAGACTCCGTCGCTATCTCCTCTTGAGCAGGCGGAGGCCGAGATCGTGCTCGCGTACTTCGCGGCGATCAACGATCACAACGTGCAGACTGCCTGGGCGCTGGGCGGCGACAACCTCTTTGCCAGCCCGGCTGCCCTCGAGGCCGCCTACGCGGGCGTCAGCCACCTGGACGTGACCATCGTCGGCGTCCACGAGGACATCGTCCTTGCCCACATCCGTGGTACCAGTCTCACCGGCGCCGTGCTGGTGCTCGCGCGGGGCTTCACGGTCAAGAACGGCGCGATCGTGGCCAGCCAGCCGGTGCCCGGCGCTGCCAGCTAACCGACCTGCGCGGCCCGGCCTGCCCAGTACGGCGCGCGCAGCTGCCGCTTGAGGATCTTGCCCGATCCGGTCCGCGGCAGCTCGTCGACGTAGTCGACCGAACGCGGCACCTTG
>JASHPF010000135.1 GCA_030038295.1 Streptosporangiaceae bacterium
CTGCCCTATTCCGCCGGCGGCATCGGTAGCACCGTGGCGGCCACCAGGGCTGCGCCCGACACGGAGTTGCGGGCGAACCTAAGCCGCCTCGTCGGCGAGATGCTCCGGCAGGGGACGACGACGTTCGAGTGCAAGTCCGGGTACGGGCTCACGGTGGCCGACGAAGCGCGCTCGGTTGCGCTCGCGGCCGAGGTCACGCCAGAGGTGACCTACCTCGGGGCGCACGTGGTGCCGCCGGAGTTCGGCGGTGATGCGGCCGGCTATGTGGGCCTGGTCTGCGGTGACATGCTGCGCGCCTGCGCGCCCGCGGCGCGGTGGGTGGACGTGTTCTGCGAGCGAGGGGCGTTCGACGGCGACCAGGCTCGGGCCGTGCTCGCCGCGGGCCTGCTGGCCGGGCTGCAGCCGCGGGTGCACGCGGGCCAGCTGGGGCTGGGGCCCGGCGTCCAGGTCGCGGTCGAGGCGGGCGCCGCGTCGGCCGATCACTGCACGTTCCTGTCTGACGCCGACGTCGACGCGCTCGCGTCGGCCGGCGGAACCGTCGCGACCCTGCTGCCCGGCGTGGAGTTCGCCACCAGGTCGCCGTATCCGGACGCGCGGCGGCTACTCGACGCCGGCGTGACGGTGGCTCTCGCGTCGGACTGCAACCCCGGCTCTTGCTTCAGCTCGAGCATGTCGCTGTGCGTTGCCCTGGCGGTCCGGGAGATGCGGATGACGACGCAGGAGGCGGTCTGGGCGGCCACGGCCGGCGGGGCGCGCGCGCTGCGCCGCGGCGACGTCGGCCAGCTCGAAACCGGGGCACGCGCGGACCTGCTGATGCTGGACGCGCCGTCGCACGCCTACCTCGCCTACCGGCCCGGCGTGCCGCTGGTCGCCGCTGTCTGGCGCGCGGGCCAACGGGTGGTGTAGCGCCGGCACGGGGGACGTCCCACCAGGGTTGTCGCCAGTCGTGGCGCGCAGTAGGCCTAGGCCTACCGCACTGGTGGTGATCGGCCCATGGCGGCACCGCCCAGGCTGCGGGAAGCTGAATCGGGGCTGCGCTGACCAGCAGCGATGAAGGAGGCCAGAATGCCTGGACCGCGGCATGCAATCGTGGCGCTGGGCACCAAAGAGCCCGCGATAGCTATCACTAAGATCCAGCAGTCGGCCGCGCCAACGGCGTACGTACTTCTCGCCGTCATCGTCTGCGCCGGTCTCGCTATCTGGTTGTGGATCAGGCGCGCCGACTCGACGAGGGCTCAGCGGGGGCGCTCTCGCCAGGCCGCCTGGTCGATCGCGCTGGTCATCGTCGCCGCGATGCTGACGGCCACGCTCTACTCGATTCTGGGCCACCGGCAAGCGATCGCGTGCGGGCCCGGTCAGCTGAATTGCCCGAAGACCGGGGGCAGCGGCGTGCCCATCGCGTTGTTGTTGCTGCTAATTCCGGTGGCCGTGCTACTGATCCTCGCCCTGAAACCAAAGCTCGCGGCGAGCATCGTGCCAGCGGCACTCATCGTCCTCGGTCTGCTCGGTTTCTTGCTTGTCCGCCTGTACGGGTTCGACAGTGACAGCCCGCTGATCCTAACCGTCCACGGCTTCGTGCTGGATTGGTACGGGTTCACCCCCATACCTACGATTATCGTGACGAAGGCAGCCGCCGTGAGCCGGTGGGGCCAGGCCGGCGACGCGATCATCCTGGCGCAGGCGTACCTCTTCGTCCTGCTCGGCGGCTGGCTCGGCTGGCGCGAGCTGAGGCACCACCCAATAACCGCCCGGCTACTTCTGGGCAAAATGGCACCCGGCGGCGCGTCCGGCCAGCCGTGGGGACTGCTGCTGTTGCCGCTCACCCTGGCTCTCGCGGTGCTCGGGGTACGGGCTTGGTGGGTGGTCCTGCTGCTAGCTGTCTCGGTCCTGGTGATCAGACGCTCGCCGAGGCTGGCCGGCCAGCTGGCAGCGGCCGGGATCATGACGTTCGGCGTGCTCGGCCTCGTGGCCGCACAGGGCTGGGACCTGAGTCGCGGGGGCGCCCTCGTAGTCGCGCCCGGCATGCGCGCAGCCCAGGTGGGCGGGCGTGGCGACGCGCTGTTCGGCATGGTGGTGGTCACGAACCAGGGCACGAGGATCCTGGCCGAGCTGGAGGGGGTCATCTTGATCGGTCTCGGCTGCTGGCTGGTGCCCAGGACGTTTCCTGCCGTCGGTCGGCTGCTGGGCCTCGCACCCAATCTCCAGCTGACCAGGCAGCTGCAACGGCTCACCGAGAGCCGGGCGGTCGTCGTGGACACCGCCGCAAGCGACCTTCGGCGGCTGGAGCGTGACCTGCACGACGGCGCGCAGGCGCGGCTGGTGGCGCTGGGCATGAACCTGCGCGCGGCCGAGCGGCTGATCCCGGTGAACCCGGACGCAGCGCTCGCGCTGGTCGCCGAGGCACGGCACACGTCGGCGCGGGCGCTGATCGAGCTGCGCGAACTGGTCCGTGGCGTGCACCCGCCGGTGCTGGCCGACCGGGGCCTTGCGGACGCGGTGCGTGCGCTCGCGCTGGACTGCCCGCTGGGCGTGGAGACTGACATCGACCTGCCGGGCCGGCCGCCCGCGCCGGTGGAGACAGCGTGCTACTTCGCGGTCGCCGAGCTGCTGACGAATGCGGCCAAGCACTCGGGCGCGCACCAGGCACGGGTAGACGTGCGCTACAGCGACGGCCGGCTGCGGGTCGAGGTCACCGACTTCGGGCTCGGCGGAGCCGACCCGGCCGCGGGCACCGGCCTCATCGGGGTGGAGAAGCGGCTGGCCGCGTTCGACGGCATCATGGCGATCAGTAGCCCGGCTGGCGGGCCGACCATCGTGGCGCTGGAGGTGCCGTGCGCGTTGTCGTCGCCGAAGACCTCTACCTGCTGAGGGACGGCCTGGTCAGGCTCCTCGAGGCGCACGGATTCGAGATCGCCGCGGCGGTCGGAGACGCGCCGGCCCTGCTGCGCGCCCTGCTGCACGACCGACCGGAGGTCGCGATCGTCGATGTCCGGCTGCCGCCGACCTTCACCGACGACGGGCTACGCGCGGCGATCGAGGCGAGGCGAACCGTTCGTGGACTGCCGGTGCTGGTGCTGTCGCAGTACGTCGAGCAGCTCTACGCCCGCGAGCTGCTGGCCGACAAGGCGGGTGGCGTCGGCTACCTGCTCAAGGACCGGGTGTTCAACGACGACCAGTTCGTGGAGGCGATCCGGACGGTCGCGGCCGGGGGCACCGTGATGGACTCCGAGGTTGTCACCAAGCTGCTCGGCCGGTCCGCGCGGCAAGAGCCGCTGGCGCGGTTGTCGGCCAGGGAGCGCGAGGTGCTCGAGCTCATGGCGGAGGGCCGGTCCAACAGCGCCATCGCGCAGCGGCTCTTCGTCACCGAGAAGGCTGTGAGCAAGCACAGCACCAGCATCTTCGCCAAGCTGGACCTGGCCCCGTCCGACGACGACAACCGGCGGGTGCTCGCGGTGCTCGCCTATCTCAACGGGTAGCGATTTGCGGCTTTTCTGGGTGCGCGGTCAGTGGAGGTAGCCGCCGCGGAACCGGATCAGCGGGTCACCGGACTCGGCCGCGTACGGCACCGAGAAGACTGAAAGCTCTGGCCGTTAGCACGGTGGCCCAGGTAGCGGTGGGTCGGTCAGCTCTGGGCAGACCAGGCATGAGGCGGTCGCGCGTGCTGAGGGTGCAGCCGTGGTGGAGCGGCCGCGGGGGGAGCAGATCGAATGCGTATGTCGTTGCCGCGCATCTCCTTCGACTACAGCCGGGGCAGCAAAGGTGTGCGCGTCCTGGTGCTGGGGCTTGCCGCGCTAGAAAGCCTGGCAGCCGGGGTTGGACTGGCCTATGTGACCGGTTTTGACCAGGTACGCGAGGTACTTGGTGACTTCCACTGGGTCTGGCTCTGTGTGCTGGTTGGTGCCCTGGGGTTCTCGTTCGCCGGCTACTACTACGCCCATGAGGGCATCCTCAGGGTGGCGGGCGGGCCGCGAATCCCGGCCGCGCACATGCGCACGCTCGTGGCGGTGGATTTCGGAGGTCTGCTCGCGGGCGCCGGCGGTGGCCTCGACCTCAGTGCCCTCGAAGGCGCCGGCGCCAGCCAGCGTGATGCCAGAACCCGGGTTACCGGCCTGGCAGGCCTCGAGCTCGGGGTGCTGGCACTCATGGGCACGGCCACGGCCATCGCGGTGCTGGCGGCAGGCAGCATGGTGCCGCCGCCCGATTTCACTCTGCCCTGGGCGGTCATCCCGGTACCCGGCTTCCTGTTGGCGTTCTGGCTGGCCAGACGGTATCGGGACCGGCTGCGCGGTCGGCCCGGCTGGCGCGGACTGGCCGGGAGTTTCCTGGAGTCCGTTTACCTGATCCGGGTGATGTTTGCCAATCCGCGGCGTTACGGGTTTGCGGTGGCGGGCATGGCGTTGTTCTGGGCTGCCGATGCCTTCGCAGCCTGGGCGGGCATGGCGGCGTTCGGCTTCCAGATGGAGGGGGCGGCGCTGTTCGTCGGATATGCCACCGGGATGGTGTTCACGAGACGGGCCGGGCCGCTGGCCGGTGCGGGCATAGTGACCCTGTGCCTGCCGCTGACCCTGTGGGCTAGCGGCGCGCCGCTGGCGGTGGCAGTCGTCGGGATCTTCGCCTACCGGATGCTGGCACTGTGGCTGCCGATGTCGGCCGAGCTAGCCCTCCTGCCGCAGGTGCGCCAGATGGGCCGCCAGCGAGCACCGGACGCTGAGGAAGCGACAGAGAAGGCGGACGAGCGCAGCCTGCACCGAAATGCCTGATCAGTGGCCATTTGAAGGATGAGCCGTGCCCTGGCACGATCCCCATGACACCCGCGAACGTCGCGAGCCGCGTGGAGGACGTCCTGGCCGAGCGCACCAAGCACGACGAGGTCATCGCCTGGCGAGCCACCGGCGTGCGTTCCTCCGACGTCACCACGCGCTACGCGCCCACCTGGTGAACCCGCAGCCGTGTACTCACGCTGATGGGGGCGCGCGTGCGCAGCGGACTCGCTCGCGGCGACGATGCTCGGGCTGGGCCGGATAATGGTGCTCATGTATGGGGTCGCCATCTTGAAGCGTCGTCTTCGTCCAGGGAAGACCTACGAGGACTTCCGGAAGGCGTGGTTTCACGAGACGGGGTTCGCGACCGCAAACCGGATGCTGACGATGCTGAACATCGCGGACCCGAGCGAGGTGATCGTCATCGGGATCACCCGAGCCGACTCCATGGAGGATGCTCAGCGCGTCCTGGCCATCGACCAGCAGGAGCGTGGCGCGAGCCCCCTCGACGAGGTCATCGAACCCGATATCGATAGAACGTTTGGCCTGCTCGTGGCGGAGGACGATTTCTCGGGCGACGGATCCCTGGAGTATCGGCCGGCGGAGATCGACGGACGCCAGGTAGATCTGAAAGAAGTGGAAGCACAGGTTACGGCCGTGCGTCAGCTCCTGCGTGATTATCTGCGCCACTGACCGCGGCAATTGCGGTGTTCTGAGGCGGCCGCTTAAGCTGGGGTAATGGCTCCTTCCTACCATGGTGTGAACGACCATGGTAGGATCGGATCGTGAAGGTCGACAAGCTGAGTATCTCGTTCGAGCCCGAGCTGGGCGATGCGGTCAGATCCGCGGCAGCCCAGGCCGGCAAGCCCGTGTCGTCATGGCTGGCCGAGGCAGCCGCGAGCAAGCTGCGGGCCGAGGCGCTAGCTCAATTCCTGGCCGACTGGCAGGCCGAGCACGGCGTCCTTACACCAGAGGAAATCGGCCACGCCGAGCGCGAGCTCGGCCTGACGGCAGGTGACACCGCGGCGTGAGCTCCCTGATCCTTGACGCCGGTGCGCTGGTAGCCGTCGACCGCGGCGACCGGGCAATGATCGCGCGGCTGCAGGTAGCGCAGCGCGCTGGGCTGGAGCTGCGCAGCAACGCCATGGTGGTGGCGCAGGTGTGGCGCGATCGGCATGGCCGCCAGGCGAGCCTGGCCCGGCTGCTGCGAGCCGTCGATATCCGCGCAGTGAATCCGAGTGACGGCCGGGACGCAGGCAGCCTGCTCGGGGATGTCGGAACAGCGGACGCGATCGACGCCACGGTTGTCCTGCTGGCAGCACCTGGCGACCGGATTCTCACCAGCGACCCACGCGACCTAACCCGGCTAGCCGAGGCCGTCGGCAACCGTGCGGTCATAGTCGCCTGCTAGCCAAGCCCCTGCGCTATCGGCGGTTATGAGCACTAAATCAGTCGACCTCCATCCTCAGCTCACCCCGGCCTGGCCGCCAGTCCAAGTCGGCCACGCGCCAGTGAGCGACTATCTCCAGGATTGAGCAACGATGCCCCTACGCTTCCAACCGTGGACGAACCTGAGCCTTTCGACCGGACGCCGGAAATCGACCTAGTGAAAGGACTACTACTTCCAGCCCGCGAATAGGTGGTCCTCGATAACTTTGACGCTTCCAGGAATGGAACTCTGCGCGCAGCCAGGTGTTTCGTACATACTGTCATCGAAGACAGCGGCTTGGTCTCATGGCAGTAGATGGCCTCGCTGAGGCTCGCCGGCCGGGCGAGGTCAGAACGATGGGTTAGGTTCGCGAGCCTGTTCGCGCCGATGACTAGCGGCCAGCTCCTCGAGTGCGTCCCGCTGGAACAGACTGGCGGGTACCGTCGCCAGCCGGCATGGCGTCACTGCCACCAGGGACGCGGTACGGATGCCGCCCTCCAGGCATGCCCGTTCGCCCAGGAGTGCTCCCGGTCCGTACTCGGCCAGCCGCTCACCGTCCCGCTCAACCCGCATCACGCCGTCCAGCAGCAGGTAGACGTCGGCTCCCGGCTGTCCCTGCCGGGCGAGCGTTGTCCCTGCTGCAAGCCGCTCGATCCTCGGCCTACGCCCGCCATGCATCAGCTGGGTCGACAAGGAGCGCTCCAGCGCGGTCTCGACCGCCATCACCAGCGCCGAGGAATCCACATCCCCCCATGGGCTGTGACGGCCAAACGACGTGCGGAACCAGTCCTCAAAATCAGTCAGCCCGGACTTGAGCGCAACGCGGCCGGCATCGTCGTACACCCAGTGCCGGGGAAACCGGCTAGCCCCAGCCAGCGAGAACTCAGCTCGCCCGTCGGTGTGCAACGTCAGCGACAGGGTCGTCCATACCAGCGGGGGCAGCCACTGGATGAACGGCTTGCGCCGTACCCGCCTCGGCGCCGGGAGGCCCGTCCGGCCGCCGACGGTCTGCCAGAACCGTACCCCGCCGCTGACCACTTCAGGATCGCGCTGGATAACGGGAAGCTGAACGGCCTGGAAGATGAACGGCAGTCCGCCAACCCGGATGGTGGTGGAGCCGATCAGCCCGCCGCCGGAGTACCCGGCTCCAGTGGCACGACCCGAATCATCGACGTCAATCCACGCTCGCAGGACGTTGGCGAACCGGAACCGGTCCGCCAGCCGCAACTCCTCGACGTCGCCAAGTTCGGCTGGCGGCGGATGGTCATAGTGGGTCAGCCCAGCATCGAACGCTGCCCTGGCGGGGCCGACAACGGCCTCCGACGGGATCCACGATAACGAGGTAACACAGCTTTCGTACCGCATGCGCTCATCGTGGCTGAGACGGCGGATCGACCGCAACCCCTGGACTCGAGCAGCTAGCGCACCTGCTTACGCAGGGACTTGACCGAGGACGACGAAAGCCAGGGTGGCACCGTTGAGCACGAGCTGTCCGTCGACGAGCTTCACGATGATGCGCTCTTCGTTAGCCATGGCAGCAGCTATCTGGTCCTGAAGCCCGGCCAGAGTTTCACTGGGATCCAGTGCGTAGCCCGAGGTCGGCGTCGCGGGACTGAGCGACGGCAGGTAAATCACCGATGTTGCGTCCTCGGGTAGGTCGGTAGGGTGCGAGCCCCCAGGTGCGCCGAGCCACGCGAAGGCAGCTCGCGGGGACACCAGGAGCTGACCAGGGAGCGGGTTCCAGACGGCGACCGCGACCGGGCCAGCCGCCTGCTCCAACTGCGCGGCGAGTGCGTCAGGCGTGCCGTTCACGCCCCATTCTGTCGGGTCAGTCTCGATCTGTAGGAAAAAGCCGACGCTCTCGGGGTTCACTGGGCTCCTCCTTGGCTCGCGTCGACGCAGGCTGCACGAAGGGCTGGTTCCTCGCCAGCCGCCAGCCGTCGACGAGCGGTCATGCACAAGTTTGGCGCAAGTTACGGCAGTTATACATAGTGGCAGGCGTAAAGCGCCGCAGGGGACGCGGTCGATCAGCGCGCCGGGGCACTAGCGGCCAAGCCGGCGCGGCGCTCCACTTCCGCCGCGAGGCTGAGCAGCGGTGCCGACGGAAGCTCGCGAGCTATGGCTCGGCAGGCGGTCATGGCATGCGTCGCCTCCTCGCGTTGCCCGCCCCGTGCCGCGGCCTCGGCTTCACGCAAGCGTGCGTATGCCTCGCGGTACGGCTGACCAGCCTTCCGCCAGGCGTCTGCTACTGCGCTCCAGCTGGAACTGTCGTCGGCGCCCTGCTCGCGGCGATACTCGGCGGCCACTTGCGCGCCGAAGGCGGCAATACCTGGCCGCCCGGCGCTGTCCCGTTCCGAAATGGTTCGGGCTCTCTCGTCGAACGTGGCGGCTGCTGACTGCCAGCTGTCTGGAAGGTTGTCAGGCGGACCCTCAGCAGCTCGCGCCGCGAGGTCGGCGGCTGCCCAGGCCCCGGCGGCCAGCAACCGGATCTCGTCCTCGGACCATCCGGTCCCCACCAGCGCCGCAAGCCCGTCTAGCACCTGAGCGGCTGCTGTTGCCAGATCGCCACCGTACAGTGCCTGCTCCGCAAGGCAGGCGCGCAGCGGACCGACGACGCCAGGATCTGGTGGCGCCTTCGCCAGCCTGGTGGCCAGATCCGCCGCCTGCTGCAGGTCGCCGCGACCGACGGCCAGCTCTAGCTGAAGGAGTTCAAGGTACCTGGTGGCCTTCGCCGGTGACTCGGCGATCACTTCGGCTAGCAGCTGACCGGCTTCCTTCCACCGCCCTGTCGCATGGAGCGCGGCGGCGGTGTTGTTGTCAAGCGCCGCAGTCAGCGCCGGAGGTGCATCCAGGGACCTGGCGGTCTGGCGCCCGTTCTCGGCCGCCCGGAGCGCTGCACCGAAGCGACCGGCCGTGTGCAAGAGGTAGGTGAGGTTGGTGGCCGCGCGGACCACATCCTCGACGTTCTTGGTGCGCGTCGCGAGGGCCAGTGACCTGCGCAGGGCGGCGATTCCCGCGTCGAGCTCGCCATTATGGGCCTGGATGATGCCGAGCGTGGCCAGGCCATGAGCGCGTTCGGCGATAGCTCCGACGCGCTTGGCCTCCTCAACCGCCCGCGCTGCAATCGGCTGCGCTTCGCTGAATTCGCCGAGCAACATTCGCCGGGTGGCAAGCGCGGCCAACACGCGAGCCCGCAAGGCAGACGGCGAGCCATCCGAGAGCAACGCTGCCGCGCGCTCCGTGGCGTCGACAGCCCCGTGCAGGTCTCCTGATTCGAATCGGTAACGGCCGATGCGCTCCAGCAGCCGCGCCCGTTCGACCGGGTCCAGGGAACCCGACTTGTCCAGCGCCTCCGCCGCCCATCCAGCAGCGCGATCTGGGTCGCCGGCCCAGCTCGCCGCCTGTGCCGCTTGCTCGACCAGGGACGGCCCGAACTCTGGCAGCCACGAAGCCAACTCGATGGCCAGCGCATAGTGACGAACCGCCTCTGGATAAGCGCGGGCGGAAACAGCGTGCCAGGCAGCCAGCACGCTCGCGCGGGCGGCCTGCTCAGAGCAGCCGGCCAAGTACCAGTGCTGTGCGAGGAGGCCAGGGTCGGGATCCGCCCGTCCTGCGAGCGCTTCGGCGACCTCGCGGTGCAGGCGTCTTCGCTCGGCTGGCAGCAACCGGTCGTACAGCACTTGCCGGATTAGCGAATGGCCAAAGGCATAGCCCTCGCCAGCCACAACCAGCAACCCCGAGTCCACGGCCCGCCGGGTCGCAGCCAGCAGCCGCTTCTCTGGCAGCGGGATGGTCGCGGCGAGCAGCTCATGGGAAATCCCGCCGTCCACGACACATGCCTGATCGACAACCGCCCTGGCCTGGGTCGTCAGAACCGCCGCCTGCGCAAGCACCGCATCGGTGATCGATGCGGGTACCGCATCGGGGTAGGCGTAGGCGAGCTCGGTGGCGTAGAGCGGGTTGCCGTCCGCGGCATCGACCAGCGCCGCGACTCGCTCGGAGCTGGCGATGCCCGGCAGCAACGCGGTGACGAGCTCGGCGATCTCGTTGTCCGCGAGACGCGTCAGCCGCATCCTGGCCACGCCAGGACGCCGCTCCATCTCGGCGACCCACTGCGCGATGCGACCAGCCAGCTCCTCTTCGCGCAATGTGCCGATCACCAGCACCGGCTTGTCGCGCAGCCGGACGGCCAGGAACGCGAGCAGTTCGCGGGAAGACTCGTCCGCCCAGTGCAGGTCCTCCAGCACTAGCACGAGCGGTGAGGTGGCGGCCAGGCCGGCGAGAAACTCCAGCACCCGCACAAAAAGCCGGTGCCTGGCCACGAGCATGTCGGCCGCGTTATCGTCTGCTAGCAGCCAGCCAGCTTGATCGCGCAAGGCCGCCACAAACGGCCCGTACGCCAGCGCGGCACCTGCCAACGGCGCCGACTCCCCGACGAGCACCTGAGCAGCGCCAGCAGCTGAGGCCGCGTGGCCGCACAGCTCCTCGACCAGTCGGGTCTTGCCGATGCCAGCCGCCCCGGTGACCAACACCACTTGCGACTGGCCGGCCACAACTCGCGCATACATCGCCAGCAAGCTGCTAAGTTCGGCGTTCCGTCCCACGACCGGGACAGATGCCGCGGCCGTCGCGGCCCCCGGTGTCCCAGCCAGCGGACTTGCGAGAGGCGCGAAGCGTTCCGGCAGGCCGGGCACGACAAGCTGGTAGATGCGTTCTGGTCCGGTAATGTCCTTGAGCCGGTAAGAGCCCAGGTCCTTGATCGATACTCCGGATGGTAGCCGTGAGGTCACCAGCAGCCTGGTCGCCTCCGACAGCAGTACCTGGCCGCCGTGCGCGACCGCCGCGATCCTCGCCGCCCGGTGCACGTCGAGCCCGACGTATCCATCCTCGTGCGGGGTGGGCTCTCCGGAGTGGAGGCCCATGCGCACGCGCACAGCCACCCCATCCGGCCAGTCATGGCCGGCTAGCGCACGCTGTGCCGAGACGCAGCAGCGCACCGCATCGGCCGCCGACGAGAAGACTACGAAAAAGCTATCGCCCTCGGTGCCCATCTCCTGTCCGTGGCAGTTCGCGAACTCTTCGCGCAGCAGCGCCCGCTGGGCTGACAGCGCGTCAGCGTAGCGATCTCCAAGACGGACAAGCAGCGCTGTCGACCCCTCGATGTCGCTGAACAGCATCGTGATCGTTCCGGCTGGGAGCTCCGCCACGTCCTGATTATCAGGTCCCATCGCGCCTACTGACGAGGCCGTCGGACAACCCGGCGGACCGCGGGCCGCCGCGGGCTGCCCCGATGGGACGCGCCCCCGTCACTACCCCAAGGACCGCGATCCGAACCAGGACCGACCCCGCCGAAGCCACGACTCAGGAAGCCGCTTGGCGGTAACGGCAAAGAGGACTCGATCTGAACCAGTGATGGCTTCCTGGGCGATCGGTGTCGATGCCATCGATGCGGACGTTGAGAATCCCAGGTCGCACATTTTGGCGCAGAACTGCTTGCACGCTGGAACCTGACCGGCGGCCTGGCCACAGCTGCACGCGACGAGGCTCAGAAGTCAAGCCTGGCGAGCTGCCCTCCCATCGCTGAGTCGGCTCTTCATTGCCTGTCCTCGCCGCAGCAGGAACTCGGGGCAGAGCATCGTTGATCGTCAGCTTGAACGGCGAGTCCTGCCTCGTCACATCCTCGACGCCGCTGCCGCGGGTCCGGTCAAATCAGTTATTTGAACTGTCCCTAGGCGTTGGGATCCACGGGTAGCGGTGGGAGCTTAAAGATAGCGATTGCGAACAGGAAGACCGGCACAACAATGCTTGCGTACCACGCGTGGTACCAAGTCGTGGTTGCGAACCAGCCGCCAAGGGCAAAAACGTACACCGCGATCCCGACGATGCTCACGGCGACCTGCTGCCAGCGGACGACGTTAAGGACCCGGAAATCGTAGGGGATGGCCAGCACCAGAATCCCTACGAGCAGGCTGCCAAGCCATATGGCGTGGTCACGCGTGTTGGTCACGTTGCTGTCAATAACGCCGGCCAAGAACAGGTAGGCGGCGAGTACCTCGACGGGGACATATTTGATTAGCTTCGTCAGGTAATCGTCCGCAGAAGGCACGGCCACACCCGCCGGCGCGGGGGCGGCTGCTGCCTGGCCCGCCGGCGCGGGGG
>JASHPF010000136.1 GCA_030038295.1 Streptosporangiaceae bacterium
GGCGGCATCGTCGGCGTCGGCCTCGGCTTCCTGGGATCGGCGCTGGCCGGTCACTACTACCACACGGTCACCGCATCACTCGGCTCGACCACGGGGTCCGCGACCCCCGGCGGGGCGAGGTTCTTCGGCGGGGGCGCCGGCGGCTTCGGTGGCGGCGGCTTCCCCGGCGGGGGTACCGGCGGGACTGGCAGCAGCAGCGCGGCCAACCGGTTCCGTGACCTCGCCGCGGCCGGCTCGCACACCGCGACCGTGCACCTGACCCCGCAGATCACCGCTACCGTGATCGTGGTGGCAGTGCTGCTGGCCATCGCCGGCGGCCTGCTGGCCGGCGCGTTCGGTGGCTGGCGCGCCGCGCAGCTTCGCCCCGCCGCTGCCCTGGCGAGGGTCGAATGAGCGCGCCGACCGGAACGGACCGATTCCTCGCTACCCGACCCGCAGCCAGCCAGAAAGAGTCGTGATGTACAAGCTCAGTGGTGTCACGAAGGACTACCAGAAGGGCCGTGGCGTGGTGCACGCGCTGCGCGGCGTCGACGTGGCGATCGAGGACGGCGAGTTTCTCGCCATCCAGGGTCCCACCGGGCACGGCAAGACGACCCTGCTGCAAATGCTGGGCGGCCTTGACCAGCCGACGTCGGGCAGCGTCCTGTTCGGTGCGGGTGTGGGGGCAACCAGCAACGGAGCGGTGGGTGAGGACCTGGCCCAGCTTCGCGAGGGCCAGGTCACCAAGGTCCGCGCCGAGTCGATCGGGTTCATCTTCCAGACGTTCAACCTGGTACCGACGCTGACCGCCCAGGAGAACGTCGAGACGGCGCTGGTTCCGTTGCACATCCCCGCGGAGCAGCGGCGCGAGCGGGCGGCGGCCGCGCTGGCCAGCGTCGGCCTTTCTGATCGCGCTAAGCACCTGCCGTATGAGCTGTCGGGTGGGCAGCAGCAGCGGGTCGCGATCGCCAGGGCGCTCGTGAAGCAGCCGAAGGTGCTGCTCGCGGACGAGCCGACCGGCAACCTGGACGAGGACACCAGGGACGAGATCATCGGCCTGCTGGAGAAGCTCTGGCGGGACGAGCATCTGACCCTGGTGCTGGTCACGCACGACAGCGCCATTGCTCGCCGGGCGCAGCGGCTGGGCGTGATGCGGCAGGGCAAGCTGGCCTTCAAGCAGGACGCTCGTGGTCAGTTGGGCGGCCGGCCCGACGCCGGGCGGCAGCCTGCGCCGAGCGCCTGACGAGCTGGCCGGGTCCGGTCCGGCTTGCCCGGTCGCCCGCTCCTCGTGGGCGAGCCGGACCCGGACCCGGTCTCTCTTCGGCGGCAGCCGCCGCTTCGGTCAGTCAGCGGGCGCTGGCACCGCCAGCTCGCACCAGACCACCTTGCCGGAAGCCGCGCGCCGTGCACCCCAGCGCTGGGCGAGCTGGCTCACGACCTGCAGCCCCCGGCCGCGCTCGTCCGAATCGTCGGGGTGCCTGAGCCTGGGCAGCGCGGCGGAGTCGTCGAGAACCTCGCAGACGAGGCCGTTCTCCAGCACCAGGCGCAGCCCGATCTTGCCCTGCGCGTACCGCACGGCGTTCGTGACGAGCTCGGACACCAGCAGCTCGGCGGTCGGCAGCAGGTCGGTCAGCCCCCAGCGCCGCAGCGGCCGCCTGATGACCGACCGGGCCCGGCTGGCCGATGTGAGCTCAGACGGCAGCGCCCAGGTCACGATGCGGTCGGCCGGCAGCCTGCGCAACCGCGCCATGAGCACCGCGATGTCGTCGCGGTGCTCATCGGCGTAGACGCCGGCCAGCGTGGCCTTGCACAGTTCCTCGAGCGACTCATCGGCCGAGCCGGGGCCGAAGATCTCCCGCAGCCGGCCGATTCCCTCGTCGATGTCGCGGCTGCGCTTCTCGACCAGCCCGTCGGTGTAGAGCACGAGCAGGCTGCCGTCTTCGATGTGCAGCGTCCGGCTCTGGATCAGGCCGGAGCCGACGCCGAGCGGCGGCGCCTGCGGCACGTCCAGCAGCTCGTTGGTGCCGTCCGGGCGGACCAGTAACGGCGGCAGGTGCCCCGCCGACGCGACCTCGCAGGTCCCGGTGACGGCGTCGAAGATCGCGTAGACGCACGTGGCGAAGTGCGGCTCGCGCGAGCCCAGCTCGTGCATCAGCTCGTTGAGCTGCTGCAGCGTCTCGGCCGGCGGAAGCTCCAGCATCGCGAGTGTCTGAATGGCGGTGCGCAGCCGTCCCATGGTGACGGCGGCCCGGACGCCGTGCCCGGCGACGTCGCCGACCACGAGCGCCACCCGGCCGCCGGGCAGCGCGATCGACTCGTACCAGTCGCCCCCGACCTCGATGAGCTTGCTGCCGGGCAGGTACCGGTGCCGGACCTCGACCGACGACGGCGCCGACAGGCCGGTCTGGGTCGGGAGCATGCTCCGCTGCAGCGTCAGCGCCGTGGTCCGTTCCCGGCTGTAGCGCTGCGCGTTGTCCATGAAGATCGCCGCGCGGGCGGCGAACTCCATCCCGATCTCGACGTCATACGGATCGAAGCGGCGGTAGCCGGTGCGCCGGACGCACACAATGAACCCCAGCATGACGTCCCTGGCGATCAGCGGCAGCAGCAGCATCGACACGCCGGACAGCAGCCCGGCGACCGGCCTGCGGATCCACGCTCCGGCCATCGCCTCGGCGCTCTCGTGGCTGACCAGCTCGCAGACCGGCCGGCCGGTGTCCATGCACCGCGTGTACGGCGTGTTCGACGGGTAGCGCAGGATCTCGCCGGTGGGGAACGCCGCGTCCCACGCGGTGTTGCCGTCGTCGTGCACCACCGCGAGACGGCGCACGATCTGCGTTCCGTCCATGGGCTCGGACGGGAACTCGTCGTCGGCGACGAGGCTCTCCAGCACCACCAGCTCGGCCGCGTTGCAGAAGTGCGGCACGATCGTGCCCATCAGCTCGGGCGCCATCTGGTCGATGTCCAGCGCACCGCCTGCGCGGCGGACCGCGCCGTCGATCATCACCTGCCGCATGACGGCCGGGTCGAGGAACCGCTCCTGCACCGGCGGCGCGATGCGCATGATGACCTGGGCGGCCAGCTCCGGATCGGCGGACCGGATCGGCTGCACGGTGACGACTGCGTCGGCGATGGCGTCATTGGCTGTGCGGAACGACAGCACCGTGGTGCCCTCGCGGTTCGAGCACGCACCGTCGATCATCGACTGCAGCACCGTGGCGGGCGCGCCGTCAGGCACCGCGAGCAGCGAGCTCAGCTCGATGCCGATGAGCGCGCTCGGCTCGCCCGCCAGCACGCCACCGGCGAGGACGTCACCCGCGCCCCGGTCATGCTGGCGGATGCGGCCGGCCTTGTCGATGCCGAGGATGAGCGTCCGCGTCGAGGTGTTGGCCAGCACCGCCGAAGCGGACACCTCGGCCGCGACTGCGGATGCCACGAGCGCTCCTTCCGGCACGGGCGGACGACGCGATTCACTCATTATGGAGCAGCTTTACTTGCATGGGGAGATAAGAATGCGCGGGGGTCAGCGGCAGTACTGCATTCCGATCGTGCGTGAGCTGCGCATTTATCCGCGAACTGGGCAGCGTCCAGGGCTGGCGTAGCCCCCTCAGGCGTCCCTGGCCGGCTCGCCGTGCCCGCCGTTGGCCCGGCCGCGTCCCCAGTACGCCTTGGGCGACATCTGGTCTTCGGCCAGCCCGCGGCGGGCTAGCACCTCGCGCATCGCCAGCACGACCCTGGCCTCCCCGAGCAGATACGCGCGCCCGTTGCCGGGGGGCAACTCGACCTCGGCCGCCTCTGCCGCGAGCGCCGACGGGTCCCCGGCGGGTCGGCCGAGCCGGTGCAGCCAGCTCACCCTCGTGCGGGCAGCGGCGAGCACTTCCTGCTCGTCGGCCTCCTCCGGGATCTCCAGCACCAGGGTGGCGTCCGCGTCGCCCGGCAGCGCCTCCGTCATGACCTGGATGGCGGGCAGCGCGGATTCGTCGCCCATGAACAGATGCCAGTCCGCGGCCGGGTCGGGGAAGATCTTGCCGCGCGGGCCGATGCCCTCGATCCGATCACCGGGCCGCGCCGAGGCAACCCAGCGCTCGCCGGGGCCGTCACCGTGCCGGACCACGTCGATGGTGATGCTCCGAGCAGCCCGGTCGAACTGCCTGATGGTGTAACGCCGCCGCACCGGCTTGCGGCCGTCGGCGGCGACGAGCACCATCACGTCCTGGCCAGGCTGGTAGCTGAAGCCGTCCAGCTCCGCGGCGGTCAGCTGCAGCCGCTGCATGTGCGGCGTGAGCGTGCCGGTGCCGGCCACCTCGAGGTGCAGCTTCCTGGTGCCGGCGAGTGGGCCGGTCAGCTGGGCAAACGGATCCTCCAGCGCGGCCACGACAGTCTGCGGCACGGCGTCGGTCATCGGGTCTTCCGCCTTTCTGCGCGGCCGGCCCCTCCGCACCCGCGCGGTCCGCGAGGTCGCCCGGACGGCCGAAAACCCAGCGTATGCGAGTGCGCCGGCCGAGCCGGAGGCTGGTGTCGGCTGCCGATTGCGGTCACAATGGGGGGCGGTCAAGGGCGATCGACGGGTTGTGATGGCGTGCTGAGCGAGTGGGTGACGGACGACCTTGGCCTGCCGGTGCGGGTGCCGGCGGCGGTGAACCGGGTCGTGTCGCTGGTGCCGTCGCTGACCGAGACCCTCGCGGCGTGCGCGCCCGGACTGCTCGTCGGCGCCACCCGGTGGTGCACCCACCCGGCCGACCTGGCCGTGACCAGGATCGGCGGCACCAAGAACCCGGACGTCGAGGGGATCGTGGCGCTGCGTCCCGATGTGGTGCTCGCCAACGAGGAGGAGAACAGACAGCCCGACCTGGACGCGCTTCGCGCGGCCGGCCTGGCGGTGTGGGTGACCAGGGTCCGTGACCTGCCGGAGGCGCTGACCTCGCTGCGGCGCATGATCACGATCGCGTGTCGCCAGCCGCACCCGGCGTGGCTGGAAGCGGCCGAGTCTGCCTGGCGTCACCTCGATGGCGCCGAGCCTGGCGCTGGCAGCCTGGCCGCGGTCGTTCCGATCTGGCGTCGGCCGTGGATGGTACTCGGATGCAGCACGTTCGCCGGGGACCTGCTGGCCCGGCTCGGGGTGCGCAACCTGTACGCCGAGCACACCGAGCGCTACCCGCGCGTCGACCTTGCCGAACTGCTCGAGTCGGGCGCGGACCTGGTCGTGCTGCCGGACGAGCCGTATCGGTTCACCGCGTCCGATGGCCCCGAGGCGTTCCCCGGCAGCCGTACGGCGCTGGTCAGCGGACGGCACCTGACCTGGTACGGGCCCTCTCTCACCGAGGCGCCGGCGGTGCTTCGCCGCCAGCTCGCGGCCGCCAGGGTCCGCTGAGGGCACCGGCGGCGCTCGACGATCGCGGACATGACGACGCCCCCGGAGCTGTCGCTCGCGAGGGCGTGCCCGGCCGACCCGGCAGGGCCGACACTAGCGCCGGCGCGCGGTCGCCTCTCGGCGAGTGGCGCGTCGCGGCTCCAGCCGAACGGTAGTCCGCGACGGCAGTGGTTGCGGCCCGGGGGACACAGCGCACCGACGGGTCGTATAACGGCGCGGACGGCGGGCCTATTCCGAGCGGTCGCGGCGGTCTGGTCCGGCGGAGATTATTAAGGAGGGAACGGGGTCGCCTGG
>JASHPF010000137.1 GCA_030038295.1 Streptosporangiaceae bacterium
CGCTCGATGTCCACCCTCGGGTGGACATGCGGATTCTCCGCCATGCCCAGATCGACGTCATGATGAACGTCTACACGGAGGCCTCGGACGCCAAGACTCGCCAGGCCCTCAGGCGCCTCGGCAAGCAGCTCGACACCTAGTCGTTGCTGTACTTTGCAGCTGTACGCCCATAGAAAAGGCCACCCTCAGCACAGAGAGTGGCCTGTGACCTGGGTCGGGGTGGCCGGATTTGAACCGGCGGCCTCTTCGTCCCGAACGAAGCGCGCTGCCAAGCTGCGCTACACCCCGCCAACCGCCCGAGAAGTCTAGCTGATCCTAGGAACCAGCGTGAGCAGCGTCGCCTCTGGTCGGCAGCAGAACCGCACCGGAGCGTACGGGGACGTGCCGAGGCCGGCCGAGACGTGCAGCCAGGGCTCGCTGTCGGCGCCGGTGCCCGGATACCGGTGCAGCCCGCTGGCGAGCTCTCGGGATATCCCGCAGTTGGTTACCAATGGACCGCTGCCCGGCAGCCGGAGCTGACCGCCGTGCGTGTGCCCGGCAAGCAGCAGGTCGAAGCCGTCCGCGGCGAACCGGTCGAGCACCGCCGGTTCGGGTGAGTGCATCACGCCGAGCCGCAGGTCAGCGGCGCGATCCGTCGCACCAGCTACGATTTCGTACCGGTCTCTGGCGATATGCGAGTCGTGCACTCCGGCCACCTCGACATCGTGCTCGCCGACCTTGAGCCGGGCTCGGCTGTTGTTGGCGTTGAACCAGCCGGCGCCCTCCATACCGGCGCCGAGCTCGGCCCAGGGGAGGTCGTCGACGTCGCGCGCGTGCTCGTCCGCGCTGGTGCGCCACAGGTAGCGTGCCGGGTTGCGGGGCTTCGGCGAGTACAGGTCGTTGGAGCCGTAGACGAAGACACCCGGACGTTGCAGCAGCGGCCCGAGCGCCGCCAGAAACGGCCCGACTGCCTGGGGGTGCGCGATGGAGTCCCCGGTGTTGACCACGAGGTCTGGGTCAAGCGCGTCGAGCGTGCGGAGCCAGGACATCAGCCGGTGTCGGCCGGGCGTGAGATGAGCGTCCGAGATGTGAAGAATGCGAAGCGCCGCTACATCCGGTGCCAGCACCGGGACCTCCAGCTGGCGCAGGACAAACCAGTTCCGCTCGATTACCGACGAGTAACCAAGACCAGCGACGCCAACCACCGCCGCGGCCTTGAGGAGGGTTCGCGCTCGCATTCACTTATCGTGCCACGGCCACGGCGGTGCGCCGGCCGTCCGCCCGCGCCCGCCGCCGCCCCGGCTGCCATCCGGCACGGCAGGATAGGGCCATGCCGACACTCAAGGATCAGCTCAGGGCCGATCTCACCACGGCGATGAAGGCGCGGGACGAGACCCGTACCCGAACGCTTCGGCTGGCGCTCACCGCCATCAGCACAGAAGAGGTCTCCGGTCCCGCCGCGCACGATCTCACGGACGAGGAGATTGTCCGGATACTGACCAGAGAAGCCAAGCGGCGCCGTGAGGCGGCCGCGGCATTTGCGGAGGCCGGGCGGGCCGACCAGGCGGCCGCGGAGCAGGCCGAGGAGAAGGTGCTGACCGGATACTTGCCGGCCCAGCTCGACGACGCCGAGCTCGCTGCCCTGGTCGCGGCCGCCATTGCGGAAACCGGCGCGGTCGGCCCGGCCGGGATAGGCCCGGTCATGAAGCTCGTGACGCCGCGGGTGGCAGGCCGCGCCGACGGTAGCCGGGTTGCTGCCGTGGTGCGCAGCCAGCTCACCGGCGCGTAGCTGGCCAGCTGGAGCCGGAGCTCGCGCCGAGGGCCTGCGCGCTGACGCCTCTTGGCGGACGGCAGCGCGGTCAGAAGCCCGGAGGTGGCGCGGGCGGCCCTGGCGAGCCGCCATTCCCGCCGCCGCCGTTCCCGCCGCTGCCGTTCCCGCCGCCGTTCCCGCTGCCCGAGCAGTTGGTCCCGTTGTTGTTGTTGTTGTTGCCGCCACCGTTGTTGCCGCCGCCCGACTGGCTGCAGCTTGTCGTCGGCGAGCCGAAACCGTCGCCCAGCGAGAAGTACGACCCGGGCGGGCCGGGGAAGTCCACGTTGACGCCGAGTTCGGCGTGCAGGAACGTCTCCTCCCAGGTGGCGCCTGGCGCGTTGTCGCCGAACATCTGGCCGGGGCAGTTCTCTCCGTAGAGGTCGTTGTAACAGGAGTTGGCGCCGATCATCTTCCCTGTGGTGGTGGGATCGATCGGGTTGAAGACCGAGACGTACGCCGCGAGGTTGGTGGTCCAGCCGGCGAACGCCGCGTAGTAACCGTCGTTCGCGGTTCCGGTCTTCGCGGCCGCGTCATATCCGGGAATGCCGCGGCCGGCCGCGGTGCCTGGAGACAGCAGCACGCGCTGCAGGAGGTAGTTCGCCGCTGCGGCGACGCCGGCCGGCATGTCCCGGTGGCAGCCCGCCGACCGCACCGGGAGCTGCTCGCCGGTGGAGATCACCTCGATCTTCTCGATGGGCTGCGGGGTGCAGTAGACGCCTCCGGCCGCCACCGATGCATATGCGGCCGCCATATCCATGGGGGACACGCCGACCGCGCCGAGGGTGAAGCTGGAGACGTTGTCGGCAGACGGGAGGCCGAGACTCGCGTCTGGCTGCAGGAGGGAAGTCCCGTCGGCCCTGGTCATGCCCATCGCGGCCGCTGTCTTGACGACATTGCACAGGCCGACCTGCTTCTCCAGATTGACGAAGAAGGTGTTCACCGACTGGACCGTGGCCTCGCCGAACTCCCACGTCTCGGAGCCCTTGAACGGTGCCTCGGCATTGTTGAACTGGGTCGGCGGCACGTAGTCGCCTTGGCAGCTGAAGAACGGCCCGATAGTCTCCGGATTCTGGATGCTGATCGTGTGGCCAAAGGGGATGCCCTGCTCGAGCGCCGTGATGATCGTGAAGATCTTGGACGACGAGCCGGTCTGGACGCCGTAGGGGTCGCCGCCGTACTGCGAGTTGACCGCGTAGTCGATGCTGTCCTGGCCGGGACTGTCGCCATAGACGCGGTTTATGGCAAGGGCCCGCACCGCGCCGGTACCTGGCTGCAGCAGCACCTCGGTGTCGGCGTTGTTGCCAGGGTTATCCGGCGAGTTCTGCGGCTCGACATAGTTGACCGCGCTGTCCGCGGCCTGCTGATCCTGCGGGTTCAGGGTCGTGTAGATGGCCAGGCCGCCGGTGTTGTTGAGCGCCTTCCACACCGAGGGGTAGTCCAGCTCCAGCACGTGCTGCACGTAGTCGCAGAAGAACGCCGATGGGGCAGCTTCCGGGCTGGTGCAACCGGTGTGCAGGGGCACGTACGACCGGTTTAGCACGATGGGCGTCTTCGCTGCGGCCTGGTATGCGGCCTTGGAGATGTAGTGCAGCTGCCACATCCGCGCCAGCACGGTGTTGCGCCGGGCCTTGGCTGCCGCCGGATAGGTCACCGGGTCGTACTCGGTCGGCGACTGGACGATGCCGGCCAGCAGTGCCGCCTGCGGCAGCGTCAGCTGCGAGGCGTCCTCGGTGAAGTAGACACTCGCCGCTACCTGAATGCCCCACGCGTGATTGTCGAAGTACGCGACGTTCAGGTACGACGCGAGCAGCTGATTCTGGGTTAGCTTGTGCTCGACGTCCGCAGCCAGCCGCAGGTCCTGGATCTTGCGGCGCAGGTCCGGGTACACGGCTTTCTGGACGGCGTCCGCGTTGTTGCCAGCCTGCAGGACCTTGACATTCTTGACGTACTGCTGGGCGAGCGTGGACGCGCCCTGCAATCCTGAGCCGCCGGAGTTGTGCAGCAGCGCGCGGAGCGTGCCGCGCGGGTCGAGCGCGCCTTGGGAGTAGAAGTCGCTGTCCTCGATCGCCACGATGGCGTCGCGCATGATCGGCGCGATCTGGTTGTAGCTGACCGGGATCCGGTATACGTCGTACGGATACAGGTACGTGATGACGTTGCCCTCGGAGTCGTAGAGCACGGACCGCACCGGTGCCGCGCCCAGCGTCCCGACCGGCAGCGTATTAAAGGTGTTGGCCGCGTCCTTTGCAGCAATGCCGACGATGCCTACCAGCGGAATCGTGGCCGCCGCTACCAGCAAGCCGGCCACAACGGCCATGATGACCATACTGCCGACAATCCGGGGCGTCGTGCCGGCGCGGCGTAGGGGGATCAGCACCCGAACAGGGTACGCTGCATTTGTAGGTACCAACCATTACCCAGCACATCGCGCCGGGGAAGCAGCCAGCGGGGCCGCCGGAATGTCACTGAGCGTGACACGACAGTTCCGCAGGGAATTTGCGCTGTCACGGAGCCGGGCGAGTCGGTCGGCGGAGTGTAGCTACTAGTGGCTTGTGTCTGTATAGCTCAACTGGACTATTCAGGAATGGACCCGCTGGGGTCTAGCGCTGCCGCGCGGACTTCCGTAAGTTACTCTTCCGCGACCATCACTCGTCGGAGCACGACGCCCCGAGTCGGCTCCGGACCGCAACTGAGCGCCACCCGGGCGTGATTACCCCCTGCGGGCGTGACGATCAGAGGAGCTGGGCCACATGTGGATCACGGACTGGACTGCGCGTGCCGCGTGCAAGGGAACGGACCCGGACGAGCTCTTCGTCCAGGGCGCGGCGCAGAACCGGGCCAAGCTGATCTGCCGCGGCTGCCAGGTACGGACCGAGTGCCTGGCTGATGCCCTCGACAACCGGATCGAGTTCGGTGTCTGGGGCGGGATGACAGAGCGGGAGCGCCGCGCGCTGCTGCGTCGGCGACCGGACGTGAGCTCGTGGCGCGAGCTTCTGGAAAACGCGCGCAACCACTACGAGCGCACCGGGGACGAGCTCGTCGCCAGCTAGCGCCCGCGGATCCGGGACGGACCGAACCGCGCGAGAATCCAGGCGCGTCCCCGGACAGCACGGCCGCCGCGGCGCGGCGGCTACGCAGACGCTGCGGGCCGCTCGGCGCTAAAGGCCTGCCCGATGATCCGCAGGCCATCCAGATCATGCACGTCCTCGGGCTGCGCCGGGATCTCCGCAACCGGGACCAGCGGGTGAGCCGCGATGAAGTGCTCGGCCGCTCTGCGCTGCGCGGCGGCCAGTTGCATCCGCTCGGCGTGCAGCCGCAGCGCGGCGATCGCCAGCACCCGGGCCGACTCCTCGCTATCGACGGGTCCGCGCGCCGTTGGCGCTCTGGCGTCCCCATCGGACGGCTGCAGCACCTCGGCGGCCGCGAGGCTCCTGGCGGCTGACAGCTGCGCGGCGGGCAGCCGCTCTACCCGGTTCAGGAGGAGCCCGGCCAGCGGCATCCGCTCGGTGTCGAGCCGCTCCACGAAGTAGGACGCTTCCCGAAGCGCGTCATCCTCAGGGACAGCGACGACGAGGAAAGCCGTGCCGGGAGCGCGGAGCAGCTGGTAGGTGTACTCGGCTCGCTCTCGGAACCCGCCGAACATCGTGTCGAGCGCGGTAACGAAGGTCTGCACGTCGCGCAGCACCTGAGTGCCGAGGATCCTGGTCAGCACCCCCGTGACCACGCCGAATCCGGCATTGAGCACCCGCAGGTAGGCGCGGCCGCCGGCCTTCGCCGGGGCGGTCAGCAGGCGCAGTAGCCGGCCGTCGAGGAACCGGCTCAGCCGCTGCGGGGCGTCGAGGAAGTCCAGCGCCGACCGGCTCGGCGGGGTGTCGACCACGATGAGGTCCCACTCGTCGGCCCGGCGGAGCTGGCCCAGCTTCTCCATCGCCATGTACTCCTGGGTGCCAGCGAAGCTGGACGACAGCGACTGGTAGAACGGGTTCGCCAGGATCTGGGCGGCCCGGTCTGGATCGGCGTGCGCTTCGACGATCTCGTCGAAAGTGCGCTTCATGTCCAGCATCATGGCGTGCAGACTGCCGGCCGATTCTGCCCCGTTCCCGCCCCGGCCGGCCGCGTCGCCGACCCGCAGCCCCGGCACGAGCCTTGGGGTGTTGTCCAGCGACGTCAGCCCCATGGACTGGGCGAGCCTGCGGGCCGGGTCGACGGTGAGCACAACCACGTGCCGGCCGCGCTCGGCGGCGCGCAGCCCGATGGCGGCCGCAATGGTCGTCTTGCCCACCCCACCTGCCCCGCAGCAGACGATGATGCGGATGCGGCGGTCGTCGATGAGGCGGTCGACGTCGAGTTCGGGCGGACGGCGCGTGGTCATCAGGCGGCCTTCTGCGTGCGCAGCGCTGCGGCGAGCCGGTACAGGCCGGCCAGGTCGATGCCGCCGGTTACCCAGGGCAGCTGGTAGCACGGCTGACCTGCCTCGCGAAGCCGATCGGCTTGCATGTTCTGGGCGAGCGCGGTCCTGGCCTGGTCGCGAAGCTCGGCCGCCAGCTCGGCTGCCAGGTCCGAGCTGCGGTCGAGGCCCGCGGACTTCAGCCCGACCGCCAGCAGCGCCTCGTCGAGGTCGCCGCTCGCCGCCGCCTCCAGCTGATCCGGCGGCAGCGCGAGTGGCCTCGTCATGTTCACGATGACGCCACCCGGCCTGATCGCGCCGAGCGACCGGAGCTCGGCGATGCCGTCCAGGGTTTCCTGCACCGGCATCTCCTCGAGCACCGTCACGAAGTGCACCACGGTCTGGGGAGAGCGGATCACCCGCTGCACCGTGTCCGCGTGCCCGTGGATCGGGCCGACCCTGGCCAGGTCGGACACCTCGGTAGAGACGTTGAGGAACCGGCCGATCCGGCCGGTCGGCGGTGCGTCCATCACGACGGCGTCGTACACACGCTCGCCGTGGCTGTCCTTGCGCCGCACCGCCTCGGCCGCCTTGCCCGTCAGCAGGACGTCGCGCAGACCGGGTGCGATGGTGGTGGCAAAGTCCATCACCCCGAGCTTGGCCAGCGCGGTGCCGGCGTGCCGCAGGTTGTAGAACATCTCCAGGTACTCGATGAGCGCCGACTCGGGGTCGGCCACCAGCGCGAACACCTCGCCGCCCTCGCGCGCGTCGGTCCCGAGCCCGATCGCGATCCGGCGCTCGGCATACGGCAGCGGCGGGACGTCGAAGAGCTGGGCGATGCCCTGGCGGCCCTCGACTTCCATGAGCAGCACGTTCCGCCCGTCGGTCGCCAGCGCGAGAGCCAGGGCGCCGGCCACCGTCGTCTTGCCGGTACCGCCCTTCCCGGTCACGACGTGCAGGCGGACGCCGTCCCAGTCGGTGTCGCGGGTTGCCACGATTGGAGGTTATCCGGGTCGCCCGAGCGGTTGATGCACGCACCTCGGCGCGATCCGGTCCGCCGCGGCCGACCGTGCATGTCCGCTATCTCCCCGGCGGCCGTGGCGCTTGCTGTCGGCGCGTGGCCGGACTCACTAGGCTGGGAGATGGCCGGCTAGGGACTGTCCGCCGGCAGCGGGGCCTGCACAGGGAAGAAGGTGCTCAGGCCATGGACGCAGTCATCGCGGTCGTTGTGATCGTCGTGCTGCTCGGGATAATCGCCGCGGGCCGGATGATCAAGGTCATCCAGCAGTACGAGGAAGGGATCGTCTTCCGGTTCGGCCAGGTGCTGCCGGGGCCGCGCGGGCCGGGACTGCACCTGATCAGGCCGATCGGCGACAAGCTCGTCAAGGTCAACAGGCAGATCATCGCGATGGGTGTGCCAGCGCAGGAGGGCATCACCCGCGACAACGTCAGCGTTCGGGTCGACGCCGTCGTCTACTTCAAGGTGGTCGACCCTATCAAGGCGACGATCAACGTATACGACTACCAGAACGCGATCTCACAGCGCGCTCAGACGTCGCTGCGGTCCATCATCGGCCAGTCCGAGATGGACGAACTGCTGGCCGAGCGGGACGAGGTCAACCGGCGGCTGTGCGCGATCATCGACGCGGGCACCGAGGGCCCGTGGGGCGTCAAGGTCGACAGCGTCGAAATCAAGGACGTGTCGCTGCCCGAGGGCATGAAGCGGTCTATGTCCCGGCAGGCCGAGGCGGAGCGGGAACGGCGGGCCCGGATCATCACCGCCGACGGCGAGTTCCAGGCGTCCAAGCGGCTCGCGGCCGCGGCGAATGTGATGGCCCGCGACCCAGCCGCTCTGCAGCTACGGCTGCTGCAGACCGTGGTCGAGGTGGCGGCCGAGCGCAACAGCACGCTGGTGATGCCGCTGCCGGTGGAGCTGCTGCGGTTCTTCGACCGGTTCACGCCAGGCTCGGCTGACATCGGCCCGGCTACGGGCAGCGCGGCCGCGGTGAGCGAGCCGGCGGATATCGGCGACGACGAGGTCAAGGCGCTGGAGAGTCAGGCCAGGGCGGACGCGAGCACGATGGCCGACGCCGCTGGCTCGGCGATCGAGAATCCGGACGGGCCTGCCGCTATCGGCAGCGCAGCGGACACCCTCGACATCCCTGACGTCCCTGACATTCCCGAGCTGTCCCCCGAGGAGAAGGGCGACATCGGCACCGTGCACCACGGCAGTCGCAGCAAGCATGACGACCTCCCTGCCACCGGAGACGGAACAGGAACCGCCTAATAAGCCGCCCGGTCGGCGGCTCGTCCGCGAGCCAACTGCCAGGCGCGGTGGACGGCCCGGGCAACCATGACCAGGCGTCTACGGCGCCCGGTGCACTAAGGTTCCGGCTATGGCCAAGTGGGAGTACGCAACGGTGCCGCTGCTGGTGCACGCGACCAAGCAGATCCTCGACAACTGGGGTGACGACGGCTGGGAGCTCGTCGCGGTGGTGCCGGGCCCGAACCCGGAGCAGCTCGTTGCCTACCTGAAGCGGGTCAAGGAATGAGCGAGGGGGACGACGCGGCGTCGGCCGCGGACGAGCGGCTCGCGGCTCTCGGGCTCACGCTGCCGCCGGTGGTCACGCCGCTGGCGGCGTACGTGCCCGCGGTCAGGTCCGGCACCACCGTCTACACCGCGGGCCAGCTTCCCATGGCCGACGGCCAGCTGCTGTCGTCCGGCAGGGTGGGTGCTGAGGTCGGCGTGGCGGAGGCAGCCGCGCTCGCGCGGACCTGCGCGCTCAATGCGCTCGCGGCCGCGGCCTCGGTCGCGGGTGGCCTGGGGGCTATCAAACGGATCATCAAGCTGACCGGATTCGTCGCCAGCGCCCCGGACTTCACCGGCCAGCCACAGGTCGTCAACGGCGCCAGCGAGCTCCTGCTGGAGATCTTCGGCGACGCCGGCCGGCACGCCCGCAGCGCGGTCGGCACGGCCGTGCTGCCACTCAACGCGCCGGTCGAGGTCGAGCTCATCGTCGAGGTCCGGGACTAGGCCGGGCCGGAGGCAGACGTGACGCACGACGGGCCGAAGGCTGCCGCCATCCGGCTGCCTGGCGGGCTGGCCGCGACCGCGCGCGCGGTGCTGTCAGGTAGCCAGGCACCAGCGGCCCCCCGCGACGCGGCGACGGTCATGCTGCTGCGGTCGGCGCCGGCCGGCCTGGAGGTCTACATGCTCCGGCGGCAGGCCTCGATGGCCTTCGCGCCGGGCGCCTACGTTTTTCCCGGCGGCTCCGTTGACGCGCGGGACGCCGACGAGGAGGTGGCCTGGGCCGGGCCAGACGCCGCCGAGTGGGGGCGAGTCTTCGCCGCGCCTCCGGCACAGGCCAGGGCGCTCGTGTGCGCGGCGGTCAGGGAAACCTTTGAGGAGTCCGGGGTGCTGCTGGCCGGCGAGTCGGCAGACGCGGTCGTCGCCGACACCACGAGCGCGGACTGGGAGGCCGACCGGCACGCCCTGCTTGACCGCTCCGTCTCTCTGGCCGAGCTGCTGGCCAGGCGAGGCCTGGTGCTGCGCTCCGACCTGCTGCGCCCGTGGGCGCGCTGGATCACGCCGGTGGTCGAGCCGCGCCGGTACGACACGCGGTTCTTCGCCGCCGCGCTGCCGCTCGGCCAGCGCACCAGGGATGTCGGCGGCGAGGCGGCCGAGGTCGCCTGGGTCCGGCCCGCAGCGGCGCTGGCCGCGAGCCGGCGGGGCGAGATCAGACTGTTCCCGCCGACCGCCGTCTCGCTGTCGGAACTCGCCGACTGCGGTGACCTGGACACGGTGCTGACCGGTCCCCGCCAGGTGGTGCCCATCATCCCCGAGGTCCACGAGCGTGAGGGAGCGGTATGGCTGACCGTGCCAGGGCTGACCGAGTACCCGGCTACGCCGGGCGGCGGGCCGTGACCACCACCGCGGCGGCCGCGGCATGACCGCCGAGCAGGCCGTCGGTCCGATCGACGGCTCGGGCACCGGCCGGGCCCGGTGTGTGCTGGCGCCCAACCCCGGCATGATGACGCTGGACGGGACCAACACCTGGCTCATCGCCGAGCCGGGGTCCGCGACGGTCATCGTCGTCGACCCTGGCCCGGACGACGTGGGACACCTGGAGCGCGTCCGCGCGGCAGTGGCGGAACGCGATCAGCGCGTCGCGGTGATCGTGCTAACCCACCGCCACCTGGACCACTCGGCGGGCGCGCCCCGGCTGGCCGAGCTGACCGGCGCCCCGGTGCGGGCCGTCGATCCGGCGCAGCGGCTCGGACCTCTGGGCCTGTCGGCGGGCGACGTGCTGACCGACGGCGGCTGCGAGCTGCGCGTGATCGAGACGCCTGGACACACCTCCGACTCCGTCAGCCTGCACATCCCGGCCGACGACGCGGTGCTGACCGGGGATACGGTGCTTGGCCGGGGAACCGCGGTCATCGCGGACGACGGCAGCCTGGCCGACTACCTGGAGTCCCTGCACCGGCTCCGGCTGCTGGCCGACCAGACCGGTCTGCGCGCGCTGCTGCCCGGTCACGGACCGCTGCTCGCCGATCCGGCCGGCGTCCTGGACTTCTACCTCGCGCACCGGGCCGAGCGGCTCGACGAGGTGCGCGCCGCCCTCGCCGCGGGGGACCGGACGCCGGCCGAGATCGTGCCGCGGGTCTACGCGGCTGTGGACCGCGGCCTGTGGCCGTTCGCCGAGTCGTCGGTCCGCGCTCAGCTGCGCTACCTGGCCGACAGGGGCGAGCTGCCGCCCGGCGTCAGCTGGTGAGGCAGAGCGGAGGCAGAGCGACGCCCGCTGGCGAAGCGCCGACGCCCGCTGACGCCTGCCGACGCGCGGCGAGGGCCGCCTGCCCGGCTTACCTGGCTCGCTTGCGGAGCCGGTCGATGTCGGTGAGCAGCACTGACTTCGCCGCCAGCTGCAGCCAGCCGCGCGCCGCGAAGTCGGCGAGTGCCTTGTTGACGGTCTCCCTCGAGGCCCCGACGAGCTGGGCTAGCTCCTCCTGAGTCAGGTCGTGGTTAACCTGGATGCCCGCCGGGGTCGGCACGCCAAACCGCTCGGACAGGTCGAGCAGCGCCTTGGCCACCCGGCCTGGCACGTCGGTGAAGACCAGGTCGGCCTTCACTTCGTTGATCCGGCGCAGCCGCTGGGCGAGCGCCTGCAGCAGGTGCATCGCCACTTCCGGCCGGGTCGACAGCCAAACCCGCAGGTCGTCGTGGGCCACCCCGGCCAGCTCCGTGTTGGTCAGCGCCGTCGCGCTCGACGTCCTCGGAATGGGGTCGAACAGCGAGAGCTCGCCGAACATCTCGCCCGGCCCGTGCACGCTGAGCAGGTTCTCCCGGCCGTCCGGGGCGGCCTTCGTCAGCTTGATCTTGCCGGACAGGATGACGTACAGCTTGTCGCCGGTATCGCCCTCCGAGAACAGCCGCTCGCCGCGGTCCAGGTGCACCTTGATGATGCCGCCCCGCAGCGCGTTGTAGTCCTGCTCGCTGAGCGCCTCGAACAGTGGCGCCTCCCTGAGCACGTCCTCAACGTGCGTCATGACACCTCCACCGCGGGACTACCTGGCCCGAGACTAAGCCACCCGAGACTGGCGACGGCAGGTACTCGGCTACCAGTGTGCTGCCCGTCCCGGTCGCTCGTCACGCTCGGTGGTTGTCCGGGTCGGCCTGCCCGGTCACGAGCCGGCGCTGGCAGGCCACGATCTCGTTCTCGGCGGCGGCAACGTCCGCCCAGGTGGCCGCCTCGACCTCCTTGCCGGGCTCCAGCGCCTTGTACACCTGGAAAAAATGCTGGATCTCGAGCCGGTCAAACTCAGGCACATCGGATATGTCCCGCAGATGCGCCATCCGCGGGTCGGTCGCCGGCACGCACAGCACCTTGTCGTCGACCCCCTTTTCGTCCCGCATCCGGAACATGCCGATTGCCCGGCAGCGGATCTGGCAACCAGGAAACGTCGGCTCATCGAGCAGCACCAGGGCGTCCAGCGGGTCGCCGTCGTCGGCCAGCGTGTCCTCGATGAACCCGTAGTCGGCCGGATAACGCGTTGACGTGAACAACATCCGATCGAGCCTGATCCGGCCGGTCTCGTGGTCCATCTCGTACTTGTTACGCTGCCCCTTGGGAATTTCGATCGTTACCTCGAACTCCACGTCGCGCCCCCAGCGCCTCAGCGGCCTACTGTGTGTGCCTGGCTGATGTCTACCTGGTAGCCCTCCGCCGGTCATCGCCGGGGTACCGCCCGAGCGCCCCGACGGCTCGCGCGGCGATACCACTGTGGGAAGGGAACGGACTCGTTGCGTCATCGCAGCCGCCTGCTCCCCGCGGCGATAGGCGTGCTGTGCGCGTTCACGATCGTGGCCGGAGTGACCGTGGTCAGGCTGCTGCCCGGCAGGCTGGCCTTGTGGCGGCCGCCCTCGGTAGCCGCCCGGCAGCTGGCGGGAGCGGCGCCGGTGCTCGGCGCGGCGACCGGCGTGACCGGCGCGGCCGACGTTGCGACGGCCGCCGGGGTGAGTCAGGCGCTTGCACCGCTCCTGAGCTCGGGGACGCTCGGCCAGTCGGTCGGGGTACTGGTCACCAACCTGGCCACCGGCCAGGTGCTGTATGCCAGCAATGCCAGCACCGGGTTCACGCCCGCTTCGACCAATAAGCTCGCGACGGCGGTGGCCGCGCTCACCGTTCTCGGCCCCGCCGCACGGCTCACCACCAAGGTGGTGACCGGGACCGGGACCGACTCGATCGTCCTGGTCGGTGGCGGCGACCCCACTCTCGCGGCGGGCCATCCGCCGGCCGCCGACTACCCGCAGCCTGCGACGCTGGTGCAGCTCGCCAGTCAGACCGCCAGGGCGCTGCGGGCGCGCGGCGAGCGCAGCGTCCAGCTTGGCTACGACACCTCGCTGTACACCGGGCCGGATTTCGGGCCGGGCTGGCCGGCCAGCTACGTGACGAGCGGCAACGTCAGCGTCATTACCCCGCTGGAGGTCGACCAGGGTCGCGTGACCGCGAACGGCGTGCCCGTCGACGCCGACGTCTCTGGCGGAATCCGGTCGGCCGATCCGGCTCTGCAGGCGGCGGATGTCTTCGCCGGGTACCTCGCCGCTGACGGCGTCACTGTGCGCGGCGCCGTGCAGCAGGTGACCGCGCCGACCGGGGCGGCCCAGCTGACGAGCGTGCAGTCGCCCCCGCTCGCCGAGATCGTGCAGTGGATGCTCGAGGAAAGCAACAACGTGATCGCGGAAAACCTGGCCAGGCAGGTAGCCATCTCGACCGGCCAGCCGGCCTCGTTCGGCGGGGCGGCGGCGGCGGTCACCTCGGTGCTGCGCCGGCTAGGTGTCACGGGCGAGCTGCAGCTCTACGACGGCAGCGGGCTGTCACCGCAGGACAAGATCGCGCCTGCGGTGCTGGTCCAGCTGATCAGCCTGGCCGCGACGACGGCGCGGCTGCGGTCCGTGCTGACCGGCTTGCCGGTGGACGGCTTCTCCGGAACGCTGCAGGCGGGTGCGAGCGTCTTTGGCCCCAGCGGCGGCCCCGGACTCGGCGTCGTGCGAGCGAAAACCGGCAATCTCAGCACGGTAGCGGCGCTCGCTGGCAGCGCGTACACGAAGAACGGCCAGCTCCTCGCGTTCGCGGTGATGGCAGACCAGATCCCGCCCGACGCCCTGGGCAGTGCGGCCGACCAGATGGTCGACCTGGCGAGCGTGCTAGCCGGGTGCGGCTGCCACTAGCAGCCCAGCCGGTGTGGTGGTCCGCTGGCACGCCGACGCTCACGGCCCGGTCCGGACAAGCCTGGCCGACTGCACGTACGGTGGGGGGGTGAGCACCACTCAGATGATCGACTGGCAGGTGGCGACGTCCACCGGCGTCCGCTGGGTCAGGCCAGGCCCGCAGGTCAGCATGACCGAGGCGAGGAGCGTCGTGGCCGAGCTGCGGCGGCTCGCGGCCGCCGTCGCGGAGCCGGTAAGGGAACTCACCGGCCTGCCCGGCGCCGCGGACGACGGCCGGGTCGCCGTCGTTGACCGGCCCGGCTGGATCCGCGCGAACGTGGACGGATTCAAGGTGGTGCTCGACCCGCTGGTGCAGCGGATCTCCGAGACTCCCAATGTCCCGCAGCCCGGACCGCTGATGACGGCGGTCGGCTCCCGGGTGACCGGTATGCAGGCGGGGCTGATCCTGGCGTACCTGGCGAGCAGGGTGCTCGGCCAGTATGAGCTCTTTCTGCCGCCCGATCCCGACGCGCCTGGCGAAGACGCCCCGGCTGGCCGGCTGACTCTAGTCGCGCCCAACATCGTGATGGTCGAGCGGGAACTCGACGTCGATCCGCACGACTTCCGGCGCTGGGTGTGCCTGCACGAGGAAACGCACCGAACCCAGTTCACGTCGGTGCCCTGGCTGCGCCCGTACGTGCAGCAGCAGATGTCGGACTTCCTGCTCGCCTCGGACCTGGACCCGGCGTCCATCCTGGAAAGGCTCCGGGCAGCCGCCGACGCGGTGGCTGGCGCGGTGCGGGGTAGCGACGGCGAGAGTCTGATCGAGGCGATTCAGACTCCGCGGCAGCGGGAGATCCTCGACCGGATGACCTCGGTCATGACCCTGGTGGAGGGGCATGGCGACTACGTGATGGACGCCGTCGGCCCGACGGTCGTCCCGTCCGTCGCCGAAATCAGGGCCAAGTTCACGGCGCGCCGCGGGTCTGCAGGCCGGCTAGAGCAGGCCATCCGCCGGATTCTCGGCATCGACCTGAAGATGAAGCAGTACGAGCAGGGCTCGCGGTTCGTCCGGACGGTCGTGGATGAGGCGGGCATGGCGACGTTCAACAAGGTATGGACGTCGCCGGACACGCTGCCGACCAGGGATGAGCTGGTCAACCCGCCAGCCTGGCTGGAGCGCGTCGACGGGACCGGCCCCGCGACAATCGATTCCGCAGCGGCCGACTGACCTGCGGTGGGCCCGCATCCGGCCGTGGCAGCCGTCCGGCGCGCGGTCCGGGCGAGCCTCGTCGGGCTGGAACCAGGCGATCTGGTCCTGGCGGCCTGCTCGGGCGGCGCAGATTCGCTCGCGCTCGCGGCCGCGCTCGCGTTCGAGGCGCCCCGGGCGGGACTCCTCGCGGGCGGAGTCACCGTCGACCACGGTCTGCAGCCCGGCTCGACGGTCCGGGCGCGGCAGGTGGTCGAGGTCATGACGGGGCTCAGGCTCAGTCCGGCGCTATCCGTTGCCGTGACCGTCGCCTCGCCAGGGGGTTCCGGGGGGTCGTCCCCCCGAGATGCCACGCCCGGCCTGCCGTCTGCGCCGTACCCTGGCCCGGAGGCGGCCGCGCGTCGGGCGAGGTATGCCGCCCTGGACGGCGTCGCCGAGGTCACCGGTGCGGTCGCGGTGCTGCTTGGCCATACCCTTGACGACCAGGCCGAGACCGTGTTGCTCGGTCTCGCCCGCGGCTCAGGGGCCAGGTCGCTGGCGGGGATGGCACGCAGCTCGGGACGGTACCTGCGGCCGCTGCTTGGCATCCGCCGCGAGCACACGCAGGCCGCATGCGCCGCCCTGGGACTCGAGCCATGGGACGACCCGCAGAACTTTGACCCCGCCCTGACCAGGTCGCGTGTCCGGGGCCAGCTCATGCCTGCGCTCGCCGATGCGCTGGGCCCCGGCGTACCCGAGGCGCTGGCCAGGACCGCGGACCTGCTGCGGGCCGATGCGGACGCGCTCGACGCCATCGCGGCCGCCGAGGCCGACAAGCTCGGCGGTCCGGCCGCGGCGCTAGCAGCGGGCTGGCCTGCCCGCGAGCTGGCCGGTATGCCCGAGGCCATCAGGCATCGGCTGTTGCGCCTGGCGGCTCTCGCGGCAGGATCCCCCGCGGGCACCCTGTCCCAGCGGCACGTCACCAGCATGGACGGCCTCGTAACGGGCTGGCACGGGCAGCGGTGGACCGACCTGCCTGGCGGCGTGAGGTGTCGGCGCAGATATGGCAGGCTGCTCTTCACGGCCACGGGGGCCGTCTCCGCGGCTGGCGCGGCGGTGGTGCCGGGGGTCGTCCCCTAGGCGAGTACCACGGGGGTGTCCGCACCGGAGCGCGATCGGAGGAACCCTGGTGGACGCGAATGACATGGGCGCCGACCTCAAGGACGTCCTGATCACGGCCGAGCAGCTGCGGGTGCGGGTCGGCGAGCTGGCTGCCCGGATCGACGCAGATTACGCTGATCGCGAACTTCTGCTGGTCGGCGTCCTCAAGGGTGCCGTTATGGTCATGGCGGATCTGGCCAGGGCCATGCACCGGCCGGTGCAGATGGACTGGATGGCGATCTCGTCCTACGGCTCGGGCACGAAGTCGTCCGGCGTGGTGCGCATCCTCAAGGACCTCGACGCCGACATCAGCGGCCGGCACGTGCTGGTCGTCGAGGACATCGTGGACTCCGGCCTCACCCTGTCCTGGCTGATCGGTAACCTGCGGTCCCGCGGTCCGGCATCGGTGCAGGTCTGCGTCTTGCTGCGGAAACCATCCGCGGTCCGGATGAACGTGGACGTGGCCTACACCGGCTTCGATATCGAGGACGAGTTTGTGATCGGGTACGGACTCGATTACGCCGAGAGATACCGGAATCTGCCGTTCATCGGGACGCTCGCGGAACACGTGTACCGGCCGTCGGCTGGCTAGCGGTGCCTGCGGCTGGCGGGGGAACTCGCACCCGATGAATTTCGTTAACCTGGGTAAGAGGCGTAAGACGGCCGCCACTGCCCCTGTGCGGCCCCGCAGCGTGCCGGCCACTGCTGTCGCGGTGTAACGTCGAGTATTCCCGCGCCGTGGCGGTCGGGGAAGAAATAGCCGCGCGTTCACGCTGAAAGGCAAGGCAGCCCCGTCGCTGGACGGCGAGGCGTGAGGCTCGTCAGGAGGGACTGGCCGGACCTGTGGGCCGTTCATCGATGGATCTGAAGCGTATTTTCCGCGGCTGGGTGCTTGCCATCCTGTTTGTGGCCATCATCCTGGTGATCCTGTACAAGCTGGTAAATACGGGGCCGACCTACCAGATGGTGCCCACATCGCAGGCGATCGCCGCGATTCAGACCGGCAACGTCAAGTCGGTCACGCTCACCGACATCGATCAGACCATTCAGCTCACCACGAAGAGCGGCCAGAACTGGGAATCGTCATGGGTCGGGGGGCAGGGCACCCAGCTGGCCAACGACCTCCAGGCGCAGGTTGACAAGGGGACCCTCAAGGCCGACGCCTACAACGTGAAGGTGCCGAAGAGCAGCTCATTCTGGACCCTGGTCTTTAGCTACCTGCCCTTCCTCATCATCTTCCTGCTGTTCATGGTGTTCCTGAACCAGATGCAGGGCGGCGGCTCGCGAGTGATGAACTTCGGCAAGTCGAAGGCCAAGCTCATCACGAAGGACACGCCTAAGACCACGTTCGCCGACGTGGCCGGTGCCGACGAGGCTATTGAGGAGCTGCAGGAAATCAAGGAGTTCCTGCAGAGTCCCGGCAAGTTCCAGGCGATCGGCGCCAAGATCCCCAAGGGCGTCCTGCTGTACGGCCCGCCGGGAACCGGCAAGACCCTGCTGGCCAGGGCGGTGGCCGGCGAGGCTGGCGTGCCCTTCTACTCCATCTCCGGCTCGGACTTCGTCGAGATGTTCGTCGGCGTTGGTGCCTCCCGGGTCCGCGACCTGTTCGAGCAGGCCAAGGCCAACGCGCCCGCCATCGTGTTCGTGGACGAGATCGACGCGGTCGGCCGGCACCGCGGTGCAGGCTTCGGCGGCGGCCACGACGAGCGCGAGCAGACGCTGAACCAGCTGCTGGTCGAGCTGGACGGCTTCGACACCAAGGGCGGCGTCATCGTGATCGCGGCGACGAACCGGCCCGACATCCTGGACCCGGCGCTGCTGCGGCCTGGCCGGTTCGACCGCCAGATTGTCGTCGCGCAGCCGGACCTCGCTGGCCGGAAGGGCATCCTGCGGGTGCACGCGAGAGGCAAGCCGTTTGCCTCCGACGTCGATCTGGACGTGATCGCGAGGCGGACGCCGGGATTCACGGGTGCGGACCTCGCCAACGTGATCAATGAGGCGGCCCTGCTGACCGCGCGGGCCAACCAGACGCAGGTCCAGATGGCCTCGCTCGAGGAGGCGATCGACCGGGTCACAGCCGGACCGAAGCGCAAGAGCGTGCTGCTGTCGGAGAAGGAGCGGAAGATCATCGCTTACCACGAGGGCGGGCACGCCCTGGTGGGACACGCGCTGCCGCACGCCGACCCGGTGCACAAGATAACGATCATCCCGCGCGGCCGCGCGCTCGGCTACACGGCCGCCGCGCCAGCGGAGGACAAGTTCCTGGTCAGCCGCGCCGAGATGATGGACCAGCTGTCCATGCTGCTCGGCGGCCGGACCGCGGAGGAGCTGGTGTTCCACGAGCCGACGACGGGCGCCGCGAACGACATCGAGAAGGCATCCTCGATCGCGCGCGGCATGGTCACTGAGTACGGCATGAGCGAGCGTCTCGGGGCGCGAAAGTTCGGCACCGGCGATGGCGAGCCCTTCCTCGGCCGGGAGATGTCGCACTCGCGTGACTACTCAGAAGAGATCGCGTCGGCGATCGACGACGAGGTGCGCAGGCTCATCGAGTCGGCGCACGACGAGGCGTGGGAGATCCTGGTCCAGTACCGGGACGTCCTCGACCACCTCGTCCTGCAGCTGCTCGAGCACGAGACGCTATCCCGCGAGCAGGTGCTCGAGATCTTCTCGCCCGTGCACAAGCGGCCGACGCGCGGCTCCTACACCGGGTACGGCAAGCGGCTGCCATCCGACCGGCCACCGGTGCTCACGCCCAAGGAACTCGCGCTGACGGCTGCGTCGGACGGCGGGGTCGGCCAGTCACTCGGCAACGGGCAGTCGTCCAGCGCGGTCGGGCTGCCGGCCGGGTCACCAGCGCCCAGTGGCGGCTACGGCTCGCCGCTCGGGGGCGGGAATCCGCTGAGCGGCGGGAATCCGCTGAGCGGCGGCAGCCCGCTGGGCGGGAGCCCGTTCGGCGGTAGCCAGCAGCCCAGTGGCGACGGCAGCAGCGGAGACGGCTCGCCGGGCAGCGAGGGCCATTGAGAGACGGCGGCTTCGATCTTCCGCGGATCGAGCGCGCGATCAGGGAAATACTGGTGGCCGTCGGCGAGGATCCCGAGCGCGACGGTCTCAGAGACACTCCAGCCAGGGTGGCGCGCGCACTAACCGAGCAGTTCGCGGGCCTGCGGCTGGAGCCCGCGGACGTGCTCACGACGGTGTTCGACGCCGACCACGAGGAGATGGTCCTGGTTCGCGACATCGAGCTGTACTCGACGTGCGAGCACCATCTGGTGCCGTTCTTCGGCCGCGCGCACGTGGGCTACATCCCGAACGAGAAAGGCCAGATCACCGGCCTGTCGAAGCTGGCCAGGCTGGTCGACGTGTACGCCAGGCGTCCGCAGGTACAGGAGCGCATGACCAGCCAGATCGCGGACGCGATGATGGCGACTCTGGAGCCGCGCGGCGTTATCGTGATAATCGAGGCCGAGCACCTCTGCATGTCGATGCGCGGTGTGCGCAAGCCCGGCGCCAAGACCGTGACGTCTGCGGTGCGCGGGTCGTTCCTCAGCTCAGAAACTACCCGACTGGAGGCGATGAGCCTCCTCACGGACCGGCACTGACCGACTAGCGACTGATAGCGGAGTTTGCGTCGGCGCAGGCTGGTAAGAGACTACGCTGATCCCCCGTGAAGCGGGGCCCTACCTTAATGCCCTTGATGACAGAACCAAGCGGGTCTGGGCCGACGAGGGCCCAGGCTGCGGTCCAGGAACAGCAGCCGCCCCAGCAGTCGGCTACCCCGCCGTCGCCGGCGCGCGGCTCTGATCTGCGTCAGCAACTGCGCTGGGTACCGCTGTGCGCGGGCCTGATGGCGCTGGTCATCGGCTTGGGTTACATCATCGAGGGGCTGCTGCCGCACCTGTACCACCGGCGGCTGCGGGGTCTGTCCGACATCCTGCCTGGCACGCTTGTCAACCTCACGCGCACGACCGATGTGATCATCGGCGTGCTGCTGCTGATGCTCTCCTACGGGCTGCGCCGGCGGAAGCGCAGGGCGTGGGCGGCGGTCATGGCACTGCTCGCCATCGGTCTTGTCCTGCACTCCACGCTGGGGATCATCGCGCACGCGATCAACCACTTCGTGCCGATCGGTCCGCCCCACCCGCTGCAGATCGCGGGCACCGCCGTGGTGCTGGTCGCGCTGTACATCTTCCGCCGTCAGTTCTATGCCGTGGGTGACCGGCGATCCCGGTGGCGAGCGCTCTGGGTACTGTGCTGTCTGCTCGTCGTCGACCTGGTCATTGGCCTCGCCGCGCTCGGCATCATCGGCGGGCTCCGCAGCGACTACTCGCTGCCGCAGCGGGTGTACTCGGTTGTCATGAATACCGCTGGTTTCTCCGGGCCGGTCCAGTTCGTCACCGAGGGCAGGGCAGATCACTTCGGCTTCGTGACGGGTGGTCTCGGCCTGCTCACGCTGTTTCTCGCGATTTACATGTTCCTCCGGCCGGCCGAGCCGGCCTGCCGGCTGCAGCAGGCCGACGCGCGCCGGATCCGGGAGCTGCTCGAGCGCTACGGCGAGCAGGACTCGCTCGGCTACTTCACCCTCCGGCAGGACAAGAGCGTCCTCTGGTCCCCGTCCGGCAAGTCTTGCATCGGGTACCGGGTGCTGTCCGGGGTGATGCTGGCCAGCGGCGATCCCATCGGCGACCCCGAAGCGTGGCCAGGGGCGATTCATGCCTTCCTCGACGAGGCCGCCCGGCACGCCTGGGTACCCGCGGTCATCGGCTGCAGCGAGCTCGGGGCGGAGGTCTGGTGCCGGGAAGGCGACCTGACCGCGCTCGAACTCGGTGATGAGGCCGTGGTCAGGGTTGCTGACTTCACCCTGGCAGGCCGCGCCATGCGCAACGTCAGGCAGATGGTGAGCCGCGTGGCCAAGAAGGGCTACAAGGCGGAGATTCGCCGCGTTTCTGATATTCCGCACGATGAGGTCACCCGGATGGTGCGGCAGGCGGACAGCTGGCGGGGGAGCCCGACGGAGCGCGGTTTCTCCATGGCGCTCGGCCGGATCGGGGGGCCCGACGACGGTCAGTGCGTGATCGCGACCGCGACGGAGGACGGCGTGCTGCGCGCGATGCTGCACTTCGTGCCCTGGGGTAGTGATGGCCTGTCGCTCGACCTGATGCGCCGGGACCGGTCCGCCGCTCCCGGCCTGAACGACTTCCTCATCGTCGAGGCGATCAAGGCGGCACCCGAGCTCGGCGTCAAGCGGGTGTCGCTGAACTTCGCCGTGTTCCGCGCCGCGCTGGAGCGCGGTGAGCGGATCGGGGCCGGCCCGGTGCTGCGCGCCTGGCGCGGGTTCCTGCTGTTCTTGTCGCGCTGGTTCCAGATCGAGTCGCTGTACAAGTTCAACGCCAAGTTCTGCCCGGAGTGGGTGCCGCGGTTCCTGGTCTTCCCCGGCACCAGGGACGCGCTCCGGATCGGGATCGCGTCGCTCGAGGCCGAGGCGTTCCTGGTGTGGCCCACGGTGGAGATCCGCAGGATCGCTCGCAGACTAGGCCTGGGCCGGCTGAAGAAGAAGCTGACCCGCCGCCCGGTCCGGCGCGGCGTCGCTCGCTAGTCCGGCCTGCCCGGGCGCCGGCGCGCTCCGACGCCGCCGGGATGAGCGGGACGGCTACCGGCGTGCGGTTAGCGGGCCGACGGCCACCGGTGACGACCGATGCCGACCGCTCAAGAGCCATGGCGACCGTCGATGCCGAAATTCTGCGTTGATCGTGGCTTTTGTCCGCACCGAACCGTCGCTATGGCGTGCAACCGGTCCCAGCGACGGCGGCATGCCGAACCACGTACATTGGCAGTCGTGAGCGCCAATGAAGGCCGGCCCGGGCCGCGCTTGCCCGGCTCGTCACCGGCGGGGCCGGCCGCCGCGGGCCTGCCGTCAGCGCAGCGATGTCTCGTCATGGGAGTGGTCAACGTCACGCCCGACTCGTTTTCCGACGGTGGCACGTGGCTCGACCCGGACAAGGCCATCGCCCACGGCCTCGAGCTGGCGAGCCTGGGCGCCGACATCATCGATGTCGGCGGCGAGTCGACCCGGCCCGGCGCGCAGCGCGTGCCCATCGAGGACGAGCTGCACCGGGTGATGCCCGTGGTGACGGCGCTGGCGCAGGCCGGCAGCTACGTGAGCATCGATACGATGCGCGCCGAGGTGGCGAGCCGCGCGCTCGCGGCCGGCGCCCGGATGGTGAACGACGTCAGCGGCGGCCTGGCAGATCGGGAAATGCCCGGCGTGGTCGCCGCGGCCGGGGTTCCTTACGTGGTGATGCACTGGCGCGGGCACAGTGCCGACATGTACGGGCCCGCCGTGTACACCGACGTCGTGGCCGAGGTACGAGCCGAACTCGGCCGCAGGCTGCGCGCTGTGGTCGCGGCCGGGGTCGATCCTGACAACATCATCCTGGATCCCGGGCTGGGCTTCGCCAAGCTCGCCGAGCATAACTGGACGCTGCTGGCCCACCTGGGCGAGATCGGCCGCCCGGAGGGGTACGACCGGCAATTTCCGGTTCTGGTGGCGGCGTCCAGGAAGGGATTCCTCGGCAAGCTGCTGGCTGGCTCGGACGGGCGGCCGCGGTCCTTCGCGCGCAGCGACGACGCCACCATCGCCCTGACCGCGCTCGCCGTCGCGGCCGGCGCCTGGTGCGTCCGTGTCCACATGGTGCCTGGCAACCTGGACGCGGTGCGGGTGGCCACGCGGTGGCGGCAAGAATCCGCGACGGCCCTGACACCAGCGGACGGCTCGCCGAGACCCTTCGAGGCTGGCGCGGGCTGATGCTGGACCGGATCTCGATCGCCGGCCTGCGGGTGCGCGGCTATCACGGCGTATTCCCGGAGGAGCGGGCGGCGGGCCAGGACTTCGTCGTCGACGCCACCCTGTGGCTCGATACCGCTCCGGCGGCCGCCAGCGACGACCTGTCGCTTACCGCCGACTACGGGGCGCTCGCGGCCCGGCTTGCCGAGATCGTGGCCGGACGGCCGGTGTCGCTCCTCGAGACGCTGGCAGACAGGCTGGTCGCTGCTTGCCTGAGCGACCCCGTCGTGCGTGAGGCGGAGGTCACCGTGCACAAGCCGCAGGCTCCGGTGTCCGAGGACATCGCGGACGTCAGCGTCACGCTGCGCCGGAGCCGGCCATGACCGCGCAGCCCGGATCCGGTTCGCGCAGCGTCGTCCTGGCCCTGGGCAGCAATCTCGGCGACCGGCTTGGCAACCTGCAGCGGGGCATCGACTCGCTCGCCGACGCGCTGTGCGCGGTGGCCGTCTCCGGAGTATTTGAGACCGCGCCGGTCGGCGGGCCCGCCCAGGGCGACTACCTCAACGCGGTGCTGCTGGCCCGCAGCGCGCTGCCCGCGCGCGCCATCCTGGCCCGGTGCGGCGCGGCCGAGACCGCCGCGGGCCGCGTCCGGACCGTGCGCTGGGGGCCGCGCACGCTGGACGTCGACATCATCACCTGCGGCGCCGAGCGGAGCGCAGACGCCGACCTCACGCTGCCGCATCCGCGGGCCCACGAGCGCGCCTTTGTCCTCGCGCCCTGGCTCGATGTCGAGCCGGCGGCAGTGCTGCCTGGCTTTGGCCCGGTCGCCGATCTGCTCGCGGCGATACCGACGGCGGGCGTGCGCCGACGGCCGGACCTCCGGCTGCTGCTTCCTGGCGGCGAACGGTCGGCGGCGGGCGCCGCGCGGGCGGTGACGCCGTGCACATGACCAGGCCAGGCACGCTGGCGGGCATTCTGGTGGTCGGCGCGATCGTCGGCTGGCTGGCGACCAGGGCCACGTTCACGAGTCTGCCGCTGCTGCCCATCACGGCCGTTCCTGCGCTCGCTGCGCTGGCGCTCGCCGAGGCCGCGGTCGGCCGGAGCGTGCACAACCGGCTGGCCGGGCGCCGCAAGGAGGCCAAGCCGCTCGCGCCGCTCGCGGTCGCACGGCTCGTCGCGCTGGCAAAGGCCAGCTCGGCTGCCGCCGCGGCACTCGGCGGGCTGGTCGCCGGTTACCTGGTCTACGTGCTGCCTGAGCTCAGCAAGAGCGTGCCGGCCAGGGACGCTCGGGTGGCCGGGGTAACCCTCGCTGCCGCCCTCGCGCTGCTCGCGGCGGCGCTCTATCTGGAGCACTGCTGCCGTGCGCCGAAACCGCCGGATGACTCCGATGACGAGTCGCGGCGGGACAGGGACAGCTGGCAGTGGCACGCGTGACCGGGCGCCGCCCGGCCCCGGCTGCGGCCTGGCCGACTGGGTCGGCGAGGATGCTCGGACAGGCATCGAGGTAAGGGCGGCGAGCCGTGATCACCAGCACGCACTCGGTCGGCTACGGCCGCGACGCCGCCGCGGTCAGGCTGCTCCTATCTCACGTCCGCCAATACCCCTGCCGCGAGAGCGCGCATGACCGCTGATATCACGCCCGGTCCAGCTGACGGGCCCAGTCCCGGGCATGAGCACCCGGCCCGCCTGAAGGTTGGTGTCGTCGGCGCCGGCCGGGTCGGCACGGCGCTGGCCGTCGCGCTCCGCCGCGCCGGCCACGAGATCGCGGCGGCATCCGCGGTGTCGGATGCGTCCCGGCAGCGCATCGACCGGTTTCTGCCGGGCACCCCGGTGCGGCAGCCAGCGGAGGTCGTCGGGGCGGCCGATCTCGTCCTGCTGACCGTGCCGGACGACGCGCTGCCCGGCCTGGTGCGCGGGCTCGCCGCCACGGGCGCACCGCTCGCTGGCCGGCTGCTCGCGCACGCCAGCGGCCGTCACGGACTCGCCGTGCTTGACCCAGCGGTCGAGCACGGCGCGCTGCCGCTGGCGCTTCACCCCGTGATGACGTTCACCGGTCGGCCCGACGACGCGGACCGATTGGTCGGGATCTGCTTCGGCGTCACCGCTCCGGCCGTGCTGCGTCCTGCGGCCGAGGTGCTGGTTATGGAGATGGGCGGTGAACCCGTGTTCATCGCCGAGGCCGACCGCGACCTGTACCATGCCGCTCTCGCGGGCGCGGCCAATCACCTCGTGACGCAGGTCGTCCAGGCCGAGGAGCTGCTGACGAGGGCCGGTGTCGGGCAGCCGGCCCGGATGCTCGGTCCGCTGCTGTCGGCCGCGCTCGACAACGCGCTCCGGCTGGGGGACGCGGCCCTCACCGGCCCGGTCGCGCGGGGCGACGCCGACACCGTCGCCGGCCATGTAGCCGCACTGCGAACCGAGGCTCCGGAAGCGCTGCCCGCCTACCTCGCCCTGGCGCGCCTCACCGCCACCCGCGCCCTGGCCACCGGCATGCTGACCGCGCCCGACGCGCAACGGCTGCTCGACGTGCTCGCCGAGGCGCCGCTATGACCGGGGCGGCGCGATGACGTCCACCAGTCAGGCATCGCGGATCGGCAGCACCAACATCGCCACGCCGTCGGTGCCCATGCTGGTGCGCACGCGCAAGGGGATCGCCGCGGCGCGGCCCGCCCTGCCCGGCCCGGTCGTGCTGGTGCCCACCATGGGTGCCCTGCACGACGGTCACCGGTCACCGCTCCGGGTCGCGCGGGAGCTCGCGGGGGCAAGTGGGTCCGTGCTGGTCTCGATCTTCGTCAACCCGCTCCAGTTCGGTCCGGCGGAAGACTTCGATCGGTACCCCCGTCCGATCGAGCATGATCTGGCGGTCTGCTCGCAGGAGCGAGTGACCGCGGTCTTCTATCCGGACACCGCGCAGATGTATCCCACCCCGCCGCGGGTAACCGTCAACCCCGGACCTCTCGGGCGACTGCTCGAGGGCAAGTCCCGGCCGGGCTTCTTCGACGGCGTGCTGACCGTCGTCCTCAAGCTGTTCGAGCTGACGGAACCCGACGCGGCCGTGTTCGGAGCGAAGGACGCTCAGCAGCTCGCTTTGATCCGGCAGATGGTCGCCGATCTCGACCTCGGCGTGGAGATCGCCGAGGCTCCGCTGCACCGCGACCCGGACGGGCTGGCGGCGTCCAGCCGGAACCCCTACCTGTCGGCCGCGGAGCGCAGGTCCGCCCTGGCGCTGTCCCGCGCTCTTGCGGCGGCTCGCGCGGTCGCCAGCCAGGGAGCGGTAGCCGCCCTGACCGCGGCGGGCGTGGTCCTGGCCGAGGCCGCGGTCGCCAGCCCGCCCGTGCGGCTCGACTACCTGGTGCTCGCCGATCCGGAGACCTTCGCCGAGGTCGGCGACGACTACGGGGGACCGGCGCTGCTGCTGGTGGCCGCGAAGGTCGGCAGCACCAGGCTGATCGACAACGCGCGCCTGCACCTCGGGACGCTCACCGACAGCGCGGACGGCGGTCCGGGCGCCCGTGGTGGTGGGGCGTGATTCCCAGCCGGCTGATCGCGCCGCCGCCCGGCTGGCGCAGGGAGACCGATGTCGCGGTCGTCGGCTCCGGCGTCGCCGGGGTGACCGCGGTGCTCGCGATCCGGCGTGCGCTCCCCACCGCTCGTATCCTGCTCGCCACCAAGTCCGTGCTGGACGACGGGTCGACCCGGTGGGCGCAGGGCGGGATCGCGGCCGCGCTCGGCCCCGGTGACTCGCCCGAGGATCACCTGCAGGACACGCTGACCGCGGGCGCTGGGCTCTGCGATCCGGAGGCCGTCCGCGCGCTGGTCACCGAGGGGCCGGATGCCGTACGCCGGCTGATCGAGCTGGGCGCGCGATTCGACCGCGAACCCGCTGGCCCGCTGGCGCTGACCAGAGAGGGCGGCCACCTGCGCCGCCGGATCGCGCACGCCGGCGGGGACGCCACCGGTGCGGAGATCTCCAGGGCGCTGCTCGTCGCCCTCGCGGAGGCCGGCCGCGCGGCCGAGCTCGAGGTGATCGAGCACGCGCTGGCGCTCGACCTGCTGCAGGCCGCGGACGGACGGGCGGCCGGCCTGACCCTGCACGTCCTCGGCGAAGGCGAGACCGACGGGGTCGGTGCCGTGCACGCCCGCGCGGTAGTGCTAGCGTCCGGCGGCTTCGGCCAGGTCTACTCGGCGACCACGAACCCGCCGGTGTCCACCGGGGACGGGCTGGCCATGGCGCTGCGAGCCGGCGCCGTCGCCGCGGACCTGGAGTTCGTCCAGTTTCACCCCACGGTGCTGTGGCTCGGCCCAGCCTCGCGCGGTCGGCAGCCGCTCATCTCCGAGGCGGTGCGCGGCGAAGGCGCCGTGCTGATCGACGCCCTGGGGCACAGGTTCATGGCCGGGCAGCACCCGCTGGCCGACCTGGCGCCGCGGGATGTCGTCGCCAAGGCAATCATGCGAGAGATGCTCGCGTCCGGTTCGGATCACGTCTACCTCGACGGCCGGCACCTGGGCGCGGCGGTCTGGGCGGCTCGGTTCCCGACGATCCTGGCGAGCTGTCGCTCGCACGGCGTGGATCCGGTGACGGAGCCGATTCCGGTGGTGCCCGCCGCGCACTACGTCAGCGGCGGCATCCGCACCGACCTGTACGGCCGCACCAGCGTCCCGGGCCTGTACGCCTGCGGCGAGGCGGCCTGCACCGGAGTGCACGGCGCGAACCGGCTCGCATCCAACTCGCTGCTGGAAGGCCTCGTGTTCGCCGAGCGTATCGGTGCCGAGCTCGGCCGCGCGCTGCCGCCGGAAGCCGAGCCCGCCACCGACGACCGCCAGGCTCGGCTGATCGCGCCCGCCACTGTGGGGCCGCTGCAGCAGCTCATGACCGCCGACGCGGGCGTGCTGCGGTCCGGGACCGGCCTGACCAGGGCGGCGGCCGAGCTGGTCCGGCTCGGCCTGCAGGACTGCGACAAGCCAGACGCGGACGCCTGGCAGGCCACCAACCTGCACCTGGTTGCGTCGGCGCTGGTTGCCACCGCCCTGGTTCGCGAGGAAACGCGCGGCAGTCACTGGCGCGAGGACTTCGCCGAGACCAGCCCGGCCTGGCGTGGGCACCTCGCCGTGTCGGCCGGCCCCGCCGGGCTCGGCGTCGCCTTCGAGCCGGTGCTTGACTGAGGGGAGGAACGGGCTATGCACGGGGCGACTCCGGCCGGTGTGCGCGCGGCCGCGGGGCCGGGCGGTCCCGTTTCCCTGCTGCCCGACGGGCTCGCCGGGCGGCTGGCGGCCGTTGGGCTCGATCCGGCCGACGTCGCGGCCCTGGTCGCGGCTGCGCTGGCCGAGGACCTCGCGGGCGGCGTCGACGTGACGACGGTCGCGACCGTGCCGGCGGGCGCTCGTGGTCAGGCGGACGTGGTCGCGAGGGCGGCCGGCGTGGTGGCGGGGCTGCCAGTGGCCGAGGCGGTGTTCGCCCTGGCGTCGCCGGGCAGCGCGGTCGCGTGCACCGACCGGGCGGCCGACGGCGACCTGGTGGCGGCGGGGCAAGCCGTGCTGACGGTGACCGGCCCGGTCAGCGCGCTGCTGACCGCCGAGCGGACCGCGCTCAACCTGTTGTGCCACCTGTCAGGTGTCGCCACCCTCACGCGGCGGTGGGTAGCGGCGGTGGCCGGCACCCGGGCGGCGATCAGGGATACCCGCAAGACCACGCCGGGCCTGCGGGCGCTCGAAAAGTACGCGGTGCGCTGCGGCGGCGGTGTCAACCACCGCATGTCGCTGGCCGACGCCGCACTGATCAAGGACAACCACGTTGCGGCGGCGGGGTCGGTCAGCGCCGCGTTCGCGGCGGTCAGATCGAAGGCTCCGGGGCTGCCGCTTGAGGTGGAATGCGACACCCTCGATCAGGTGACCGAGGCACTGGCCGCCGGCGCGGACCTCATCCTGCTCGACAATTTCTCGGTCAGCGATATGGCCGCGGCGGTGCGGCTGGCCGGCGGCAGGGCGCTGCTCGAGGCGAGCGGCGGGCTCACGCTAGGCCGAGCCCGCGCCGTCGCCCAGACTGGCGTGGACTACCTTGCGGTGGGGGCGCTGACGCACTCGGCGCCCGCCCTCGACTTCGGGCTGGACCTGCTTCAGCCCGGCTAGCAGATCGGGAACGCCATGCTGCTGACCATCGACGTGGGTAACACCAACACCGTGCTCGGCCTGTTCGACGGGACGGACGTGGTGGAGCACTGGCGAGTGTCTACCGACCCCGTGCGCACCGCGGATGAGCTGGCCGTGCTGCTGCAGGGTCTGCTACGGCAGAGCACGCTGTTCACCGAGCCGGACGTGAACGGCATCGCGCTGTGCTCCACGGTGCCGTCGGTGCTGCACGAGCTGCGCGAGATGTGCCGGCGCTACTACGGCGACGTGCCGGCGGTCATCGTCGAGCCGGGGGTGAAGACCGGCGTTCCGCTGCGGTACGACAACCCGAAGGAGGTCGGCAGTGACCGCATCATGAACGCGGTCGCTGCCGTGCACCTGTACGGCGGGCCAGCGATCGTGGTGGACTTCGGCACCTCGACGAACTTCGACGCGGTGAGCGAGCGCGGGGAGTTCGTCGGCGGCGCGCTGGCGCCCGGCATCGAGATCTCCGTGGACGCGCTGTCCAGACGCGCGGCCCAGCTGCTCAAGGTCGAGCTCGCCCGGCCCGGCCGGGTCATCGGCAAGAGCACCGTCGAGGCGCTGCAGTCCGGCATCATCTTCGGCTTCGCCGGGCAGGTCGAGGGCATCGCCACCCGGATGGCGGCCGAGCTAGCACCGGGGAATCCAGACTCGGTCACGATCATCGCGACCGGTGGCCTGGCACCGCTGGTCATCCACGAGGTCTCGGTGATCGACGCGTACGAGCCCTGGCTGACACTGATCGGCCTGCGGCTGACGTACGAGCGCAACACGGCGCCCGCCAGGCTCAGCCGGGACGGCGCCAGCCCGGCGAGGGAGCCGGCCAGGGACGCGGCCGGGGGCGGCACCGCGGCCACCGGCTGACCGGCGCACCGGTAGCCTCGGGCGTGTGACGCAGCAGCAGGACGGCCCGGCGGCCGGCGACCGGCCGGCCAGCGACGCGGGCGTGCCCGAGCAAACCCAGGTGCGGATCGCCAAGGTCGAGCGGATGCGCGCGGCCGGGGTCGACCCGTACCCGGTCGGCTATCCCCGGACGCACGCCATCGGCGAGGTACGGGCGGAGTTCGGCGCGCTGACCGCGGACACCACGACCGGTGTCACCGTCGGCGTGGCCGGGCGGGTCGTGCTGTACCGGAACGCCGGCAAGCTCTGCTTCGCGACGCTGCGCGACGCCACCGGCGAGATCCAGGTGATGGTGTCGCTCAATCGGGTTGGCGCGCAGGCCCTGGCCGCCTGGAAGTCCGACGTGGATCTCGGCGATCACGTCGGCGTGACCGGTGAGGTCATCTCGTCCCGGACCGGCGAGTTGTCCGTGCTTGCCGACTCCTTTCGGATCACGGCCAAGGCGCTGCGCCCGCCGCCGGACAAGCATCACGGGCTGACCGACCCGGAAGCCCGAGTCCGGCAGCGCTACCTGGACCTGATCGTCAATCCGTCGGCGCGGCGGACCGCCGAGGTGCGAGCGACGGTCACCCGGTCGGTCCGCGAGGAACTGCACACGCGCGGCTACCTCGAGGTGGAAACGCCGGTGCTGCAGACGCTGCACGGCGGCGCGAATGCCCGGCCGTTCACGAGTCACATCAACGCCTTCAACCTCGATCTGTATCTGCGCATCGCGCTGGAGCTCTACCTGAAGCGGCTCGTTGTCGGTGGCATCGAGCGGGTCTACGAGATCGGACGGATCTTCCGCAACGAGGGCGTGGACGCGACGCACAACCCCGAGTTCACCATGCTCGAGGCCTACCAGGCGTACGGGGACTACAACACCATGCAGGCGCTGACCACCGAGCTGCTCCAGCACGCGGCCGAGGCTGCGTACGGCAAGCAGGTCGCGGTCCGGCCCGACGGTACCGAGGTCGACATCAGCGGCCCCTGGCGCACGGCCACGGTGCACGGCGCGCTGTCAGACGCGCTCGGCGAGGAGGTGACGCCCGACACGTCGGAGAAGCAGCTTCGCGCGTACGCGGCCGAGCGGCAGATTGAGGTGCAGCCGTCCTGGAACAGGGCCCAGGTGCTGCTGGAGCTGTACGAGCGGCTGGTCGAGGCGCGCACCGCAGCGCCGACGTTCTACCGGGATTTCCCGGTCGAGGTCTCGCCCCTCACCCGGCAGCACCGGGCCGATCCGCGGCTGGCCGAGAAGTGGGACCTGGTGGCGTTCGGCACCGAGATCGCCACCGCCTATTCGGAGCTGGTCGACCCGCTCGAGCAGCGGGTCCGGCTGACGGCGCAGTCGCTGCTCGCCGCGGGCGGCGACCCGGATGCCATGCAGCTCGACGAGGACTTCCTCGCCGCGCTCGAATACGGGATGCCGCCAGCCGGCGGGCTGGGGATGGGCATCGACCGGATGCTGATCATGCTGACCGGGCTGCCGATCCGGGAGACGGTGCTGTTCCCGCTCGTCAAGCCCGGCTGACCCGACGGCTGCCGACCGCACCCCCGGGCCGGGCCAGGAGACGGCGCTGCCCGGCCAGCGGGGGGAGGCTGGCCGGGCAGCTCGGGGGAACGCTAGCGCTCGGCTCGGGCGGGGCAACCACCGGGGTCGCCCCGGGGAGCTAAGCGATGATCTGGACGGCTCCTTCGTAGACATCCCACATCACGGGCTGGATCTGCACATCCTGACCGAAGGTTGGCGCGTCGACCATCAGGCCGTTGCCGATGTAGATGCCGACGTGACCCAGGTCGGCATAGAAGAACACCAGATCGCCAGGTTCGAGCTGATCTATCGAGACGTGCTCGCCCTCGTTCCACTGATCGCCCGTGTAGTGCAGCAGGCTGACGCCCACCTGGGCGTACGCCCACATCACCAGGCCGGAGCAGTCGAACGCGTCCGGACCGGCAGCGCCCCACACATACGGGTCGCCGATCCTCGTGAGTGCGAACCTGAGCGCCTGCACACCGATGCTGTCGCCGCTAACCGAGATATTCGGGTACTGTCCGGTCTGCTCGTAGATCTCCTCTGCCTGGGCAAATGCCTGGCTGTTGAAGAAGTTCTCGCGCTGCTGGATGGCCGCGACCTTCTCCTGCATCGCCTTCGAAAGGTCCGTCGCGTGTCGCTGCTCTTCGCTGGCGGCTGCTTCGGCGCGCCGCGCCGCGATCACGGCGCCCGCGATGAGGCTGACCTTGGCCCCGTTTTCCTGCTGCAGCTGGGTCATGATCGACGCCCGGTTCAGCAGGCTCTGCGGTGAATCAGTCGTCAGCAGCTGGAGCGTCGGGTCGAGGCCGCCGGTCATGTAGTTCTCCACCGCGATCGACGCGATCGAGGTCTCGTCCGACGCGAAGATGCCGCGGTCCCGCGCGGCGTTCAGCCTGGCGAGCTTGACGGCAGCCTGCGCGGCAGCCAGCTGGATCTGCAGGTTGTCGTACTGCTGGCTGAGGAGGTCAATCTGGGCGGAGAGCTTGTTCGCCTCGGCGAGCACGGCGTTGAGGCTCGGGTTGCTTGACGTCGTCTTGGTGGGTGCGGCGTCCGCAAGGCTGGCCGGGAGCGCGATGGAGCAGACGGCGAGTGCCGCGACGAGCCCGACTGCCCGCCGCGCGAGCCGCGCCGAGCGCCTCCCCCTGGCGGGTCGCGCTAGTCGCGCCAGCCGGGCGGGTCGCGCCGCGGCGACAGACCCGGCAGTGGCGAAAACAGGCCAGGGAAATCGGCGCCGGGTGGCGCGTCCGAGGGATGCCGAGTGATCGGCCAGAGCTGCTGAATTCCGTGCTACATGCCGTGCGGGCATGCGTGCCACGTCCCTCTCCTCTCCTCGGCCGCCTACCGGGTTAGCTGACGGGTTCGGGCCGGAGGAGCCCTACGGCTGACTGCAGACCGGTGCAGCGTCCGCAGCCGCCGATTCACCCCAGGGATCCGTGGGTCCCCGGCTTCCTGATCGGCCGCTCCGCCACGATCAGGAACTCGGCGGGTCGCTGCAGGCTCTCCTGCAGCGGGTATTCGCGATGCAGAGTAATGGAAATAGCCTTCGGTTCGGGCCAGAACAGGAAAGATTTTTGGCTTCACTCGGCCGAACAGAAGCGAGTCCCGAATTGCCTGGCTGGAAGCTAGGCGACGCAACACGTGCCGCCCGCCCGCCACTGCCGTCGTCGGTGGCCGTATCCACGCAGGTCAGAAGCGTATACAGCGACGTGCCCGCCGCTGTAATCTGCGCGTGATCTGCCCGAGATTGCGCCGCCGCGACTCGCTGCAATGTGTGCCAGCTAAGTAACGCTCAGTTCGCGGCAGCTCATTGGCGCCGTATGACCTTCTTTGGGATGCTGAGCTGGGCTGATTCGGCGCGCGATCACGGCAGCGAGGGCTACAACGGGAGGCGGACACAGATGGACTACGCGGTCAGGCGGGCTCGGACGGGTGACATCCGCGCTATTCGTGCCCTGATCGATGCGAACGTCCAGTCCGGGCGCCTGCTGGACAAGCCGACCGTGACGCTGTACGAGGACGTTCAGGAGTTCTGGGTCGCGACCACACCCGACGCGGAAATCGCGGGCTGCGGAGCGTTGCACGTTATATGGGAAGATCTCGCCGAGATCCGCACCCTTGCGGTGGCGGCCGAACATCAGGGCCGTGGCGTCGGCAATCTGATAGTCGCCGCGCTGCTGGAGACTGCCAGAGAACTTGGCGTTAACCGGGTATTCGTCCTCACCTTCGCGGTGGCGTTCTTCCAGCGGCACGGTTTTACCGAGATCGTCGGGCAGGCAACCTCGCCTGAGGTCTACGCCGAACTGTTGCGATCCTACGATGAGGGCGTGGCCGAGTTCCTTGACCTCGACCGGGTGAAGCCCAACACGCTCGGCAACACACGTATGCTGCTGCGTTTGTGAGCAGCGCGGCTACCGTCGTTACCAGCCACAACCGTGACCTTTGCCCCGCCGGGCCTTGATCGACGGCCCACGACAGCACCGCGAATTGTTCGGGTCACTGCGTCTGCTTTTGCTGGCCCGGCGGCAGTCCTTGCTGGCAGCCGTGCTGTCGGGCGTCTGGATTTGCCGGTGCGAGCGGGCTAGGGGCTAGCCTGTGAGACGCGGGACCGGGCCAGCCGGGAGAGGACGAGTGCCGTATGCAGGATTTGTCTGCGCTCACGCCGCCGCTGCTCATGTGCGCCGTGATCATCATCGCCATCGTCGCGTTCCTGAGGCACGAGATGGGCCGGTCTCGCGCGGATAAGTCAGCTCCGGACGAGCATGAGCCCGTGGACGGGGCGCAACGTGGCGACGACCCCGATAGCCCGGAACATGACGACGCGGACGACACGCGAGTTAGCCCTCCGCGATAGCCGGCGGCGGCTGGCTGTCGATTACCGTGAGTTACACCGGGCCGAGGATTTCGTCCCGCGGATCGCGTCGGCGACCATAGTTAAACGGCTATCGAGAATTTGTCAGGTCAGCGCGCCATGGTATATCTTTAGGTGCCTAAAAGACTTCAGTGAAAGGCAGCCGGATGGTGCAGAAGACCGTAGTGACCGTGGTTTGTGATCTCTCCCATGACGGCGAGGTCGACGGCAACGAGACAGTTGCGTTCTCCGTTGACGGCACCGCATACGAGATCGACGTATGTTCCGCACACGCGAAGGAACTGCACGACATCTTCGGCGGATACATCACCCACGCGAGACGCCTTAGTGGTGGCCCGCGGCGCCGCAAGGCGCGTACCGGCCCAGGTCGTGAGCGGAGTTCGGAAATTCGCCAGTGGGCGCGCGAGCGCGGGGAGAAGGTCAGCGAGCGCGGGCGCATTCCCGCGTCGATCATTCAGGAATACGAGGCGACGCACTGAGCGCCTCGGCGATATCGGCGTCCTTCCCACCCAGCCACACTGATTATTCGCTGCTGCGGGTCGCCGCCAAGCTCGGACGACCGGAGCGCGGCCGCGCCAACGGTGAGATCCCGCTAATTCCACTGTGCCGCGACCAGGCCACGGCGGACCGTAGCCAGCCGCGGCAGACCCAGCCCGCCCGGCGGCCGTTCGACGGGCGAGCCCGGAGGTGCCGGGGCCGGCCGGCCCGGCGGGCGGGGCGCCGGTCTGGATCGGCTAGCTGCTAGCCCTTCGTACGCCCGGCGATTCCTTCGCGCGCCCCGCGACGCGCTCGTCCGGAACAGCGATCCAGCAACCGCGCACCGGCCAGGGTGGCGCTGGTGCCGCGTGCCCGATTCGCACCTTTTCATACCCGCCGCGAGGGCTACCCAGGCTGTAGACGCGCTGGCCTGCGCGTTCGCTGCTGGCGTAGTCGGCCCCTCCTGCTTTCGCCGCCGGCGTACACGGGAACACTGCCTAGCCAGCCTGGGTTTGAATGGGATGAACGTCCCCCGAGCTGGGAACGTGGTTGCTAGTGCGGTGTCGCACGCCGTGGCGCCACCCGGCATACGGGCTACCATGCGGAAGGACGGGGCAGTATGGGTGCCTCACCTACCGCTCTGTGAGGAGCGACGAGATGTTCGAGAGGTTTACCGACCGGGCGCGGCGGGTTGTTGTCCTGGCACAGGAAGAGGCCAGGATGCTCAACCACAACTACATCGGCACCGAGCACATTCTGCTCGGTCTGATCCATGAGGGCGAGGGCGTAGCCGCCAAGGCGCTCGAGTCGCTCGGGATAAGCCTCGAAGCCGTGCGGCAGCAGGTTGAGGAGATCATCGGGCAGGGCCAGCAGGCGCCGTCCGGGCACATCCCCTTCACGCCGCGCGCTAAGAAGGTTCTTGAACTGTCGCTGCGTGAGGCGCTCCAGCTCGGCCACAACTACATCGGCACGGAGCACATCCTGCTCGGGCTCATCAGGGAGGGCGAGGGCGTTGCCGCCCAGGTCCTCGTCCGGCTCGGTGCCGACCTGAACCGGGTCCGGCAGCAGGTCATCCAGCTGCTGCATGGCTACCAGGGCAAGGAGCCCGCGGCCGCGGGCGCGCCCTCCGAGAGCGCGCCGTCGACCTCGCTTGTGCTGGACCAGTTTGGCCGCAATCTGACGGCGGCGGCCCGTGAGGGCAAGCTTGACCCGGTGATCGGCCGGGACAAGGAAATAGAGCGGGTTATGCAGGTGCTGTCCCGCCGCACCAAGAACAATCCGGTGCTGGTCGGCGAGCCCGGTGTCGGCAAGACCGCCGTCGTCGAGGGGCTAGCCCAGAAGATCGTCAAGGGCGAAGTGCCCGAGACGCTGAAGGACAAGCAGCTCTACACCCTGGACCTTGGCGCCCTGGTGGCCGGCTCCCGGTACCGCGGTGACTTCGAGGAGCGGCTCAAGAAGGTCCTGAAGGAAATCAGGACCCGCGGCGACATCATCCTGTTCATCGACGAGATCCACACCCTCGTCGGCGCCGGTGCCGCCGAGGGCGCGATCGATGCCGCGTCGATCCTCAAGCCGATGCTGGCCCGCGGCGAACTGCAGACGATCGGCGCCAGCACGCTCGACGAGTACCGCAAGCACCTGGAGAAGGATGCCGCGCTGGAGCGGCGGTTCCAGCCCATCCAGGTCGCTGAGCCGACGATCTCGCACACCATCGAGATTCTCAAGGGCCTGCGCGACCGCTACGAGGCCCATCACCGGGTCACCATCACCGACGACGCCCTGGTAGCCGCGGCCCAGCTGGCCGACAGATACATCAGCGACAGGTTCCTGCCCGACAAGGCCATCGACCTGATCGACGAGGCCGGCTCGCGGATGCGCATCCGCCGGATGACCGCGCCCCCAGACCTGCGCGACTTTGACGAGCGCATCGCTGACGTCCGGCGGGAGAAGGAGTCGGCGATTGACTCCCAGGACTTCGAGAAGGCCGCTTCGCTCCGCGACAAGGAGAAGCAGCTGATCGACAAGAAGGACGCCAGGGAGAAGGAGTGGAAGGCCGGCGACATGGACACGCCGGCCGAGGTGAACGAGGAGCTCATCGCCGAGGTCCTGGCCACTGCCACTGGCATCCCGGTGTTCAAGCTCACTGAGGAGGAGTCGCAGCGCCTGCTGCGGATGGAGGACGAGCTGCACCGGCGCGTCATCGGGCAGAACGACGCCATCAAGGCGCTGTCTCAGGCGATCCGGCGGACCAGGGCCGGTCTGAAGGACCCCAAGCGCCCCGGCGGCTCGTTCATCTTCGCCGGGCCCTCCGGCGTCGGCAAGACGGAGCTGTCGAGGACGCTGGCCGAGTTCCTGTTCGGCGACGAGGATTCGCTCATCCAGCTGGACATGAGCGAGTACATGGAGAAGCACACCGTCTCCCGGCTGTTCGGCTCCCCGCCCGGCTACGTCGGGTACGAGGAAGGCGGGCAGCTGACCGAGAAGGTGCGGCGCAGGCCGTTCTCCGTGGTGCTGTTCGATGAGATCGAGAAGGCGCACGGCGACATCTTCAACTCGCTGCTGCAGATCCTGGAGGACGGGCGGCTGACCGACGCCCAGGGCCGCGTGGTCGATTTCAAGAACACCGTCATCATCATGACGACGAACCTCGGCACGAGGGACATCTCCAAGGGCGTGACGGTCGGCTTCGGCACGGCGTCGGAATCTCGTGGCTCGTACGAGCGGATGAAGGCCAAGGTGGGGGAGGAACTGAAGCAGCACTTCCGGCCAGAGTTCCTCAACCGCGTCGACGACGTCATCGTGTTCCATCAGCTGAGCCAGGAAGAGATCTTCGAGATCGTCGACCTGATGATCAGCAAGGTGGACGAGCGGCTGCGGGACCGCGACATGGGCATCGAGATCCGGCCGTCGGCCAAGAAGCTGCTGGCGGAGAAGGGATACGACCCGGTGCTCGGGGCGCGGCCGCTGCGCCGGACGATCCAGCGGGAGATCGAGGATCACCTGTCCGAGAAGATCCTGTTCAGCGAGCTCAAGGCCGGCCAGATTGTCATCGTCGATGCCGAGGGCAGCGGCGAGGACGCCACGTTCACCTTTACCGGGGTCAACAAGCCGTCCGAAGTCCCCGACGCTCCGCCGGTGGAGGTCGAGACGAAGGCTGGCGCCAGCGGCGCGACGGCCACAACCGCGTCGGATTAGCACCCGGCCGGGCATGAAGGACAGCGCAGCGCCGCGCGGCCGGCTGGGCCGCGCGGCGCTGGCGTGCCCGGCCCATGCCTGGGCCGGGCCCGAGCCTCAGAGGGAGATGACCTCGCTGGCCGGCGGGGGCGTCAGCGCCGGCACCGAATTCCACTCCGAGAACGTGACATCGTCGCCGCCCGGGGTGGCGATGAAGAGCGGATACGGCGGCCCGGAGCTGGCGACGTCGAGCGTGTATCCGCCGCCGTGCGCGGTGAGCACCGGCTGGCCGTTGTAGGTACCTGACACGAAGGTCAGCGACGCGTTCGCGCTCGCGGACAGGGGGATCGTCCCGAAGACCTGCTTGCGGAGCGACGACAGAGTGATCGATCCGGCGATCTGGCTCGCCTCGGCGGCCGGCACCTCGACCCATCTGCCGCAGACCGCGGCGCAGTCCGAGGCTGGCAGGTCAGCGATCTTGAGGAAGCCCTGGTTGATGTCGATGTAGGTCCGGCCGGCCACGACCTCAATCGCGAGACGCGTGCCGTTCTCGGTGAATGACCCGGACAGATCGGAATTACCAACGAAGCTCAGGTCGAAACTGAGCGTGCTGGAACCGTTCTTCCCGGAGCCGGTCATGCGCACGCTGGTCGCGGAGTCGGCGGCCGCCTTCATCGCGGTGACGATCTGAGCAGCCGTCTTCGTGCCTGACGATGATGGTGGCGGTGCCGAGCTCCCGCAGCCGATCGCGGTTGTCAGCAGGGCCGCCAGCAGCAGCGCGTAACCGAGCGGCCGTCGTTGGTGCAGCACGTAGCCGGCCCCGATCTGGAAGTGCCGAGCGGATACGAAGCAGCACTCTGGCCGGTGGTCAGATGTAGACGTCATGGTAGGCCTGTTTCGCCGGACATCGCCAGGTATCGGGCATCAAGTCGGCGGCCGCCGCGACTAGGACGTAGCCGAGGCGCGCTCTGCGTCGCCTGGCAGGGCCAGCGAGCCGTCCGCGCCGCGGGTGACGAGGCCGTCGTCGATCAGCCCGCCCAGTGCCCTAGCGCGCTGCGCAGCCTCCGGCCAGGCCGCCTCGAGCGTGGCAGCCGGCACTGGCCCGGCAGCGCCCCGGAGCACGGCCAGCAGGTGGCCGCGGCAGTGCCGGTCGCTGCCGTGATAACCGGGCGCTGGCCGCCTGGATGGCGCCGCCGGCCGTCCGAGTCGCACCCAGGCGCACCGGCCCGCGAGAGGGCAGTGGTCGCAGCGCGGCCGTGCCGCGGTGCAGACGAGGGCGCCAAGCTCCATGATGCCCACGGACCACCGTGCCGCCAGGGCGCCGCCTGCGGGCAGCAGCCGCTCGGCGAGCTGCCGCTCGGCTACCGTGAGCGCGGGTGCGGGCCGCGCTGCGCCGATCACGAGCCGCGCGAGCACGCGGCGAACGTTCGTGTCCAGCACGGCCTGCCGCTCGCCGAACGCGAAGCTCGCGACCGCCGCGGCGGTGTAGGCGCCCACGCCAGGGAGGCTCCGCAGCTGGTCCGCCGTGGCGGGCACATGCCCGCCATACCGCGTCGTCATCAGTACCGCGCTGGCGTGCAGCCGCACCGCCCGACGCGGGTAGCCGAGCCGGTCCCACTGCCGGACCGCGTCCGCCGCGCTGGCCGCGGCCAGCGCGGCAGGCTCTGGCCATCGCCGCAGCCAGGCCGCGTGGGCGGGCAGTACTCGGCTGACGGGCGTCTGCTGCAGCATGACCTCGCTCACCAGAATCGACCACGGTGTTGCGTCCGCATGACGCCAGGGCAGGTCACGCGCATGGGACGAGTACCAGTCGCACACGGTCGCTAGGTAAGAAACGGTGGCCGGGAGGGACGTGGTCATAGCACGTCGATCCTCGCACGCGAGCGGCCGCGCAGCACCGACCGACAACACCGGCGCCGGCGGGTCGAGACGGACTTACCTGCCCGCTCTTAGATACTTCGTGACATGGCTGCGAGGCCAGCCGGTGCGGCGCCAAACTCGGCCGCCGTCGTCTACTGGCGGCGGCGCGCCGTTGCGCTGCTCGTCAGCCTCTCCGTGCTGGGCGTGTCGAGCTGGGCCGCGGCCGGGGCACTCGGCATCAGCGCCCGTGCCGATCGCCTCGGCGGTCGGTCGGCCCGGTCAGTGGCGGTGACCCTCGGCAGCGGCTCTATAGGGTCGTCGGCCCGGCTGCTCGACCCGGCGCTGCGAGGGGTAACCGACGCAACAGCGGCCGCGCGGGCCGGGCGGCCAACCTCGCTGCCCGCGCGCCTCGCGGCGCCCTCCTGCCCGGCCACAAGTGTCGGGCTGCAGTTGTCCGCCACGGCGCCGCGCTACCCGGCTGGCCAGCTGGCCGAGTTCGCCGTCGACGTGGCATCCACCGCGGGCTACTCGTGCCTGTTTGACATCGGTGCCGCGCACGTCCAGCTGCAGATATCGGCCGGGCCGGGAAGAATCTGGACATCGGCGGAGTGCGCCGAGGGCGCGGTGACGCAGTTCGTGACGCTGCACCCGGGCGTGCCGACCGTGGTGGCCATGACCTGGAATGAGCAGTACTCCTCGGCGGGCTGCCCGATGCCTGGTCCGATGGCCCCGGCCGGCCGCTATAGGGCTACGGCTACCGCTGGCCCGGCCGTGAGCAACAGCGTGACGTTCCTGATCGGCTAGGGGTACCGGTCAAGCAGGGCCGCCTCCGCAACCCGGGAGAGCCCGTCTCTGATGGTCGCCGCCAGCGCCGGGTCCAGCCCGGGTACCTGCCACAGGTCCTGAGCACTCGCCGACAGCAATTTCTGCAGGCCGCCGAACTGCAGGATCAGCCGATCGCTCAGCTCCGGTGCCAGCCGGGGAATCTGTCCGAGCACTCGGTAGCCGCGCGGGCTGACCTTCCCGGCCGGATCACCGGGCCGCTCGAGTCCGATCGTGGCCGCCACGGCCCGAAGGTCAGCCAGCGCGTCGGCATCGAGGGCGGCCAGGCGGTCGGCGGCGCGGGCGGCTGGCTGCGAACCGGGTTCTGCCGTGTCGGGTTCGTAGTCGCGCAGCAGCAGCTCACGCTGCCGGCGGGTACCCGCCGTGAGCTCGTCGAGCTGAAGCCGGAGCAGACCAGCGTCGGTGCCAAGCTCGACGAGGTAGCCCGCGACCGCGTCGGTAACCCGCCGCACCAGCTCGAGCTGCTGGACCACCAGCGCGATGTCGGCTACCGTCGCGCGGTCCTCGATCTCGAGGGCGGTCAGGACCCGGGTCACCTCATCCAGCCGCCGGCGATAGCGCTCCAGGGTGTCGAGTTCCTGGTGCGCCCTGGCGAGCAGGGCGGCCGAGTCCTCGAGCACATACCGCTCGCCCGCCGCAAACACCGCGATCGTCCGCATCGACTTGCTGACGGTGATGACCGGGAAGCCGGTCTGCCGCGCCGTCCGCTCTGCCGTCCGATGCCGGGTGCCAGACTCCGAGGTCGGCAGGCGCGGATCGGGTACGAGCTGGACGGCGGCCCGCAGGATACGACGGGCCGCCTGATCGAGCACGATGGCGCCGTCCATCTTCGCCAGCTCGCGCAGCCGAGTGGCGGAGAAATCGGTATCCAGGTCGAAGCCGCCGGAGCAGATGGCCTGTACGACCGCGTCGCAGCCCACGACTACCAGCGCGCCGGTATTGCCTCGCACGATTCGCTCCAGGCCATCCCGGAGCGCGGTCCCCGGCGCGACCATGGCGAGGGCGGTGCGTCGGTGCTCGTCCCGGCCCATGCTCACTGCGTGACCTGCCTCGGTGCTCGCCGCCACCGGCAGTCTAGTCACGAGCGGCGACCGGCCGACCGGTGAGCAGGCTAGCCGGGGACGTCGGCGTCGCTGACGCTACGGCCGAGCGCGGCGACGATGGCCGCGCGCATGTCGCTCACGGCCGTCACCTCCAGCGGGCCGGCTGCCTGGCGAACGGCCCGTACGTCGGCGAGACGGCGGACACCGGCTGGCCGGCCGTCGTGCGCAGGAACCGAGCCGGCCGGGATGATCGCCCGCCGGAAACCGAGCCGCTCAGCCTCCGCGATGCGCCGCTGGACGCCTGCGACCCGGCGGATCTCGCCCGCGAGCCCGACCTCGCCGAAAGCCACGAGATCGAGCGGCACGCTGATGTCGGCCATCGCGCTCGCGACCGCGAGCCCGACAGCCAGGTCGACAGAGGGCTCGGTCAGGCGGACACCGCCGACGCTGGCGGCGTAGACGTCGCGCTTGCCGAGCTGCAGGTCGGCCCGGCGCTGCAGCACCGCCAGCATCATGCCAACGCGCGCCGAGTCCAGACCGGACACGACCCGGCGCGGCGGCAGCTCGCCCGCCGTCGGGCACACCAGCGTCTGCACTTCTGCCAGCAGCGGCCTGCGGCCCTCGAGTGTCACCGTCACACACGTGCCGGGCACCGGGTCGTGCCGCTCCGACAGGAACAGGCCGCTCGGGTCTGGCAGGCCCGCCATGCCGTCCTCGGCGAGCTCGAAGCAGCCGAACTCGTCCGTCGGACCGAACCGGTTCTTCAGCGCGCGCACCATCCGGAGCTGGCCACGCGGATCGCCGTCGAACGTCAGCACGACGTCGACCAGGTGCTCGAGGGTGCGCGGCCCGGCCACGGACCCGTCCTTGGTGACGTGCCCGACTAGCACCGTCGTCAGCGTCCGCCGCTTCGCCAGCGCGGTCAGCGCCGCCGTGATCTCGCGAACCTGGGTGACGCCGCCCGGCACGCCGTCCACCCCGGCCATGCTGATCGTCTGCACCGAATCGACGATGAGCAAGGTCGGATCGACCGCCTGGATGTGGCCGAGAACCGCGGCAAGATCCGTCTCGGCGGCGAGGTAGAGCGAGTCGCTCACGGCTCCGATCCGGTCGGCGCGCAGCCGTACCTGTGCCGCCGATTCCTCACCGGTCACGTAGAGCACGCGCCCCGAGGCCGCTGCGCGGGCACCCGCCGCCAGCAGCAACGTCGACTTCCCGACGCCGGGCTCACCAGCCAGCAGCACGACGGCGCCGGGCACCAGACCCCCACCGAGCACCCGGTCCAGCTCGTCGAGGCCGGTGGGCTGCGTCTGCGCGGCGGCAGCGTCGACCCGGCCGATCGGCAGCGCCGGGTTGGCCGGTTCGGCCGCCCGTAGCTGCGGACCCGATCGGGCGCGGCCGACCAGATCACCGGCCGGGCCCTCGGTCACCGTCCCCCAGCCGCCGCAGTCACCACATCGACCCGCCCACCGGGTGGTCCGCCAGCCACACACCGAGCACACGTACGCGCTAGCCGCCGCCGATCGCTGCATGCTCGGACGCTACTGGGTCCCGCTGACAGTCCCGCTGCCCGGCCGGCCGGCGCTGGCGGTGCCGGCGCCCGGCCGACATAAGCTAGACGGGGGACGTGGCCGCCCGGGTCAACCGGGCAGCCGAGCACACGGGGGGCTATGCCCGCGGCTGGCCGCGGGACCGGTCCTCCGCGCCGGTCGAAGGAGGGCGATTGCGCAGGTCACGCACGTGACAGCCATCAAGGTTGCGCTGTCGACTGCCTCGGTGTTTCCCGAGCGCACTCCGGATGCGTTCGAGACGGCGGCCCGCCTCGGCTACGACGGCGTCGAGGTCATGGTGACCACGGACCCAGTCAGCCAGGATGCCGAGGTGCTGCGCAAGCTGTCCGACTACTACGGCATCCCGGTTGTCGCGGTGCATGCCCCGAACCTGCTCATCACCCAGCGCGTGTGGGGGCGCGACCCGTGGCTGAAGCTGGACCGCTCGCGCGAGCTGGCCGAGGCGCTCGGGGCTGGCGTCGTCGTTGTCCACCCGCCGTTCCGCTGGCAGCGCGATTACGCGCGGTACTTCGAGACCGGGATCGCGGAGATGTCCGAGCGGGGCGGCGTCACGTTCGCGGTCGAAAATCTGTATCCGCTGCTGCGGGGCGAGACGGAGATCGCGGCGTATGCCCCGCACTGGAACCCGCTGGAGATGGAGTCGGCGGCGGTCACGCTGGACGTGTCGCACGCTGCGGTGTCGGGCTCGGATGTGCTGGCTATGGCGAAGGACCTGGGCAGCAGGCTCGCGCACGTGCATCTCGGCGACGGCACCAAGCCGGGGCTGCCGGACGAACACCTCGTCCCTGGCCACGGCACGCAGCCCTGCGCCGAGCTGCTGACCTGGCTCAGCCGCACCGGTTACCGGGGATACGTGGTGCTCGAAGTGAGCACGCACCGGGTGCCGACCCTCGCCGACCGGCAGGCGGACCTCTCCGAGTCGCTGCTATTCGCGCGTCGCTACCTGGCCGGCACCGGCCCCGTCCCGGCCGTGCACGGCTAGCTGTCAAGCACCAGCGTGACCGGACCGTCGTTGACGAGTTCCACCTGCATATCGGCGCCGAATGCGCCGGTCGACACGGTGGCTCCGAGCGCGGTCAGCGCGTCGGCGAACGCGGTGACCAAGGGCTCGGCCACGGCCGCCGGAGCGGCGGCGCTCCAGCTCGGACGGCGTCCCTTTGTCGTGTCCGCGTAGAGGGTGAACTGACTGATCACGAGCAGCGGCGCGTTGAGGTCGGCGCATGACCTCTCGCCTGCCAGGATCCGCAGGTGGTAGATCTTGGCGGCCAGCGCCGCGGCGGTCGCCGCCGAGTCGGTGTGGGTGACCCCGACGAGCACCACCAGGCCCGGAGCCGCGAGCTCGGCGGTGACCGCGCCGGCCACCGTGACACTGGCCCGGCTGGCTCGCTGCACGACCGCCCGCATGAGATGAGGATTCTGCCACGGAAACGGCCGCCGCGTAGACTGCCGTCGCCCGTAACGGCTCGGCTCGGCAGGAGGCGCTCCCAGCATGCCTGGCACGTTGATCACGGTCGCCCCGACCGGGGCGGAAGTCGAGAAAGACGCGGTTCCCGCGCTGCCGGTCACCCTTGACGAGCTGGTCGCCACGGCCATGGCGTGCCAGCAGGCGGGGGCGGCGGTGATCCACGTGCACATCAGGGACGACGCGGCGAAGCCGACCCTGGACGTCGGCCGGCTGGTCGACACCGTTCAGGCGCTGCGCGGGGCCACCGACCTGATCGTCCAGCTGTCTACCGGCGGTGCGGTCACCGACAGCTTCGAGCGGCGGCTGGCGGTGCTCGACGCCGTTCCCGACGCCTGCTCGCTGACCTGCGGCACGGTGAACTTCGGTACCGAGGTGTTCCTGAACCCGTGGGGCTTCATGAAGGACCTGTACGCGAAGACGAAGGCGCTCGGTGTGGTGCCGGAGTTCGAGCTGTTCGACTTTGGCCACATCGCGGCGCTGCACCGGCTGCTGGCCGAGCTGGGCGAGCCCGCTGGCGGGCACGTGCACTGCGACCTGGTCATGGGCGTCCCCGGCGGGATGCCCGGCGACTGCGCGACGCTGGTCCAGGCGGCTGCCGCGCTCCCGCCCGGCGCGACCTGGTCGGCGACCGGGATCGGCCGCTCGTCGCTGCCGGTACTGTTCGGCGCGCTGGCAGCGGGCGGCCACCTGCGGGTCGGGATGGAGGACACGATCACGTTCGCGCGGGGTCGGCCGGTGGCCAGCAACGCCGAACTCGTCGAACGGGCGGCGGCGGCGGCCGAGCTCGCGCAGCGGCCGGCACTCAGCCCGGCGGTGGCGCGCACGATGCTGGGGGTGCCCGATCACTGCTGACCGGCCGGAGAACGCGTCCGTCGCCGGCGTCCTGGAGAATCCCGCGCTGGCCGAGGTGGTCAGGTCCGGCCGCACCGAGTCCGTGCACCGTGGCGCGGTCGCCGTCCTGGCCGCCGATGGATCGGTGCTGGCATCTCTCGGCCCGGTCACGACGCCCATGTACCCGCGGTCGTCGAACAAGCCTTTCCAGGCGGCCGGCATGCTCCACTGCGGGCTTAATCTCCACGGCGAGCTGCTAGCCCTGGCCGCGGCCAGCCACTCCGGCGAGGATTTCCACGTCAGCGGCGTCCGCAAGATCCTGGCGGCAGCCGGGCTGACCGAGGACGACCTGCAGTGTCCGGCGGACCGGCCGCTCGACGAGCGCGAGTACCGAGCCATGCTGGTGGCGGGCGAGCCCGCCGACCGGGTGCACATGAACTGCAGCGGGAAGCACGCGGCGATGCTAGCGACCTGTGTGGTGGCCGGCTGGCCGACGGCTAGCTACACCGATCCCGGCCATCCCCTGCAGCAGCGGATCAGGGCCCTGCTGAGCGAGCTCGCCGCGGAGCCGGTGAGCGCGATCGGCGTGGACGGCTGTGGCGCGCCGGTGTTCGCGATCTCGGTGACCGGGCTCGCTCGGGCATTCCGTGCGCTGGTGCTGGCCGGGGCCGGCACCCCAGAGCGGACCGTTGCCGACGCGATGCGCGCGCACCCGGAGTGGACGTCAGGGACGGCCCGACCCGAACGGACGCTGATGACGGCCGTGCCCGGCCTGCTGGTCAAGTCTGGCGCCGAGGGCGTCGAGGGATTCGCGCTCGCGGACGGTCGGGCGGCCGCCTTCAAGATTGAGGACGGGGCCGCGCGCGCCCGCGTGCCCGTGACGGTCGCGCTGCTGCGCAGCCTCGGCGTCGACGCCGAGCCCGGCGTCGACCTAGCGGCTCTGGACGGGCTCGCGACCAGCCCGGTCACCGGCGGGGACCGGGTGGTCGGCGAGGTCAGGGCCGTGCGGCAGCTGCTGGCTTGAGCGGGGGTGAGCTCGACGGCGCCGGGGTGGCGGACGGGGAGGCCTGACCGCTCGGCGACGGCGAGGTCAGCGAGCTGGGCAGGCTGATCAGGCAGCTCGAGCTCGACCTGACCTGCGGGAAGGCTAGCGCCAGCGCGTCTGCGATGTAGAGCGCGCGCTCTTCGTAGCCAGCCGAGGTGTAGTGGATGCCATCGTTGATAAACCAGCCCGGCTGCGCCACGGCGGCCCAGTTGAACACCCGCATGTTCGGGTACTTGGAGCAGGCCTGCAGCAGCGCGCTGTTCCATTGCTGCATGTCGGCCTCGGAGTACGGACCCGAGTTGAGCAGCGAGATCACGTTGACCCACATGACGGGTTCGCCGTGGGTCACCTGCATCATCTCGGTGATCCTGGCCGCGAGCCCGACGTTGGATCCGACCGCGACGTCGGCGGTGTCGTTGGTGCCGAGCGCGATCACCCAGCAGCCGTGGAAGCCCTGACTGTTCAGGTTCTGTGCGGCCTGGTAGCCATTCGTCGTGCCCGGCAGTGTCTCGACGATCGACCGCGCGCCGGTGATGTCGGTGTACACGGTCTGCACCCCGACGTCTTGATAGCGAGCCTGAATTCGCTGTCCAGGGTCAGGCAGGTAGTCCGGCGAGACCAAGCCGTCGGACGTGGAGTCGCCAATGTGCGCGACCGCGGTGCAGGACGTGCGCAGCTGGTCCTGCTGCGGCGCTGTGGGTGACGGGCTAGGCGAGCCTGGCCGGCCTGCCGAACCGCAGCTGGCCCCCCGGCTCGCCGAGTCGCAGTGACGCTGGTCCGCGGCGGCGCGGCCGGCCCCGGCCACCGAGTTTGTCGTCGCGGACACCCCGCCGCTGCCGGCGGCGACTGTGGCCGCGCTCGACGCCGCTGCGGGGATGCCGCCTATTCCGGCCAGCCCGGCACAGGCCACCCCGAGGACCCCGACCGACACGGCCGCCACCGTCAGCCTGGCCGGGCCGAGCGCGGTGAGGCGGCGGGCCCTGACCCGGCGCCACGCTCGCTCGAGCGCGCCGCGGCGGACCGGCTCCTCGACATATCGCCAGGACAGCGCCGCCAGCGCGATCGTCGCCGCCACCTGAGCCGCTATGCGCGGCAGGCTCTCCCTGGCGTTGGCCGGCGTCGTCAGCACGATGACCGGGTAGTGCCACAGATAGATGCCGTACGACCGGACGCCGATCCAGCGCAGCGGGCGCCAGCCGAGAGCCGAGCCGACCAGGCTGCCGGGGCAGGCAACCGCCGCCACGACGGCTGCGGTCGCGATGCTGAGCACGACCAGCCCGCCCTGGTAGAGGAACGTCGAGTACTGGCCGACCCGCCAGATCATCAGTGCGATGACGACAAGGCCCGCGACCGCGGGACCGTCGAGTAGACGGCTCGTGGTCTTGCCTGCCCGCGCCGCCCGGCTGCTCGGCCACGCCATCGCGAGCGCCGCTCCGATGAGCAGCCCGCAGGCCCGGGTGTCGGTACCCTCATAGACCCGCGTCGGATCGACGGCCGGGTGATACAGCACGTACATCGCGACGGCGGAGGCCCCGGCCAGCACCAGCGTCGGCAGGATGAGCCAGCGGACTCCGCCCGGCCCGCGGCGCCGGACGCACAGCAACCCTGCCAGCAGCAGCCACGGCCACAGCAGGTAGAACTGCTCCTCGACGGCCAGTGACCAGAGGTGGTCGAGCGGCTGCGGCGGGGCGAACCTGGCGAAGTACGACTGGTTCACCACGATCAGATACCAGTTGCTCGAGTACGTCGCTGCGGCGGCCACGGCGCCACGCAGGCTGCCCAGGCGCGCCCGGTCGAACAGGGTGACCCACCCGGTCACGAGCACCAGCATGACGAACAGCGCGGGCAGCAGACGGCGCGCGCGGCGTGCCCAGAAGTTGCCCAGGTGCAGGCGGCCGGTGCTGACCCACTTGCCCAGCAGCAGGTCGGTGATGAGGTAGCCGCTTAGCGTGAAGAACACGCCGACGCCAAGCAGGCCGCCCTGCGCCCAGCTGAACTGCTCGTGGAAGGCAATGACAGCCAGCACCGCGATGGCGCGGAGTCCGTCCAGCCCTGGCATGTAGCGCTGGTCGGAGCCAACTGGCTTGGGCATGAAGTCCCCCTGGGCATGGCGGAAGCACTGCCCCGTGGAACTACCCTCAGTAATCTCTCAACTACGTATGGACAAGCCCAAGATGCCGGCTAGTTAGCGCGTGCTAGCAGGCTGTTTGCAGCTGCAAGCACCTCGGTGCGAGACTGGCATCATGAGTCCAGTCAATGTGAGCGCCATCGGTGCCTACATCAGGGAGCAGCGCGAGCAGGCCAAGATCTCGCTGCGCCAGCTAGCCCAGTCGGCAGGCATCTCCAATCCGTACCTCAGTCAGATCGAGCGGGGGCTGCGCCGGCCGAGCGCCGACATTCTCCAGCAGATCGCGAAGGGGTTGCGGATCTCGGCTGAGGCGCTGTACGTACAGGCAGGCTTTCTGGAGGACAGGCCAGCCGGCTCGGTGGTCAGGGAGGCCGTGCTCACCGATCGCGAGCTGACCGAGCGGCAGAAGCAGATGCTGATCGAGATCTACGACTCGTTCCGCAGGCAAACCGCGATGTCGAGGGCGGAGGCGGCGCAGCTCGCCGACGACGAAGCGGGGCTGCCCCCGGACGCGGCCGAGCTTACCTGGCCCGAGAACATCAGCCCGGCCGCGCTCGGGGCGGGGCCGCGCAAGCTCGCGATCGGGCAGTACACGGTCGGCGAGGACGAGCCAGCCGAGCCGGGCGAGGAGCCGGAGGGCGACCCGGCCGATCTGGAGGCGCGGCAGTCGGGACCGGGGGCAGCTCTGTACCGGTTCCCGCCACCAGGCCAGAGCAGGTAGCGTGACGTCGTGACGATCGTGAACCCGACGGCCCTGTCGGTCATCAACCTGTTCTTCTGGGTGCTGCTGCTCGGCGCCTTCGTCGTCGAGGCCTGGGCGTTCGTCGACGTGATCATTCGTCCGTCGACGGCGTTCCCCGCGGCTGGCAAGCAGACCAAGCCGCTGTGGCTGGTGATCCTCGGCGTCGCGTTCGTGATCGGCATCGGCGGTGCCGTCGGCTACCTCGCGCTGCTCAGCATCTTCCCGATCGCCGCGTTCGTCGTGGCGGCGATCTACCTGGTCGATGTCCGGCCGAAGGTGCGATCGACCCGGCCTGGCACCCGGCAGGGCCCGTACGGGCCCTGGTAGATCGTCAGTACGGGTCCCGGTAGATCGCCACGGGGGCGTGACGACGTGATCGGAGCTGTCTGTTGACCGAGGCGCAGTGGCGCACGCACCGGCTTGAGCTGGCCGACCAGACCCTGCGCGAGTGGCCCGCGGTCGTGCTGGCCAGTGCTCCGGATGGCATCGTGCTTGATCGCTCGGCCTTCTATCCCGGCGGCGGCGGCCAGCCGCCGGACGAGGGCGTCCTGCTCTGGGGCGGCGTGCAGACCCGGATCGCCGGCGTGCGGAAGGGTGACGATCTCTACCTGATCCCCGCCGATGGCGACCCGCTCCCGCCGCCGGGCACCACCGTCCGCGGTGCGATCGCGGATGATCGGCGGACCGCTCTCATGCGGACTCACTCCGCCCTGCATGTGCTGTGCGGCGTCGTGTATCGCGACTATGGCGCGCTCGTCACGGGCGGCAACATGGAGCCGCTCACGGCGCGGATGGACTTCGACCTGCCCGAGCTGCCGGCCGGCTTCCGCGACGCGGTAGAAGCAGCGTGCAACGCCGAGGTGGGCGCTGACCGGCGGATCGAAGTTCGGGTGCTGCCGCGCGCGCAGGCGTTCGAGCTGCCGGACATCATCAGGACCGCCACCAACCTGGTGCCGCCAGACGTGGCGGCGGTGCGGATCGTCGACATCGTGGGCCTGGATCAGCAGGCCGACGGCGGAACGCACGTGGCAAGCACCAAGCACATCGGCCGGATCAGCGTCGTGAAGATCGAGAGCAAGGGCCGCGGGTTCCGCCGGCTGCGGATCAGCGTCGCCGACTAGCTGCCCGACCGGACGTAGGCCAGCGCTCAGCGCAGCGGCAGCATCAGCAGGATGGCGGGCCCGGCGACGAGCACGGTGGACAGGAACAGCACCAAACAGGTCGCTGCCCCGCCCAGCACCGGCGGTGGACGCAGCAGCCGGATCACTCGCGCCGCGACCTCGCACTCCAGTTGCGGGCCTGCCATCGCGAGGGCTCCGGCAGGCACTCCGCCGCCACCGGCCGCTCCCACCCGGAGCAGGGCCGTCGCCAGTTCTCTGGCCGGCAACTGGCGCAGTACCCGGTCGTCGGCGTGCATTTCCAGCAGCAGCGCGACGGCACGATAGGCGCCGGTCGCGACGCCCGCCCAGCTGAACGCGCGCAGCAGCGCGAGAAACGGCAGCAGCACGAGGTCGTGGCGTTCCCTGAGGTGCGCTCGCTCGTGGGCGAGCACAGCCGCGAGTTCATGGGCATCGAGCAGGTCGAGCGCCCCGGCGCTGATCACGATCTCGGGCCGGAGACCCGGCAGGCAGTACGCCGCCGCGGCCGGGTGGTCGACGACGAGGGCGCCGGGGACCTTGGGGTCGCCCCTGGCTAGCAGCCTGAGCAGCTCCCGCTGTCGTTGCCGGGCGCGCAGCACCGACGCGGTCGCCGCCACGAGGATCCAGCAGAGCACGCCGAGCAGAAGCAGGCCAGCCGCCAGGCAGGCCACCCGCGCCGGCCCGATCGCCACCGCCAGGGCCGCGGGGTTGGCCGCCCTGGCCAGGCTGACTAGCCGGCCGAGCGCGCCCGTGCCGATCGCCGCGCCGCTGCCGGTCACGGCGAACCCGACGAGGGCGCCGACGGCGGCGAGTCCCCAGCTCAGCCCTAGCGCCTGCCACAGCAGGATGGCGGCCACCGGCGACCGGCGCGGCCAGGAAGCGGTGGCGAGCGCGCTAGCCGCCGGAATGCAGCCAACGGCAATCGCGGCGAGGATCAGGTCGGCAGTGGACACGACCTAGCCCCTGGCTGCCTCGCCGAGCGTTCCGAGGGCGCGCAGCAGGGTCTGGGCCTCGGTGCCGGACACGCTGCGGGCGAATCGCGCCAGCGCGGCCTGCCGGTCCCCGGTCTGGTCCAGCGCACTCAGCATGAGTTCGGTCACGTACGCTTCCCGACTTTCTGCCGCACGATAGTGCCATGCCCTCCCATGACGCTCCCGCCGGGCAAAGCCCTTCTTGGCGAGCCGGTCGAGCACGGTCATCACGGTCGTG
>JASHPF010000138.1 GCA_030038295.1 Streptosporangiaceae bacterium
TTCCACTTGAAGCCGGCCCGGCGCACCCAGCAGGCCGCCCGCGGGTGCTGGAACGGGAACCGTTCCGCCGACAGGTCGTCGGAGTGGCCGACGTAACTCACCGCGTACCGCTCCGGCCTGGTGTCCGGGTCGGGCTTGTACGCGATCGCGTAGACGGCGGCGACCTGCGGCGGCGTCCACCCGCCGAGCAGCCGCGGTCCCTCGAACGGGTAGCCCGCCAGCGAGCCGAGGCGGATCACCGGTAACCGTCCAGCTCGTCCTCGGCCTCGCTGACGGCCTCGCTGACGGCCTCGCTGCGCACCACAGGAGCGGCTGGCAGCCCCGCCGTGGCGGCCGCCTCAAGGAATATCCGCGTCGCGCGGGCGATGGCGTCCTCCCGGCTGTCGGCGTCAACCACGAGCTGTGCCCCGTAGCGGTTGGTGCCGATCCCGGTGGCGATGCCGTTGCTGCGGGCGATCGCGTCAGCTAGCTCGACGATCTCCTCCCGGCTGAGCACGCGCTCGCCCGCCGCCTCGATGCCGACGCTCCATCGCACGACGCGCTCCCTTCGCCCCTGTCCGGCTAGTTCAGCGCCGGCAGCATCGCCGCCAGCTGTTCCAGGCTGGCCAGGTCGTGCCCCGACAGCAGCAGGTCGATGTGCGGTGCCGCCACCATCATGCCCACCGTGCTGGGCCGGAAGTTCGGGTCGTCCCCCTTGTGCGGGTTCAGCCACACGAGCCGGTAGCAGAGCCTGGACAGCCGGTCCATGACGGCCGCGAGCTGCTCCGGGTCGCCGCGGTCGAGGCCGTCGGAGCAGATCACCACGACGCCGCCGCGGCACAGCCCGCTACGGCCCCAGCGCCGGACAAAGGTGTCGAGCGACTGCCCGATCCGGGTGCCGCCCTCCCAGTCGACCACCGCACGGGACGCGAGATCCAGCGCGCTGTCGGGCCGCCGGTGCTCCAGCGTTTTGGTGATCCGGGTGAGCCGCGTGCCGAAGCAGAACACCTCGACCTTCGCGGCCGCGTGCTTGGCCGTGTGCGCGAACTGGAGCAGGTGTCGCGAGTAGTCGGCCATGGACCCGGATACGTCGAGGATCAGGATGAGCGGCCGAAGCCGCGTCTTGCGCTGACGGAAGAACAGTTCGCCGGGCTCGCCGTGCATGCGCATCGAGTCCCTGATCGTCTTCCGGAGGTCCGGCCTGCGACCAGACGATGCCGGCCGGGTCCTCCGGGTGCGCCGGCGCGGCGGCGTCAGTCGCAGCCTTGCCATGATCCGGCGCAGCGCTGCGAGCTCGGCGGGTGTGCAGGCGGCAAACGACCGGTGCTTGAGCGCGTCGACGTCGGACGCCATCCAGCCCAGCCGGGGCGGCTCGTCTTCCTCGTCGGTGGCGCCCGGCTCGGTGCCGGGCAGCACGAACTCGGCCTGCGTCTCAGCGGCCGCCGTGGCCCGGAGCATCAGCAGCTCGGCGGCCTGGGCCCCGTCGGCCAGGAAGTAACGGCGGAACGCCGCGTCATAGGTGGCGATGTCATCTGGTCTGCTGACCAGCGTCGTCCGGCCCGCCCAGTACAGGTCGAGCAAGTCAGTCGGATCGAGTGGCGTCATCGCCGAGCAGTAGGTCAGCACGTCGCCGGTCCCGACGGTGAGTCCGGCGCTCCGCAGCTCACGCCCGAATCCGACCAGCAGCTCGGCAAGCGGCGGTCGCTGCGCAACCGGCGAGTCAGGCGTCCCGTGCTCACGCACCCGACGTGATCTCTTCCAGATTGTCGCGGACCAGGTCCAGGTCGTCCCGGTCCTTGATGACCGCTCCCAGCGTGTCGCCGGCCGTTTGCGGTGTGAGGTCGGTCTCGCCCAGGAAACCGAGCGTGCGAACCCAGTCGATGGTCTCCGCGACGCCGGGGGGCTTGGCCAGGTCGAGCTCACGCAGCCGGTGCACCGCCCGGACCACCTTGCGCGTGAGTTCTTCGACCGCGCCGGGCTCGCGGACAAGGACGATCTCGACCTCCCGATCCTGCGACGGGTACCCGATCCAGTGGTAGAGGCAGCGACGCCGCAGCGCGTCGTGCAGCTCCCTGGTGCGGTTGGAGGTCAGGACCACCGCGGGCGGCGACGTGGTGGAGATCGTCCCGATCTCCGGGATGGTGATCTGGAAGTCGGACAGTATCTCGAGCAGAAACGCCTCGAACTCGTCGTCGGCCCGGTCGATCTCGTCGATCAGCAGCACGGCCTGGTCACCAGCCCGGACGGCCTCGAGCAGGGGCCGCTCGAGCAGGAACTTCGGGCCGAACAGCTTGTCCACCGATTCCTCGTCGGCCGCCTGGCGCTCAGACAGCGCGCGGATCTGCAGCATCTGCCGCGCGTAGTCCCACTCGTAGAGAGCCTGGTAGGTATCGATGCCCTCGTAGCACTGCAGCCGGATCAGCCTGCGGTCGAAGACGCTGGCGAGGACCTTCGCGACCTCGGTCTTGCCGACTCCCACCTCGCCCTCGAGCAGCACTGGCCGGTGCAGCGAGAGCGACACCAGCAGCGCGGTGGCCAGGCCGCGATCGGCCAGGTAGCCCCCCCGCCGCAGGCTCTGCGTCAGCTCACCGACGGTTCCCGGATACTCCACGCAGCGTCTCCCCGCCGTCAGGTGCGTGAGTGGCTCAGTGCGCCTCATCTGGCCCGAGGACGAGATCCCGGACGGTGCCCCCCGAGCCGCTGAGCTTGCCCTCGCGGGCCAGCTTCGCACGCCACGCGCCCGCGAGATCGCCGTCCGCGGCGAAGTTGTCGAATCCGACGCCGGCGTCGTCCATCCGCTTGCAGGACTTCTGCTCGCCTGAGTCGTCCAGGTCGGCGGCCGTCTGGCCCTGGCTGCGCCAGATCTCGCGTAGCACGTCAAGGGCTTCAGCAGGCTCTGCGCTCATATCGGACATCCCTCCCGTCCAGCCGACCTCAGTATCGACTGTAGCTCTGCACGGCGACGGGTCGCGAACCGGGATTAAGTGATCTCTTAATCGCGGGCGCGGCGCGCCAGCATCGCCCGGCTGGCACCGGCATGATGGTCTGCGGGCTGGTGTTGGGAGGCATGCCGATGGAACTGACGATGACGGCGAGCACAATAGCGACCGTGCCCGATATCACGTTCCGCAGCGATATGACGGTCGAGCTGGTCAAGCACGCGGCCTCGGACGCCGACGTGATCTGGGCCGCCAGGGTTTCGACGAAGGGCGAGCAGTCGCTTGCCGACGTCGACGCGGACCCGGAGCGCTCCGCGGGCCTCATCAACTTCCTCATGCGGGACCGGCACGGCACGCCGTTCGAGCACTCGTCGATGACCTTCTACGTCAGTGCGCCGATCTTTGTCTTCCGCGAGTTCATGCGCCACCGCACGTTCAGCTACAACGAGGAGAGCGGGCGCTACCGCAAGCTCGAACCGGTTTTCTACGTGCCGGGCGCGGACCGCGACCTGGTCCAGACGGGTAAGCCGGGGGCGTACACCTTCAGCCGGGGTACCGCCCAGCAGCACGCCCTGGTCAGCGAGACCGTCCGTGCGGCGTGCCGGGAGTCCTACGCCGCGTACCTGACGATGCTGGAGGCCGGCGTTGCCCGCGAGGTCGCCCGCACGGTCCTGCCCGTGGGCCTGTATTCGTCGATGTATGCCACCTGCAACGCTCGCGCGCTGATGAATTTCCTGTCGCTGCGGGTCAACGACGAGAACGCGACGTTCCCCTCGTTCCCGCAGCGTGAGATAGAGATGGTCGCCGAGCAGATGGAAGCGCTCTGGGCCGGGCTGATGCCGCTGACCCACGCGGCCTTCGAACGCAACGGCCGCGTCTGCCCGTAGCTCAGCCTGGCAAGTCCTCCGGGCGCTTCGCTGCCAGCCTGCCGTGCAGCACGCCGGTGGCCTGGCCGACCTCGATGAGGTATCCGTCCGGATCCCGCATGTAGCAGCGGATCTCCGCCTCGCGGTCGATGGGCGGCGTGACGAACTCGGCGCCCTTGGCCTTCCATTCCTGGTAGCAGGCCTGGATATCAGCCACCCGCAGGTTCAGGAAGATCGAGGTCGTGTTGCCGGGCTCGTAATTGACCACCGAGATGTCTGGCTTGTCGGGCGTCGGCGGGCCGCCGGGGTTCATGATGATCCACGAATTGGCCAGCTTGACGATGCAAGGATTTTCGTCCAGGACCACGGTGCCGCCAAGAACACGCGAGTAGAAGTCCCGAGAGCGGGCGACCTTGCGGACGGTGATGAACAACGTCATCACGATGCCCTCTGCGGGCGCCGGAAGGTTGGCGAAGTCTATGTGGGGCGCGGGTTCAGTCATGAAAAAGCTCCACTCGGGCGTCAGCGACGGCCGCGATATTGTCGATGGTCTCCTTGCCAGCAACCTTTCCCTGGATGCGGCCAGGGCAGACGTCCGCGCGGCGAAGGCGAGCCTGCTGGATCACCCGGTCGCGCAGCGGCCAAAGGGCCTGAAGCTCTCGAAGCTTGGCTCGGTCCTCGGCGCTGGCAGCCGGAACGCGCGAAGCCGCGTCGGCGTTGGGGTGGGTTCCGGCTGCCAGCCCGTGTTGACCTCGAAGTACCGCACGGCCGTCGCGACCGAGGGGAAGCTGCAGTCGTCGAGGATCACCAGCCCGCCCGGCCGCACCAGCTCGCGCACGTAGAACAGGTCGACAAAGACGTTGTGAAAGACGTGGCTCCCGTCCACGAAGGCCGCGTCGGCGACGAAACCGTCGGCCAGCAACCGGGGCAGCGCGATCTGTGACCGCTCTGTCAGCAATGAACACACTCCGGCTAGCCCGGCATCGGTGATCGCCGCCCAGCCGGAACCGTGGAAATGCTCCTGGTAGGCATCGACGATCACGTGCCGAGCAGTGTCCGATCCGCAGGTGACGAGCGCCTCAGCGATGGCGAGCGCGGAACTCCCGTAGGCAAGCCCGATCTCGAGCACCGTGCCCGGCTGCTCAGCCAGCAGAAGGTCGCGCAGGACGTCGCTGTCGGCAGCCGGCACTGAGACGCGCTCGAAGTCGCCACCGGACCGGACCCGAGGCGGACCGTCAGTCGCCAGCCGAAGACGCGCCTCCCGGATCCTGGTCAGAACATCCTGCTCGTCGCGCATTGACCGAGTATGGCCGAGAAGACGCTCCGCATCACGACGCGCTGGTTCGCGCAGCGGCGATGGCGAACTTCCAGGAGCGCCATCCGCTCACTCCGGCTCGTCCGCCGACAATCCCTCGACAATCCGCCGGACCTTCTCGGTGATCTCCTCCACGCACTGGGCGATCAGGACCACGCGTCCGTCGGCTCCGAACACCGGCGCATTCACCGGGCACCAGTACCGCTGGGAGAACAATCCCGGCCGCCCTGGCACCTCTACGTCATACCGCTGAAAAGCCATCGTCTCCGGCTTGCCCGACGCGAGCACCCGGCGCATCGAATCACGCATGTCGCGCACCCCGGTCGACCCTGGATCCCACGGGTTGTCCGGAAACGCCTCGAAAGCATCCCGGCCCACCAGCTCCTGCCGGGAACGCCCCGTCACCTCCAGATAGGCCGCATTCGCATCCGCGATGACCAGCTCCGGCGTCACCAGCAGCACCGGAATCGGAAGATGCCGGAAAACCCCGCCAAAATCGACCTCGGCTGTCGTCATCCGCTACCTCCCAGCCCGCACCGTGACGACTATCCGCACCCGTCAATGTCGTGATACCCCGCGGGCCTGCAGCAACCGCCGCCGGCGCGGCTATGGCGTCGTCGCCGGGCTCGCGGTCGTGCGGTCGCGCCGGTGGCCCGCCACCCGCCGGAGATCATCTGCAGGGTGCCTTCGACCATCTCGGGTCGCCGTCGCGTGCCAGCGCGACTCCGCCGGAGACTGGGCCGTGAACGCCGCCGAGCTCAGCCGCCGCAGGCAGAAGGACGAAAACCAGTGAATTCACCAGCTACTCCGCGGCCCGGAGCCGACCTGCAGGCCAGCCGCGCGGTCATTCTCGTTACCGGCATCCAGGCCGCGGGCAAATCGACGGTCGCCCAGCTGCTCGCCGAGCGGCTGCCCCAGTCGGTGCACGTGCGAGGCGACCTGTTCCGGCGCATGATCATCAACGGCCGTGCCGACATGACCCCCGAGCCGTCCGATGAAGCGGTGCGGCAGCTCCGCCTGCGATACCGGCTGGCGGCAATGGTCAGCGACGCTTATTTCCAGGCCGGCTTCACCGTTATCCTCCAGGACATCATCCTCGGCGGCTACCTCGCCGAAATGACCGCCATGATCCGCAGCCGGCCCCTCCATGTCATCGTCCTCGCGCCGCAGATCAGCGCCATCGCCGCCAGGGAGCAAAGCCGGCGCAAGACGGCCTACGGTGTGTGGGGCATCAAGCAGCTGGACGACCTGCTCCGGCACGAGACACCCCGACTCGGGCTCTGGCTCGACACCTCCAACCAGACGGCCGCCGAGACGACCGACGAGATCCTCTCCCGCGCCTGGGCCGAAGCCCGGATTCCCGACTAGGCCGCGTGACAGCAGGAGGCATTCAGGCAGGTGCGATATCCGATTCCAGGGGACCTAGCCCCGGACGCCCACAACAAGGTTCTGAAGTCCTGCGCGCGGCGTCAAGACGCACAGGCGACGCACAAGACAAAGAAACGCCTGCCGCCGGGTACGGGTCGCTACGCGCAGCCAGGTTGTGTCGTACGTGCTGCGCGACACGGGAGCACGCCACGGATGCCCTGGGCCATACACAAAGCGTCAGACCCTACGGAGTCTGTCCATAACTAGACAGGCTCTCTACTATGGTTCGCCACGGAACGCTAGGTTGCGCACGGTCTATTAAGGAGCGGAGCCGATCGTGTCGGGGATCGTAGCTGGCGTCTGCGCGGCTGCCGTTGTTATCGCCACGATAGCTCTTTTTCGGTTTCAGACTAGAAAGTACTCACGCTCAGTATCAATTTCTGAGGAACAGCGTGTTGCTGTATGGACAGGCGGCATTAAAACCGGCTCGCTGAGCTCCACCCTTGGCACGGCGCGGTTGGAGTTCTTCTCGTGGGGGATTCGCGTCCGTGGTCTGGGGTTGTGGCGGGCAGTCCTCCCGAACTGGGACGCTCGCTATGGAGAATTGAGGTTAGCTCAGCATGTCAGGTGGAGAATTGCTAACTCGGGCATTCTTATGCGAACTGATGGCTCAGTGGCGCCTATCGTCTTCACCACTCGCTGCTGGAGCGAAGTGCTCGACGCTCTGGAAGCACGTGGGGTTGCCGTCGACAGGACCGGCGACAGACTCCGCATGGCTGACCTCCAGGTCTAGCCCTTCCTCGTAGGCGCCAAGTCCCGGCGCGTGGGCGCCCGGTCTAGGCTTGGCGAAGCCGCATACGTATGAGCTCAGTGACGACCAAAGCGCGGCTGGCTAGCTAGCTGACCCTACTGACCGCAGGGCCAGGAGCACTGCCGCTGCGGGGACGCACCTTCTTACCTGGGTGGGCCTGGGAGGACTTGAACCTCCGACCTCTTCCTTATCAGGGAAGCGCTCTAACCGTCTGAGCTACAGGCCCGAAGCGGCGCCGACGGCCCCGGCCGTCAGCCCGGCCAGGCTACCGCAAGCCGGGACGTCCCGCTCAGTCAGTCTCCTTCAGCGTGACCTCGATGCCCCCGGTCAGGCTCGTGATCAGGTTGTACAGCGCTGCCCCGACGGTTGCCAGGGCGGTGAACAAGAAGGCGTTGATCACTCCCACCAGGGCCGTGTACCCGAGTACACGCTTCGCGCTGAACCACGCGGCCGCGTCTGATCCCGGATGGCTCTTGGTGTACGTGATGAGGCCGATCGTCTGCTCAATCTTGGTAAATACCCCGAGCCTGGACAGCACGAACCAGACCACCGCCACCGCGACCATCAGGACTACCCAGCCGACGAGGGCGATCAGCGAGCTGAACTTCATCACCGACAGCGGCTCAACCCGCTGGAGGCTCAGCAGCGCGGTCCGGGGCGGTGGCCCTGGCTGGGGTGGCCGAGCCACGCCTGGTGCCCGGGCCGGCTGCGGCCGCTGCCACTGCCCGGCCGCCTGACCCGATGGCCGCGGCGCGTACTGGGGCTGCGCCGTCAGTCCGGGTGGCCGCGGCCTGGGCTTGGTGATGCTGGCGAACGACTGACCGAGCCGCGACGCCACGCCCTTGGCGCTGCTCGCCGCCCCAGCCATTGCTGCCATGGCCGCGTCCTGAATCGACGTGCCGCTGCCAGACGAACTCGCTGGCGGCGCCATCAGCGACGTAACGGGCTGGCTCGTGGCGGACGCTGGCGACGCCTCGGAATGTGACGTCCCCGACGACCCGTTGCGGCTCGCATAAGCAGGTGCAGGATCGGGGCTCGGGGCCGGGCTAGATGTGGTCTCGGTGGCCACCTGCTCGGCGGGTGCCTGCTCGGTGGGTGCCTGCTCGGCGGGTGCGGCCAGCCGCGACTCAGCGGCATCGGTGGCTGACTCCGCGGCTGACGAGGCGTCCCCGTCCTCGCTTTCTGCAGGAGCCGCGTCGAGCGCGCTCTCCTCCTGCGCCAGCGACGGCTCCGCGCGGTTATCCACCCCGTCCTCCTCAGCACCGTTCACTGCCCTGAGGTTATCCCCCAGTCAGCGATATCTGACCCGCCTCGCGCAGATGCCCTCGACCGGCTCCGTTATGTCTATGACGCGCAGTCCGGTCCAGACGTTGCACCTAGGCAGCCGACATCGCGATCCAGGTTGCTCCATGACCGTGCCGCGCCCCCGGCTTTACCCGTCAGTTGCCTGCCTGAGCGCACGATACTCGGTCGACAAGCGGTGCTGCCACAGAGCGATGAACCATTGTGCGTAATGACAGCAGTGCGCAACAGCGCACTTACTCTGCGTCAGAATCGCCGTCCGGTTCAGCCTCCGCCGGCCCGGCCAGGTCATCGATCTCGTCAGCATCAACCTGCACCGCAGCGCCATTCCCGGTGGCTTCTGCATTCCGCGCGATCGCCACGAGGCTCTGTCCGTCGCCGAGATTCACCAACCGCACGCCCATGGTCTGGCGGCCGGAGACCTTAATTTCGGAGGCAGCGGTCCGGATGACACCGCCCGCCGAGGTGATGGCGAACACTTCGTCATCGGGGTGCACCATCAGCGCCCCGATGAGCTCGCCCCTGGCCTCGACGATCCGCGCAGTGACGACGCCGAGGCCGCCGCGCCCCTGCACCGGGTACTGATCGGCCGGCGTGCGCTTGGCGTAGCCGCCGCCCGTGGCGACGAGCACGTCCGCGCCCTCTCCCACGACGTACATGCCGAGCATCTGATCGCCCTCGGTAAACCGCATCCCGATGACGCCCGACGTGGCGCGGCCCATCGGGCGGAGCGCTTCGTCGCTGGCCCGGAACCGAATCGCCTGGGCGTGCTTGCTGATCAGCAGCAGGTCCTGGTCTGGGGACACCAGGCGGGCCGCGATGACTTCGTCGTCCTCGCGCAGGTTGATGGCGATGATGCCGCCGGACCGCGGCGAGTCGAACTCGGTCAGCCGCGACTTCTTGACGAGGCCGGACGACGTGGCCAGCACGAGGTAGGGAGCGACGTTGTAGTCGCGCAGCGCCAGTACCTCGGCGATGTGCTCGTCCGGCTGGAACGCCAGGAGGTTAGCGACGTGCTGACCGCGCGCGTCCCGCGCGGTGTCCGGGAGTTCGTAGGCCTTCGCGCGGTACACCCGGCCCTTGTTCGTGAAGAACAAGATCCAGTGATGCGTAGACGTCACGAAGAAGTGGTCGACGATGTCGTCGGTTCGCAGCTGCGCGCCGCGCACGCCCTTGCCGCCACGCCGCTG
>JASHPF010000139.1 GCA_030038295.1 Streptosporangiaceae bacterium
TGTAGTGCCACGGTGGATCGAAGGAGAACCGGTGATTCTCGCCCCGGAATCGGTCAGCGGCTTCGCCGGGTTGCTCGCTGACCGCAGTCGCGCCGCCATCTGCCTCGCGCTGCTGGACGGCCGAGCCTGGACGGCCAGCGAGCTGGCGGGCTACGCCGGCATCAGCCGGCCGACCGCGAGCGACCACCTGAACCGGCTCGTCGCCGCCGGGTTGCTGGCCGAGGTGCGCCAGGGCCGCCACCGGTACGTACGGCTCGCGAACGCCGAGACGGCTGAGCTCATCGAGCATGTAGCGGCCGTCGTCGGCCGGCCCGCGCCGGTGCGATCGCTGCGCTCCGCTCGCGCGGCCGACGCGCTGGCCTCGGCCAGGACGTGCTACGACCACCTCGCTGGCGCACTCGGGGTGCGACTCTTCGACGCGATGGTCGCGGCGGGCCTGCTGGACGAGTCCGGCGGGCTGACCGTCACCGCCGCGGGCCGCTCGTGGTTCGCGGAGCTGGTGGGGTCGGCGGCGGTGCGGCCTACCGGGACCCGGCCGCTGGCCCGGCCGTGCCTGGACTGGACCGAGCGGAGGACGCACCTCGGCGGGGCGCTCGGGGCATCGCTGTACCAGCAGCTCGTGACCCGACGCTGGGTGCTGCCGCGGCCCGGCAGCCGGGCTGTCGGGCTGACGGCTGACGGCGAGCAGGCGCTGACCGAGCTGCTAGGAGCCCGGCTGACCGACGACCTGGCCGCGCCGAGCGTGGCCGTGCGCGGGCAGCACTCTGCTGTGCCAGCCCGTGCGGCGGCTCGCTGACGGATCTTCTAGCCCTCCGCCGCGGCCGCGCGGCTTCGGCTTCGCGAACCGCCGCTTCGTGTCGCCTTGCTGGCCGGCTGCTGCCGCCTGTCCTTGACGTAGATCACCGTCGACTTGCCCTCGCCGGGACTGCGGCGTTCGAGCTCAAACAGCGTCGTCGCGCCCATCAGGTCGCTGAGCTTGGCATAGCCGTAGGTGCGGGAGTCAAAGTCCGGGCTCTGGTTGGTGATGATCTGGCCCACGGAGCCCAGCGGCGCCCAGCCGTCCTCGTCGGACGCCGCCTCGATGGCGTTGCGCAGCCGGTTCACGAGCGCGGTGTCGGCCTTGAGCTGTGCGGCCGACGCGCGCGTCGTGCGGGCGAGTGGCTCACCCGCTGGCTGGGTGGCGCCCTCGGCGTAGCTGAGGTTCTCGATGTAGATGAACTTGTCGCAGGCGGCGACGAACGGCTTGGGCGTCTTGCGCTCGCCGAATCCGTAGACGGTCAGCCCCGACTCGCGGATCCGCGCGGCGAGCCGGGTGAAGTCGCTGTCGCTAGACACAATGCAGAAGCCGTCAAACCGACCGGAGTAGAGCAGGTCCATGGCGTCGATGACCATGGCCGCGTCGGTGGCGTTCTTGCCCCTGGTGTAGGCGAACTGCTGGATCGGCTGGATCGACTGGGCGAGCAGCTCTTCCTTCCAGCCGCGCAGGGCACCGGTCGTCCAGTCGCCATAGGCGCGCTTCACGTGTGCGGTGCCGTACTTGGCGATCTCGGCCAGCAGGGCGTCGACGATGGCGGGCTGGGCGTTGTCGGCGTCGATGAGTACCGCGAGCCGCGCGGCGTTCTCGGTCGGTATGGTCATGGCGGGGTCGGGCGGTAGCCGCCGAAGATGGCGTAGTCCAGCCGTTTCCACCAGACCTCCACGCCACCGAACCCGGCCGACCGCAGATACTCGAGCTGCACGTCCAGGGGGCTGATGTAGCGCACGTGGTTTTCCCACCTGGCCTGCTCGTCCGCGGTGGGATGCAGCCGCCTGCGGACCGCGTCCGGGTTCTCCTGGTCGGTTACCCGGCTCCATGCGGCGGCGACCACGGGGTCCTCCGCGCGCACCGGGTCGTAGTTCAGGTACCAGCCGCCTGGCCGGAGCCGCGCGGCGATCTCGCCGAACAGGCTCCGCTTGCGCTCGTCGGGCAGGTGGTGGACGCACAGCGAGGTCACGACGGCGTCGACAGCTGCGGGGATCGCTGTCGGCCACGCGCCCGCGAGCAGGTCGAACTCCACGTACCGGTACCGGCCCGCGAACGGGCGTAGCTCGGCCTCGCCCGCGCCCATCATTTCCGGCGAGAAGTCGGCCAGCACGGCGCTGCTGCGCGGATGACGCTCGAGGATCGCGCGGGACGCGGCGCCGGTGCCCGCGCCCAGATCGAGGAACGTCACCTCCGCCTCCGCGCCGAAGGGCAGCAGCTCCGCCATGAAACGCCACTGCGCGCCGTGACTGCGCTCCCGCTCGGCCGCCTGGGCAGCCCAGGTCGCGACGATTTCGTCGGACTTCCAGATCGCCGCGTTCGTGTCTGACTGCTGCTCCACGCCCACGCAAGAACCCTACTGACTCGCCGCCTCCACCATCGACTGAGCGACGCCGTCGGCTGGGCGAATTTGGACGTTGTCGCGGACCGGCGCACAACACGCGTCAGCGTGGCTGACCGGCTCCCGTGAGCTTCCGCCGACACCCGCGCATGCCGCGGAAATGTCAGATGGTCTCGATACTATGCACGAAGAAAC
>JASHPF010000140.1 GCA_030038295.1 Streptosporangiaceae bacterium
CGCCGCCCTCCCGCTCCTCATCGTCTACCTGGTCTGCCTCAGGTTGCGGCGGATCATCTGAAGACGCCGCTAGCTCTCTCGGCACCGCGCCGAATCTGGGAAGCGAGAAATCTGGGGGGCTGAATGACATGCGCCGCGCTGTCACATCCGCGGCGACCTCTGCGAGGGTCCGGCCCTCACCATAGGCACGGGCTCGCAGAGCAACCAGCGCATCGGTCAGGGACACACCTAGTTGCACCGAAACCATCCCGGCGGCCTGGTGAACCTCCGCGCGTCGCTCGCTGAACCCCGCCCCAATCAGGTCGACTGCGCCCGGCGCCAGGCCTCCGCGCTCATCAAGGGCAAGCATCAGCGCCGCATCGGCATAGACCAGCACTGCATCGAACTGGTCGTTGCTCAGAGCGCCCCGCTCGTCACGGTACAGGCCTAGCACCCCGATCCGGGCCGCGCCCATGCCTACCGGGACGGCGAAGATCGCCCCTACTCCGCGCGCCAGCGCGGTCGGCGTGAACTCCGGCCACCGCGCCAGCGCCTCGGCGCCGTCCAGCTCGCCTTCAAGCACTGGGCCGCCTCCGCCGATCACCTCTGCTGACGGGCCTTGTCCAAGCGTGGCCTGCAAGTCCTCGAGCTCATCGCTGCGCCGATCGGTAGCAAAGACTGGCTCGTGCGGTCCTCTGCTGGTGGACATCGACAAGGCTGCCCCGGCGCCGATCGCCTCACCGCAGGCGCTGACCGCGTGCCGGACCCGCACGTCAATCCCCTCGCTGCGGGCCAGCGCTGTGATCGACAACCACGCATTGATGGCACGGTCCGCCACAATGGCTCCCTAATCTGGTCCAGAAGGTGCCACCTGTAGGTTCCCGGCAGTGCACTACCAGGGCCAAGAGGCCCACGCCCCCTCGTCGAGGGGACGAACGTCCTGCCTGAGCTCTGGCGTCAATGCTAGATCACCGGCGATCGCCCGGATCGTGTACGCGCCGCCGCGATCAGTCCGAGAGCAGGCGCCCGCCAGCACCGAACACTCGCATGCCTACGCGTGCCTGATCGACAGACCGCATCGGGCCGCCGATCGGCGTGTCCCCGACGCCCACGACCGCTCCTGGCGATCAGGTCGCTGCCTGTCGTTGGAGCGTCGAGGATGCCTCGGGCCCCACAGCGGGACCAAAGCCCCTGCCCCGGCCCGGCACCACTGGGGGTATGCCTGGGGGGTGGAGGTGGGGACTGTGATCACCATACTTACAGTCGAGGCAGCGCTCGAGCAGACCTGCGCGACCTTCCGCGACCGGGCTGACCGGGGCGACATCACTCCTGCCGAGTGTGACCTGCTTATAGACGGAGCCATTCTGCTCGCCATGCACATCGATGATCTCGCCTCGGAAGGCCGTGCTGGCTCGGCCGCCGGCTGGCTGGAACTGGCGCGACCAGCACCTTCTGGGCGGCACGAACGATACCCAGCCGCAGCAGCCGCCTGATACTGGCACGCTGTCAGCGCCAGCTGGCCAGACATTCGCGCCTGACGGCTCCCCCGCGATCGGCACAAGGCACGTCACAAACGTGCCCAGCAGAGCGGTGATTGCTGGCACGGAAGCCATTCGTTCTCTTGCGTTGCGCCGCTCAGCCAGGACGTGAGTTTCATACCGGGCGGTAGTCCGGCGTCCACATTGCCGCCGCCACGCAGGCAGCGACGTCCTGGTCGGCCGCCAGCCGGGCAACACCGCTCTCGCGAGCCTGCTCGGCCACGGCGATCGCGATCGCTCGGGAGACATCGCGCAGGTCGGCTAGCCGCGGGTATAGCGCACCGGCCGAGATCCGGTCCGGCGTCACCAGGCTGGCCAGCTTCTCGGCGGCCGCCAGGAACATGCTGTCGGTAACTTCCGTTGCCTGTGCGACTACCGCGCCGAGACCAGTGCCGGGAAAGACGAAGACGTTATTCGCCTGCCCGACCTGCCGGGTCCTCCCCGCGAAGTCGACCGGCTCGAACGGGCTGCCGGTAGCGACCAGAGCCTGGCCGTCGGTCCAGCGCAGCACGTCGGCAGGAGTGGCCTCCGACTTCGAGGTCGGATTCGAGAGCGGGAAGATGATCGGCGAGCGCGTCCTCGCGGCCATCAGCCGGATGGCATCCTCGGTGAACGCGCCCGGCGTGCCACTCGTCCCGATCAGGATCGTCGGGGCCACGTGGCGGATCACGGCCTCGAGGCCGTGCTGGCTCGCCGGCGGGAAACCGTACCGGGCCATGGCGGCCGTCGACAGCGCGAATGCGCGCTTGTCTTCGTGAATGTCTATTCGCCCGTCGAAGATCAGGCCACGGGAGTCGAGCATCACGATCGCCGCCCGAATAGCGTCCTCGGCGACGCCTGCCCGCCGCATGACCTGACTCATCAGCCGGGCAATCCCCAGCCCGGCTGCGCCCGCACCAAGGAACACCAGTCGCTGCGCGCCGACCGGCTCGCCGCTATACCGCAGCGCGGCGAGGACGCCCGCCACCACCACAGCAGCGGTGCCCTGAATGTCGTCATTGAAGCTCGGCAGCGTCGCTCGGTATCGATCGAGCAGGCTGATCGCATTGTGCTGCTTGAAGTCCTCCCACTGCAGCACCGCACGCGGGAATACGTCACGGACGGCCTGCACGAAAGCGTCGATGAACGCGTCATACGCGGTCCCGCGCAGTCGCGGCTTGGGGTATCCCAGGTACAACGGGTCGCCCAGCAGGGCGTCATTGTCGGTGCCGCAGTCGAGCGAGACGGGAAGCGTCAGATGCGGCTCGATCCCTGCCCCGGCGGTATACAGGGCGAGCTTCCCGACGGGGATGCCCATGCCTCCGGCGCCCTGGTCACCGAGGCCGAGTATGCGCTCGTTGTCAGTGGCCACGATCAGCCGGACATCCGGCTTTCCTGCATTGCGCAACAGCTTCGGAATTCGGTCGACGTCGTCAGGAGTGATCCACACCCCGCGCGGCCGACGCAGTACATGACTGAACCTGCGGCACGCCTCGCCAACCGTCGGGGTGTAGACGATCGGGGCGAGCTCCTCGATGTGATCAAGGAGCAGGCGGTAGAACAGCGTTTCGTTGCGATCCTCAAGCGCTGTCAGCCCGATGTACTTCTCGATGTCATCGGTCTTGCGGCGCAGATGCTCGAGCTCGAGGACGACCTGCTGCTCAATCGTGGCTACGCGCCATGGGAGCAGTCCGCGCAAGCCAAGGTCGTCGCGCTCCCGCATGGTGAACGCGGCGTCCTTGTTCAGCAACGGCTGGCCAAGAATCTCGGGGCCGGTCACTTCGATCACCGCCCGTTCCGATGACATCCCGTCCCTGTGCAGACGTGACGCTCTCTCCCTACTGGCGGGCGGGCAGGAGGGTTAGAGCCGAAGGTCCCGGCGCTGGCCATCAGTGCAGGCTGGGCAAGATGGTGGCCGTGGCGCTCCCAGCGGTCGGCATGACCAGCAAGGTGACGGCCGCCGGGCGGGCCGTGGAGAGCGGTCGGCCGGACCGGCTTTTCGATGATCCACTCGCCGCGGCGCTAGCCGGTCCGGATGGCTTCCGGTGGATGGCCGAGTGGCGGCTGCCGGGGATGCCGGCCGAGAACCCGACCATCGGGCCGCGTACGCGTTTCTTCGATGATCTGGTGGCCGGAGCGCTCGATGGCGGGCTTGACCAGGTGGTCCTGGTGGCTGCGGGCATGGACACGCGGGCGTTCCGGCTCGCGCTGCCGTCTGATGCGGTGGTATGGGAACTGGACCTCGGCGCCGTCCTGGCCGCCAAGCAGGCGGTGCTGGACCAGGTTGGTGCACGGCCGCAGTGCCGCCGGATCGCGGTTGTCGCCGACCTCGAGGACGATGCCTGGCCCGGTGCGCTGACCCGTGCCGGGTTCGACGCAGCACGACCCGCGGTGTTTCTCGCCGAGGGTCTGTCGTGCTATCTCACCAAGGACCGCAACGCTCGCTTGCTCGACCATCTTGCCGCGCTAGCCGCGCCGCGCAGCGTCCTGGGCATCGACATGCTCAGCCGCGTCTATCTGGAGAACCCTGGCGTCGCCCCGTTCCTGAACCTGCTCGCAGCGCGGGGCATCCGCTGGCAATTCGGCACGAACGACCCGGCCGCATTCCTCGCTGCCCACGGCTGGCTCGCTCACGTGCACGGCTTCGACGAAGTCGGGCGCGCCTTCGGCCGGTGGCCGCCACCGGGCGTATCAGAAGATGTCGCAGCCCGCGCCGCCGCAGCGAGCCGGAACTGGTACATCAACGCCGACCGTGCCACCGCCGCGGCGACACGATAAGCCGAGGGTCAGCGGCTTGAAGGAGCAAGGGACATGCCGCCTTCATGGGAAGGCTCGAGCATCGCCAGCGGCCATTCCTCATCCGCGATGGGCGTTCCGTCGATGCTGACCAGCAGGGCATCGGCGGCCGCGAGGGCACGCCTGCTCGCCCGGTAGTGATGCCAGCACAGCAGCAGATCGGTGGGAACTCGCCGGCCAGCAGACGGCGGGAGGATCGCGATGACCACCGGCTTAGCCGGGCAGCAGCAAGCACGCTCTGCACGGCGCACAGCTTGCCAGTCAATACAGAAGGCGGCGCACACCGAGGCGCTATCGGCAGGACCGGCCAGGTGCCGGTCCGACCTGCCCTGCAGAAAACCAATGGACATGCCGACAGACTGACTCAGCTGGCCGGAATGGCGCAGGGCCCAATCGCCCCGCATTTGCGGGCCTATGGTCACCTAGCTGGCCGGAGGTCTGGGCGGGCGGTCGTCGCTCCCCATCGGCCTATACCGGCGCCGCACGCCTGCCGCCGACGAGTCAGGACGCGCCGTGAGGGACAGGGAGGGACAGCCGCCTAGCGGCGCGTCCCTCCCTGCCTGGTACTAGCTCGCTGCTATCGCAGCACGAGGTCGCGGGCATCGTCGGTCTGCATCGGGTGCTGAGCCGGCACCGGGCTTGACCGACGGACCTCGGCCTTGCGCGCCCGGTCGCGCTCGAAGACGGCGCCGGCCGCCACCAAGGCGATCGTGATCGCCAAGGCGATGCCAACGGTGGTGAGGATCGCGACGAGTGCGTCGTGCAGGGTCTGCATGCTGACGCTCATGGGAGTGTCCTTTCTTTCTTGGTCTGGGAAAGCTGCTGACGTTGGTTGGTTGTGCGCTCGTGGCACGGATGCGTCATTGCTCGAGGCCCGCACGCGGGCGCAGGACCAGCCGCACTGCCCGCCGCGCCTGGTGCTCGGACCGCTGGGCCCGTCGCGTTGCCTTTGCGTGGGCAATGGCCTGCCTGGTCAGACGCTGCTGCTCGGCTCGCGCGAGCATCTCTTGCTGTCGTGCGGCAGCAAGCTGGCCAGTGATTAGCGGATGCATGTGAATCACCTCCCCTCTGCGTGTGCGCACCGGCCGGCGAGAGTGGCGGTCAGATGATCTGGCACCATCGCGAGTCGCCCATCTCCCCGGCTCGAAGGGATGTCCGCCGCCCCCGCGCCGGCGGACATCCGCTTCTCGTGTCGATGGACTGATCCTGGCTGCGGCCTCTACAGCGGCCGCTACACCGCGCGCTGCACTAGCCGCTGCACCACGTAATCCCCGCGGCGGGTTCCCGGCCGGGATGATCCAGGAGGTGTCAGCGTGACTTAACGGCGGGCAGTGCCAGCGCGAGGGCAAACTGCCCGTCAAGGAACATCAGGCCACGCCGCTGGAACTCCGCGAAGACCTCCTGGATGGCTTCCTCGGGCAGGCGCAAGTCGAGTTTGCGCCGCACCGCGGCAGCCGTGGTCGGCTTGTTGCTGCACGCCAGGTAGAGGTCTGCCAGGGTGTCCTCGAAGGCGTAGGTGCCGTCGTGCCCCAGGCGCCGCTGATCGGCTATCTGGACGAAATGCGGCGCGGACGAGAGCGTCAGTGTGGGCGGGCTCTCGGCTCGCCAGGCGCCGGACCACGCTTCCACGGCTGCACGCACGGCAGCGTACGCGTCCTCAGCCAGGCTGCCCTCGTCCTTGTAGTCGAAGAAGTAGGCGGCTCGCTCGAGGTCCACGCTGTCGGGGTAGACATACCGATAGCTGCGCTCTGGCGTCTTGCCGGTTAGCCCGCGGGTGTCGTGGCCGGTGAACAGCGGGCTGAACCGCTCAAGCCAGATTCGGTCGGCGCTCGCGGGCGGCTGCAGGTGATGCAGATGCGGCATGGCCGCAGCCTGCTCGACGTAGTCCTGCTCCGTCTCGCCGGGAAAGCCCCAGAGAAGGTTCCAGGACACGTCGATTCCGTAGTACTGGCACCAGCGAAGCAGATTGACGTTCTGAACAGCGCGGACGCCCTTGCGCATCAGACCCAGCACGTGCGTGCTCAGGGACTCGATGCCGGGCTGGATGTGAGCCACGCCGGCCTGGGCCATGATTTTGAGGTGCTCACGGTCCAGGTTCGCCTTCACTTCATAGAACAGTTCGTAGCCAGCCTCGGTTTCGGCGAGCCCGGGGAACAGGTCTTTGAGATAGGACGGCTCGAGGATGTTGTCGACCGCCTCGAAGCGGAAGCTTCGATACCGGCGCGCCTGCTGGGCGAGCTCGTCTAGGACACGCCCAGCGGATTTGGCGCGGAACTGCATTGTTGTGCCGTTCAGTCCGCAGAACGTGCAGTGGTGCTTCGCGCCCCACCAGCACCCGCGAGCTGTCTCGATTGGCAGCCATATCCTCCGGCGGCCGGCGCGACTGAGTATGCCCAGCTTCTCGGCGAGTGCGAAATAGTCTCCGTAATCCGGTACGGGCAGGTCGTCAAGCTGAGCGATCGGCGGACACGGCGGCGTGACGCTGACCGCTCCGTCGACGCGGAACGCCATACCAGGGACGCTATGGAGGTCGCTTCCCTCGGCTAGCGCGCCCAGCAGGCGTGGAAAGGCGGTGTCAGCCTCGCCAATAATGGCTGCGTCGATATAATCAAACGCACGGACGAACTCGGGCCCCATGTCACCGTCGAAGTTGGCACCGCCAAAGACCGTGAAGATATGTGGATACCGTTCCTTGAGACGGCGCGCAAGCGCGAATGAAGCGGTATTTTGCTCGAATGTAGAGCTGAAGCCAACAACCGCCATCTCGTGCCAGGGGAATTCATCCAGGAGCGAGTCCAGAAACGACGGCACGTCAACTCCTCGCAGTCGAGTGACTCGGCTCAGCAACTCCGCTGGCGAGGCAGCGAGGTGGGAGAAATCGTCGGCAAGATCCCTTACCAGCCTCGAGTCTGGATCGGGCGCTGCCTCCCCGAAAGCAGCCAGCGAGAATAGCCACTCGCCCAGCATGGCACCGCGATGCTGAACCAGCTGCTGGTAGTCGTCCAGGCCTACTTTCGCCGCGAAGAGGAGGTAGGCGTGCAGGGTACGGACCGGAAAGCCGTGCGCGGCGGCCAGCGACTTGAGCAGCCCAAGCTGGATAGACGGACGCTGCGCATCTACGAATGGCATAGAGACAAGGGTCACCGGCCATCCGCTAGGATGCGCTAGTCTCTTCCGATCCGGCATGCCAGCGAAGACACCCTAGGATTGCGCTGGCGGTGCGTCCTTCGGCTTAGGCGGATCGGGCGTCGGATTGGGGGTCGGAGTGGGCTTATTGTTGTACCCAACACGGCTGGGAAGTACATAAAGTTGATCGTGCCCTGGAATGAATGCTTTAACGATCTGGTCAACAAGATCTGCAGTCCTCAGCTCCGTGTCAGCCGACCGGACGACAAGGTCTACGTGCTCCCCAGCGGCCGCGAAGATAGCCACCAATAGTGTTCGTTCGCCCTCAGAGAGCTGAGCCTGAACGGAATCCAGCTTCCGCGCTAGATTTTCGACTTCCTCGCGACTGAACTCCAAGGCTGCCATCGTCGACCTCCCCAGCGTGAAACCTGACCCCCACGGCCTAAAGGACGACTGCTAGCGAGCAGAATGCGGGCCCGCAACGGTGATGCTAGGCCGACACACAATAAGATCGCGCCTCGCACAGCAGCTTGTCAAGATCTAGAGTGTCTGCCTGACGAGTTTCGCCAGCTTTTCGCGCACCTCGGCTGCCTCGGGGTGGTCGAGCTCGTCGAGGATCTCCAGGGCCTGTTGCCACGCATCGCCAGCGGCAGTGGGACTCCCATTCGCGAGGTGCAAATCGCCAAGGCACGCCAGCGCGTCGGCTTCGCTGTGGCGGTGCCCGAATTCGCGGTATAGGAGGACCGCTTGCTGGTAGTGCGAGATGGCCTCTTGGTTGTTGCCAAGGCCGATATAGGCGGTGGCAATACTGTCAAGCGTGTCCGCCTGCCCGAACTGGTCGTCGGCCTCTCTTTGCAGATCAAGCGCTTGCTGGCAGTAGGTGAGTCCTTCTTGATGACGGCCCAGCTGGATGTGAAACCAGCCCACTGCGTTTAGGGCGCGGGCTTGCCCGGTTCGGTGACCGGCCTTCTGAAACAGGTCGAGAGCCTGCTCGGCATGGTCGAGTGCGGCCGCATAGCGGTTCTCCCGATCGAGCACCAAGCAAAGTATTCGGTGAGTTTGCGCCTGACCGGTAACGTCGCCAAGCTTCTGGTACAGCTCCAGCGCCCGAACTAGCTCGTCGTGTGCTTCGGCGTATCGACGCAAGAGCTCGAAGGCATAGGCGAGGCGTACGTGGCATATCGCTCGGGCGTAGGGGTCGCCCAGCCGGTTGGCCGCGTCGAGGGCGAACTGCTGCGACGCGGCTGCGTCGTGCCAGTGACCGCGCCGTTCAAAGAAGGAGGCCATCGCCCAGGCCAGCTGCCAGGCATGGACATCGAATCCCTCGGTTGCTGCCTGGCGCAGGGCGACCAGCAGGACGTGGTATTCCCTGGTAAACCACGCCAGCGCCGCGCGGTGATCACCAAGCTCCTCAGCGGTGACGAGCGGGCCTGCGGGCGCCAGAGCGATGGCGTCGTCGCGGCTGGGGCCCAGCAGTTCGTGGGCGCGGTAAGCCGTGCAGAGGTAGTGGTCCAGAAGTCGGTGGACCGCCACATGTCTGTCCTCGGCCGAGTCCTGCCTGTCGGCCAGTTCCCTGGCGTAGGCACGAAGCAGGTCGTGAAAGGCGAACCGCCCGCGAGCCCGTTCCGTCAGCAGATGCGCGCTCGTTAGCTCGGCTAGTAATGCCCTGGCCTCGGCTGACGGCAGGCCGGCCAAGCTGGCAGCTGCCAGCACGCCAAAATCCGGACCCTCGTGCAGGCCCGTTAGCCGGAACAGCCGTCGTGCCTGGGCGCTGAGCGCGTGGTAGGACCAGGAGAAGACATCGCGGAGATCGGTGTGCTTGTCTCCGACATTAAGCCCGTAGAGCCCATCGCGGCTCTTGCGCAGTTCTTCGGCCAGATCCTCGAGCGACAACCGCGAGTTCGCCGAGGCGTGCGCGCTCACGATCGACAGGGCGAGCGGAAGCCCTGCGCACGTATCGATGATCGCGTCAACCGCGGCCGGCTCCGCCGCGACCCGGCTCTTGCCGAGCCGGTTCACCAAAAGGCCGCGCGCCTGGTCAGCAGACAGCAGGTCGATCTCGAGTAGCCGGGCACCATCCGCAGCAACCAGGCTCAGCAGCTGGTTTCGGCTGGTCACCAGCACCAGGCACGTCGGCGTGCCAGGAAGCAGCGGACGGACCTGAGCGGCGTCACGGGCGTTATCCAGGACGATCAGGACGCGCC
>JASHPF010000013.1 GCA_030038295.1 Streptosporangiaceae bacterium
GCCGACCTAGCTGCCTGGTTCACCGAGCGCTCGTGCCACTTCTACCTATTCGGCCTGCGGCTCCCGGCACCGTCGGTCCGACCGTGGCGGTCTGCCAGCCGTGCCGCCGAGCGCGCGTTCGCCGAGCTGGACGCTGTGTGCGCGTACGTCCGCGAGGCGGACGGCGTGGAGCACGTAATAGTGTCAGCCCAGGGCCGCGCGGCGGCCGTCGCCGCGCGCTGGTGCGACCGGCGCGGCGGCATCGAGTCCGGACGAGACGTGCGCTCAGCACCGCGGCAGCCCGCCGCCGATGCCCTGATCCTCTATCAGCCGGTGTGGCCGACCGGGGCGCGGGTGGGGCTCGATATCTCCTGTCCGGTGCTCGTCATGTCCGGGGAGGCATCGCGGCGGCTGCGCCCATGGCGGCGCCCTGGCGTAGCCGTGCCTCTCGGCGGTCATGTGACCTGCGTCCAGTTGCCCGAGTACGCCGGGCTGGCCAGGCCAGCCGGACTGGCGGGGGTGGCCGGAGGGCCAGCGAGCCCGGTCTTCTTCGCCGAGCTCGGCCGCTGGCTCGGCGCTTACATGTATGGCCAGCGGGCCGACCAGCTGCTGTGACAGCCCCGCCCGGGTATCACCGGGCGCCGCCCTAGCTCACGACGTTGACCGACACCGAGGGATATCCCGTCGCGCCGTTCGGCGCCGGCGGCTCCTGCAGCGCGGTCTGCGTATAGCCGGTCTTGTCGGTGGCCCGCGCCTCGATCAGGTAGCTGCCCGGCGCCACGTCCACGTTCCACTGATAGACCCACTGCCGCCAGGTGTCGAGGTCGGGCACGGCGGCCAGCTGCGCCTGCTGCCACGGGCCGTTCCCGACCCGCACCTCGACGGCTTCGATGCCCTTGTGCTGAGCCCACGCAACCCCGGCGATCGCCACCCGGCTGCCGACCGTGACCGGGTTCTGGCCGGTCGGCACGTCGATACGAGACTCGGTCTTGATCGGTGCCTGCGCTGACCAGCCGCGGGGGACCCAGTAGGCCTGGGCCGCGCCGTAGGTAGTGACCTCAATGTCGACGAGCCACTTGCACGCCGACACGTAGCCGTACAGGCCAGGGATGACCAGCCGGACCGGGAACCCGTGCGCCACCGGCAGCGCCGCATCGTTCATGGCGACTGCGACCAGCGCGTCCCTGCCGTCCATCGCGGTCGCGACCGGCGTGCCCGACGTGAACCCGTCGGAGGACGTGCACAGCAGCTGGGTCGCCCCGGCGTGCACGCCTGCTTCCTGCAGCAGGCTGCGCAGGCTGGCGCCGAGCCACTTGGCGTTGCCGATATACGGTCCGCCCACCGGGTTCGACACGCAGCACAGCGTGATGTAGTCCTCGATCAGCGGCCGCCTGATCAGGTCGTCAAAGGTGAGCGAGAGCTCGCGGCGGACCATGCCGTGCACCCGCAGTTGCCACTGCGCGGGTGCGATCTCCGGCAGCACCAGCGCGGTGTCGACTCGATAGAAGCTGGCATTGGGGGTGATGAAGCTGCTCAGGCCGGGAATATGCAGGTCTGCTCCGGCCGGGAGCGGCGGCGCCGGGACCGCCGGACGCGGCAGCCGGAGGGATCGCTGAGCGATGCTGACGTTGCGGCTGCTGGCCAGCCATGAGCCGCCGCCGTAGGCGACGAGCGACCCCGCCGCGACGACTGCGCTGGTCGTCAGGAACTTACGCCGGTCCTGGCCGGGCGGGCTTGGCTGCGGCCCTACCGGCCGCCAGACGGGGCCGCTGGCCGGGACACTCAGCGGCCCGGCCGGAGCCGGTCCGCCTTGTGGTGCTGGCCTGCCCGCAGCGGCTTCGACCCCAGCCTGCGGGGCGCCCGGCGGACCGGCCGCGACGTCTCGCGGCGGCCAGGCGCGTGCTGACCCCGCGAGACCGCTGCGGGCCAGCCGGCCGAAGTACGACAGCGCGAATGCCGCCGCGGCGGCCCCCACCAGGGTGGGCAGCGAGTCGGTGGCCGAAGCGCCGGACTGGGCGAGGGCCGCGTAGACGCCGATGGCGGCGAACAGCGCGAGGCCCACCATGCCGAGCCAGAGCCTGCGCAGGGCCAGCACGCCGATCACGACGGCGCACACGGTCAGCACGCCGCGGATGCCCCACAGCAGGACGGTCTTGTCGTTAGAACCGAACGCGGAGATGGCGAAATTCTTCACCGCCGCGGGCGTGTGGTTGATCGACAGCGCGCCGACGGCGTCCACGGGCGCACTGGCGGGTGCGGCGAGCGCCGCCGCCACCAGCTGGGCCGTGCCCAGAGCCACCAGCGCGGTGACGATGCCGGTAATCGCCCCGGTGCTGGCAACGGCGGCGCGGCGGACCGGCCGGGCCGGGGCGCTCGGTCGGCGGGAGGGCGGGCGCGGCGCGAAAGTCACAACGGTAATTCGTACCAGTGCTGGACTCGGATTGCCGACGTTGCGGCGAGGCCAAGCCAATCAGGGGGCGAGCGACGAATATGGGAACGTGGGCGTTCTTGCTGGCGGCGATCCGGACGGCGCGCGAGGCCGGGGGCCGGCCGGACCGGCCGGGCCCGTCGACCTCGAGGCCGCGCTGGCCGCCGTCGCGCGCGGCGATGAGGCCGCGTTTGCCGTCGTGTACGACCGTTGCGCGCCGACCGTGCTCGGCGCCGTGCGCCGGATCCTGCGTGACCCAGCCCAGTCCGAGGAGGTCATGCAGGAGGTCCTGCTTGAGGTGTGGCGGACGGCAACGCGGTTCGACCCGGCTGCCGGGTCGGCCGCCGCCTGGATCACGACGGTGGCGCACCGCCGCGCCGTCGACCGGGTCAGGTCGGAACAGCGGGCCGCGCAGCGCGAGGTCCGGGCGGCGGTAGCCGCCGTCGCGTACGACGAGGTAGCCGACGCCGTCGAGGTAAGCCTGGACCGCGAGCGGGTGCGGCGCTGCCTGGCCGGGCTGACGGAGCTGCAGCGTGAATCGGTCACGCTCGCCTATTACGGCGGCTACAGCTACCGGGAGGTCGCGCACCTGCTCGGGGTGGCCGTCGGCACCGTCAAGACGCGGATGCGCGACGGGCTGATCAGGCTCAGGGACTGCCTGGGGGTGGGCTGATGCGAACGCGTCGGACCAGCTTCCACGCGCTGGTGGGCGCGTACGTGCTGGATGCGATACCGGAGCGGGACCGGGCCGGGTTTGAGCGCCACCTGCTGACCTGCGAGCAGTGTCGTGACGACGTGCGCGGGTTGCGGGAGGCAGCGGCGCTGCTCGCCGCGGCCGCCGCGGTCACCCCGCGGCCAGAGCTGCGCGGCCCGACGCTGCAGGCGGCAGCGGTGACCCGCCAGCTGCCGCCGGCGGTCGGCGGTAC
>JASHPF010000141.1 GCA_030038295.1 Streptosporangiaceae bacterium
TGCAGCCGGTTTCGCATGGCTGCGTGCGCATTCCCATGGACATCGCCCAATTCTTCTATACGCTCGTCCCGACGCCAGGCACCCCCGTCTACATCCGCGGCTGACCTGCCCGGTCAGGGTCTGCGGCGGGCCGCCGCCGGCGCAGTCGCATGCGATCATGATTACGTGCCCCGCGAGACCACGACCGAGATGGTGAGCTTCGCGCGGCGGTTCGCCGCCGTCCGAGCCGCGCCGGGACCGCTGGTGTTCGGGCTCGACCCGGCGGCGGAGCTGCTCGACTCCTGGGGGCTCGGCGACACCGCCGACGGCCTGGACCGGTTCGCCGACATCGTGCTCGCAGCCGCGACCGGGCCGGTCGGGCTCGTCAAGCCGCAGTCGGCGTTCTTTGAGCGGCACGGCTGGCGCGGGGTCCGCACCCTCCAGCGGCTCGTCGCGAGCGCGCGCAGCGAGGGCCTGCTGGTCGTCCTCGACATCAAGCGCGGCGACGTCGGTACGACCAACGACGCCTACGCCGAGGCCTACCTAGGCAAGGGCGCACCGCTGGCCGCCGACGCGATTACCGTGCATCCCTATCTCGGTCTCGGCGCCATGGGCGCCTTCGTGACGCGGGCCGCCGAGGCGGGCAGCTGCCTGCTGGTCGTCACGCGCTCGTCCAACCCGGACGGCCGGGTGATCCAGGCGGCGGTGGCGCCCGGCGGCGCGACCGTCGAGCAGCAGCTGCTGCGCGACATCGGCGCGCTGAATGCCCGCCTCGCGCCCGGCGAGATCGGGCCGGTCGGCGCAGTCGTGGGCCCCACGCACCTGCGGCCGGAGCTTGATCTGGCGGCGGCTAGCTGCCTGTTCCTGGCGCCGGGCGTCGGGGCGCAGGGTGCGACCCCGGCGGATGTGGCGGCGGTGTTTGCGGCGTGCCCGGACCGGGTGATGCCGAGCGCGTCCCGGTCGCTGCTGTCCGCGGGGCCCGACGTGAGTCGGCTGCGGGACCGGCTGTCCGCGCTCGCGGCGGAGTTCCGGGCGACGCTGGCCTGCTGACCGGCGGACGGTCCTGCCGCGACGACCTTGCCGCGACGACGCGGGCGGCCCGGCAGCTCGCTGCCGGGCCGCCCGCGGGCCGAACGACCCCGTTCCCCTCCTTGCGTGCTCAGGTGCTGTAGCCGGGGATCCCCGTGCCTGGAATCGTGGCGCTCACGTGCAGGTACACCGGACCGGACTTGCCGCAGGCGGTGAACGAGAACGGGACGATCAGCGAGGCGTAGTCGCCCGGCGCGTACACCCGAAGCGCGCCGGCGGTGACAGGCTGGCACGTCGACGGCGGGAAGTTGTACACGTCGGTGATCTGCAGGATCGCGTGTGAGGTCGCGCCCGGTGCCAGGAACACCAGCGTCTTCGGGTGCGACGCGGTCCGGTCCGCGGCGCTGCCGTCCTGGTGCCCGGAGGTCAGCGCCGACACGCCGGGATACCCGTACAGCGTGCACGACTGGCTGGAAACGTTGGACAACTCAAGCTCGTAGTACGTGCTTCCCGCCGCCGCACCGCCGGGAATGCCGAGCCACGCGCGCAACTCCGACTGGTAGCAGCGGTGCACCGCGGTGGTGTTCGCGGCCGTCGAGGTGCCGGCCGACGACGCGAGCGCGGCGGTCGGCAGGGCTAGCGCAGCGGCGGCGACGGACGCGGCGAAGATGCCGCGTCGCACGCGAGGTGTGAGTGTCATGGCAAGCCTCCTGGTCGTTAGGGACTGACATCCGCTACGACGCTGCGACCCGCCAGATAGTTGTGGGACTCGTGTGGTTTCTCCGCGCCGGGTGCGTGCTGGTCAAGACCGGCGCGAGCGGCCGGGCGTACTGGAACCCACTAGGCGAGGTGTGATCGTCGCAGGCGGCGTGCCGGCGCGACCGGTCACGGCTCACGCGACCGGGCGGCGCGGCAGGCCGAGCGCGTTCGCCAGCTCGGCGTACTGCGGCACCGGATCGGCGTCCGCCTCGGTGAGCAGCTGGATGCACACGTGGTCCGCGCCGGCCGTCAGGTGCGCGGTAAGCTGCGCCGCGACCTGCTCCGGGCTGCCGTGCGCGACCAGCGCGTCGACCAGCCGGTCGCTGCCGCCGCCGGCCAGGTCGGCGTCGGTGTAGCCCAGCCGCCGCAGGTTGCTGGTGTAGTTGACCAGGCCCAGGTACGGGACGCGAACGCGGCGGGCGCCGAGGGCGCGGGCGCGTTCGGTATCGGTGTCGAGGACGACCTTGTGCTCGGGCGCGAGCAGCTTGTCCGGGCCGAGGATCTCGCGGGCTTGCCGGGTGTGCTCGGGCGGCACCAGGTACGGGATCGCGCCGGCCGTGCGGTCGGCCGCCAGCCTGAGCACGCGCGGGCCGAGGGCGGCCAGGACGAGCCGGTCGGCCGGAACGCCGGCCGCCAGCAGCCGGTCTACGTACGTCGCGAGGGTGTCGTACGGGCTTGCATACTCCGGCGTGGCCTCGCGGTGCCCTGCGCCGACGCCGAGCACGAACCGGCCGGGGTAGCTGGCCTCGATGCGCGCGTACGAGCGGGCGACGGTCGCCGGGTCGCTCTGCCACATGTTCACGATGCCGGTGCCGACGGTCAGCCCGCTGGTCGCGGCCAGCAGCCGGTCAACGATCTCCAGGTCTGCGGCCGGCGAGCCGCCGAGCCAGAGCGCGCCGTAGCCGAGCCGGTCGAGTTCGGCCGCGAGCTCCGGCGTCACCTGCGGCGTCCCGCGCCAGATTCCGAAGGGTCCGAGCTGGTCCGCCAGCTTCGCTGTCATGGGCGCTCCTCTCCGCGGCGATCCACGGGTGCGAACCAGCGGCGCCCTGCGGCTGTTCCCGGTGCAGCCTGACGCGCGGCCGGGCCGACGGCGATGACAGCCAGGCCGTGGCTCGGCTTAGCGAGCGGCGCTAGATTCCGATCAGGTCGCACATCAGCGTCACCTGCACGTCGAAGAACTCCGACCTTGCCTCGATGACGTTGTTGAGCTGGCCGAACAGCTCGAAGCTGACGGTGCCGAACAGCTGCAGCCAGCCGGTCATCCCGAGCAGGAGCAGCTCCTCGGGCAGTCCTGGCGCGACGTTCGCGATGAGCGCCGCGAGGTCGCGACGGACAGCGGTGCCGAGCTGCGGCGGCCCGGAGCGGGATGCTGAGGGCCGTTCACCGCCGCCAATCCGCGCGGTGGTCGGCTCGATGACGCCGCCGGCATGACCGTCGGCCAGGATCTGGACCAGCACCAGCGAGGTGCGCGCGGCCGCAGCGATGGTGTCCGGTGGCGCCGCGTAGCCGGGCACCGGGCTGCCGAACAACAGCGCGTACTCGGCCGGGTGCGCGAGCGCCCAGCCGCGGACCGCGCGCGCGACGGCGAGCCACCGGCCGCGCAGATCACCGCGGTCGGTCACGCGCGCGTCGGCTGCCTCCACCGTCGCGCCGAGCGCGTTGTAGGCATCCAGGATCAGCGCCGTCAGCAGCTCGTCCCGGCTGGCGAAGTAGCGATACAGGGCCGAGGAGACCATGCCCATGTCGCGCGCGACCGCCCGCAGGGACAAGTTGGCGCCGTCCGTCTCCAGGTGGCCCCGTGCCACCGCCTTGATCTCGCTCATCATCTCGGCCCGCACCCGGGCCCGGATCGATCCGGCTGGCACGGTTAGATTATTGCACACATTCGAGATCACTGCTCTTGCAATGATGACCAGATTCGTGTCAGACTGGTGCTCGTAAGAGAGAGCACTGCTCTCTACAGAGCGTCGGCCATGGTGACGGCCGGCGCGTGAGCAGGACCAGGAGCACATCATGGCCAAGCACGTCATCGTCGGAGCCGGGGCGGTCGGGTCTGCCGCCGCGCTGCTGCTGGCCGAGCGCGGCGAACAGGTTCGCCTCGTCACCCGGCACGGGAGCGGACCCGTCGACCCCGGCATCGAGCTGGTTGCGGCCGATGCGACGGACGCCGGACGGCTGACCGAGATCACTGCGGGCGCCGCTGCCCTCTACAACTGCGCGAGCCCGCTCTATCACCAGTGGTTCACCGACTGGCCGCCGCTCGCTGCCGCCTTCCTCACGGCGGCAGAGCGCACCGGCGCGGTCCTGGTCGCCATGAGCAACCTGTACGGCTACGGGCTGGTCGACGGCCCGATCAGGCCGCAGCTGCCCACGGCCGCTGCGCATCCGAAGCTGCGGCTGCGCGCGGAGATGTGGGAGGACATGCTGGCGGCGCAGCACGCCGGCCGGATCAGGGCCGTCGAGGTCCGCGCCAGCGACTACATCGAGGCCAATTCGATCCTGTCGACCGTCATCGGGAAGGCCGTGCTGGCTGGCCGGCGGGCGTACGCGCCGGGACCGCTGGACGTGCAGCACAGCTGGACGTCTATCCACGACTGCGCGCGCACCTTGGTCACGGTCGCGGCCGACGAGCGCGCGTACGGGCAGGTGTGGTTCGCGCCCACGAACCCGCCGCTCACCATCCGGCAGCTGGCGACGAGGTTCGCCAGGGTGACCGGGGCGCCAGAGGCTCGGGTGACCTCAATTCCGTACCCGGTCGTGTGGGCAAGCGGGCTGTTCTCCCCGCTGATCAGGGAACTGCGGACCACGCGCTACCAGTTCACCCGGCCGTTCGTCATCGACGCCAGCGCCACGACAGAGGCGTTCGGCCTGCTGCCGACGCCGCTGGACGAGGCGTTGCTCGACGCGGCCGCGCGGCTGCGTGGGTGATGGCGCTAGCCGATACGCGCCACGCCGACCCACCCCGGCAACGGTGTCGTGTCGGCACCAGGCAAGGGACGCCACTGAGTTGTCGGCACCAGCCCCGGCTCCACCAGTTCCAGACCATCGAAGAACCGCGCGACCTGATCCCTGGCACGGAAGGTGATCGTCCCGGCCATCGCCCGGTTCATCATCGCCGCGCCTTGCGCCATGGCCTCGGCGTGGATGTCCGACGCGGGGTGGGAGATGGCCAGGTAGCTGCCCGGCGGGACCGCCGCCACCAGGGTCCGCACGATCCCGGCCGGGTCGTCGGCGTCGGGGATGCAGTGCAGGACGCCCACCAGTAGCACCGCTACCGGCTTGGTGAAGTCCAGCGTGCGCCGGGCCGCGGCCAGAATGGCATCCGTGTCGCGCAGGTCGGCTTCGAGGTAGTCGGTCGCTCCGTCCGGATGGCTGGTGAGCAGCGCCCGCGCGTGCACGAGCACGATCGGGTCGTTGTCCACATACACCACCCGGGCGCTCGGCGCGGCCCGCTGCGCGACCTCGTGCGTGTTGTTCGCGCTCGGGATGCCCGTGCCGATGTCGAGGAACTGGCGGATGCCCGCCTCGGTGGTCAGGTAGTGCACAGCCCGGCCGAGGAATGCGCGGTTGCTCCGTACCCCGGCCACGGCCATGGGATCGGCCCGGATGAACCGCTCGGCTAGCTCGCGGTCGACGGCGAAGTTGTCCTTGCCGCCGAGCCAGTAGTCATACACCCGGGCAATGTGCGGCACGCTGGTGTCGACCTGCGGCTGGTCGTGCGCGCGCTCGCCTCGCTCGCCGCCGGACTGCTGAATCGTCATGGCCCTGCCTTTGCCCGCTGACCCGCGAGCTCAGCATATTTCCGTCCGGGCCGGCTTGGCCCTCACACGATGAGGAACGAGCGGACGCGGGCGCGCAGTCCGGCCGCGTCGAAGCTGTCGCGCGACGTGGTGCTCGGCCGGGCTGCCGTCGCGGCGCACCTCCGGCAAGTTAACGTGAGCTTGAAGTCAAGACCGGGCCGCAACGGGACGGCCGGCGCGGCGGAGGAGGCGGTGGCGGCCATGGCAGCGCGCGCGGCACGAGGCCCGCTGGATAGCCAGCTGAGCATCGGCGACCTGGTCGCGCGCAGCGGCGTGGCTGCTTCCGCGCTGCGCTATTACGAGGCCCTCGGCCTCATCACCGCCGTCCGCAGCGGCGGGAACCAGCGCAGGTATCCGCGACACGTGCTGCGGCGGGTGGCGTTCGTGCGGGCAGGCCGGCAGCTTGGCCTGTCGCTCGCGGAGATCCGCGGGGCGCTTGCCAGCCTGCCGGACGGCAAGGCGCCGACTCGCGCGGACTGGACGCGCGCCGCCCGGGCCTGGCAGTCCAGGCTGGATGAGAAGATCGCCGACCTGCAGCGGATCAGGTCCACGCTCACCGACTGCATCGGGTGCGGTTGCCTCTCACTGCGTCGCTGCGCTCTCTACAACCCGGACGACACGGCGGCGGCGCTCGGACCGGGTGCCCGCTGGCTGCTCGGTGACGAGCCGCCGGCCTGACCGACGGCATCCGCATCGCGAGCAGACGGCTCGCGATACGGTGGGCCGATGGCCCGGCCGCCGGCTTTTCCTGTGTCGGTCAAGGGCGTTGTCGTCCAGGCCGGACGCGTCCTGCTGCTGGAGAACGAGCGCGCCGAGTGGGAGCTGCCGGGTGGCAAGCTCGAGCTCGGCGAGGATCCGCGCGACTGCGTGGCTCGTGAGATCGGTGAGGAATCCGGCTGGCGCGTGACGACCGGCCCGATCCTCGACTGCTGGCAGTACCACATCGGCACGGACCAGGACGTGGTCATCGTGACCTACGGCTGCCACGTCGCGAGCTCGGCGCCTCCCGTGGTCAGTTCCGAGCACCGCCGCGCTGCACTCGTTGATCCTGCCGACGTTGCCGGGCTGGCCATGCCGGACGGGTACAAGCGCTCCATTCTGACGTGGCTCGGCGTGCTCGCCGCCGGCGGCGACGCCGGGGCCGGGCCGCGGCCGAGTGAAAACGGCGCCGCCGGGTAGCTGAGCGGCGCCGGGCCGCCAGGCCCGCTGCACCGACCGGAGGAGCCCTTCATGTTCGCCCTCATCGCAGGCGTCCTGTTCGCGATCGCGTTCATCATCACCGCCGCCGGAGTCGCGACGAGCGCGCTGTTCTCCCCGCTCGCGCTGACCTTCGTCGGGCTCGCCCTGCTGGCATTCCACTTCACCGGCCGCGGTCCGGCGCTGCCTGAGTACCGGCGACGCCGCCGCTAACGCTCGTGCGCCCTGCTCGCGGCGCTCTCCAGGACGAGCGCCACGAATCGGGCGCCCGCATCTTCCGCGCCCTGCGAGCGCTCGGCCAGCCACCGGGCTCGGCCGGCCTTGGCGGTCATGTCCTTGGTCTGCTCGGCACCGAGCCTGGCGGCCGCTGCCGCCGCGGACAACGCGTCAGATAGCTGCGCGCCGGCGTCGGCGTGGTCGGACAGCGCCGCTACGGCCGGCGCGAGCGCGTCGATCATCGTCTTCTCGCCGGGCGCTGCCTTTCCGGCGGCCTGGATCGCGGCTAGCGCGGCCGCGAACCCGAGGTAAAGGAGCCTGACCGGCGGCTCGCCGGGCGCCCCGCCGATCGCCCTGGCAGCGCCGAGCATGCCGCGCGCTGTCAGCGTTCCGGTGGTCGAGGGCGCAGCGGTGGCCACGTCGGTCCCGCATCGGCGCAGCAGCGCCGCCGGGTCGGCATCGTCGCTGCCATCGATGGCCGCGCGAACCGCCTGGGCGGCGATCGCCACGGTATTGCCGAGGTCGCCGTCACCCGCGGCCGCATCGAGCCGGTTCAGCTCATCCTGGCGCCCGGCCATGTCGGCCGCGACGCCTTTCATCACGTCGGCGAGGGCGCTCACCGGAACACGACAAATGGCGACTCGGCCGGGGCTGCGAGCAGGGCGCTCAACTCGTCGTCGAGCTTCAGCAGGGACACGGAGGCGCCGGCCATTTCCAGCGAGGTTGCGTACTCACCGACGAACGCCCGCGCCACGCTGACGCCCGCGTCACTGAGCAGGCCGTGCACTCTGCGGTAGAGGATGTACAGCTCCTCCTTCGGAGTCGCGCCGAGGCCGTTGACCAGCACCGCCGCCGACTCGCCCGGCTGGTATGGCAGGTCATCGAGAAGCGCCGCCACCAGATGCCCGGCAATCTGGTCGGCGGACTCCAGCGGCCCGCTCCGGGTTCCCGGCTCACCGTGGATGCCCATACCGAGCTCCATCTGGCCCGGTTCGACGGAGAAGGTCGGCCGGCCAGCCGCCGGGACGATGCACGGGGATAGCGCCACGCCCATGGAGCGAATCCGTGCCGCGGCGTGTCTGGTCACCGCCACGACTTCATCGAGGCTACCGCCGGCGTCGGCCCTGGCTCCGGCGATCTTGTAGAGGAAGAAGATGCCGGCCACGCCCCGCCGGTCGGCCTCATTGCCCTTGGGCGCTGACGCGACGTCGTCGCTGGCCTGGAACGACGCGACGGTGATCCCCTCGTCGCCCGCTAGCTCGGCGGCGAGGTCGAAGTTCATGATGTCGCCGCCGTAGTTCCCGTAGAGATAGAAGACGCCTGCTCCGCCATCGATGGCCTTGGTTACCGCCAGCATCTCGGCGTGGCTCGGGGACGAGAACACGTCGCCCACGGCCACCCCGTCGGCGAGCCCGCTGCCGACGTACCCGAGGAAGAGCGGCAGGTGGCCATAGCCGCCGCCGGTCGCGATCGCGACCTTTCCGCGGACCGGCGCGTCCGCTCGCACGATGCCGCGCCGGCTGACAGCACGCAGCATCGTCGGGTGCGCGGCGAGGATGCCGGCGAGCGAGTCATCGGTGAAGCTCACTGGGTCGTTCACGAACTTCTGCACGCTCGACTCGCCTCCCTGCCGGAGCTTGACGCGGGCGTCGTCAATGTAACACCGCGCTCGCGCATGCCGGTTTGCTCCGCTGTCGGTGCCCGGGAGGCGGCGGTTCCTGCTTCCGTCGACAGTCAGCCGGCCGCGTCCTCAGGAATCTGGCCCATAGAGCTTGGCAATGTCTTGAGAGCTGGACCACCGGCCGTAGGTGGGCGATTGCGGCCAGCCGTCGGGCGAGTCTTGCCACTCCTCCTGCCGCCCGTAGGGCAGCAGATCGATCAGCGCGAAGGTGTAAGCCAGCTGCTCGACGCCACGGCCGCCGGTGTGCCAGGTCCGATACACAGTGTCGCCGTCGCGCAAGAACACGTTGATGGCGAATCCGCCGCCGGGAGGTGCGCCCACGTCGCTGCCGAATGGGCTGTTCGCCGTCGAGTACCAGGCCATGGCGTTCCCGACCCGCCGCTTGTACTCCAGCGCCTCGTCGATCGGGCCCTGGGTGACGATGACGAACCGGGCGTCGTAGTTGCCGAGGAACTCGAGCCGGGTGAACTGAGCGGTGAAGCCCGTGCAGCCCGAGCACTGCCACTGCTCGCCGGGGAACCACATGTGGTTGTAGACGATCAGCTGTGACTTGCCGCCGAATACGTCGGCCAGCCGGATCGGTCCGTGCTCGCCCTCCAGGGTGTAGTCGGGCATCTTCACCATCGGCAGTCGCCGGCGCTGCGCGGCGATCGCGTCGAGCTCTCGTGTCGCGGCCTTCTCCCTGGCACGCAGCGCGTCGAGTTGGCGCTGCCACGTGTCCGCGTCGACC
>JASHPF010000142.1 GCA_030038295.1 Streptosporangiaceae bacterium
CCGGACCCGTCGGTGGGCCTGGGCGAGTTCCGCATGCAGCAGGTCGACGTGCAGCGCTCGCAGGAGTTCCGCAAGTGCATCGAGTGCTACCTGTGCCAGAACACCTGCCATGTCATCCGCGACCATCCGGAGAATGAGCGGCCGTTCGCCGGGCCGCGGTTCCTCATGCGGGTCGCCGAGCTGGAGATGCACCCGGCCGACACGGCCGACCGGCGTGACATCGCCCAGGACGACTTCGGCCTCGGCTACTGCAACATCACCAAGTGCTGCACCGAGGTCTGCCCGGAGAACATCAAGATCACCGACAACGCGCTCATCCCGCTCAAGGAGCGGGTGGCCGGGCACAGGTACGACCCGCTCGTCTGGCTGGGCAGCAAGATCTCGCGGCGCCCCAGGTCGGCGGGCACGCCGGTGGTCCCGGGCACGACGACCTGACGTTCTGCGGCGGCAGGCGGCGCCGCGCACACGTGACACTTTCGGGGCCGCTGGGCGTCGATCTAGTACTGGCTGGCGGCGGCACGGCATGGCCAGCCAGCTAGTCTGGCGGGGCTGCTGCGCGACCTAACCCGCGGTCACCGACGAGCGTGACGAAAGGCTGTCCATGACGCACATGACCTACCCCGAAGCGATCGTGGTCGGGTTCATTCAGGGCGTCACCGAGCTGTTCCCGGTCTCCAGCCTCGGCCACAACGTCCTGATCCCGGCGCTGGTCGGCGGCAGCTGGGCCGCGGACCTCAACGTCTCGGCCCCCGAGTCGCCGTACCTGGCCTTCATCGTCGGGCTGCACGTGGCCACGGCGATCGGGATCATGGTCTACTTCTGGCGCGACTGGGTCCGGATCATCACCGGGTTCTTCACCTCGCTCCGCGACCGGGACATCCGGACCAGCGACCAGAAGCTGGCCTGGATGCTGATCCTGGCCACGATCCCGGTCGGCCTCGCCGGCGTGTTGTTCGAGCACGAGTTCCGGGTGCTGTTCGGCAGGCCGATCCGGGCGGCCATCTTCCTGATCATCAACGGCCTGATCCTGTTCGCGGGCGAGCGGTTCCGGACCCGCCGGTCCCGGCAGGCAGACGCCGAGCTGGAGCAGCAGCGCGCCGCGGCCGTGCTGCAGCGGCAGCAAGCACCGACCGAGCGCGAGCGCGTGGGCAGCGCGGCCGGAACCCCGGCGCCAGCGCCCGCCGGGGGAGGCAGGCACGCAGCCGGCTCCCGTGGCTCGCCGCCCGCCTCGGCCAGCCATCGGGCCGTCCGGCAGGACGAGATCGAGCGCGCCATCGCGGCCGACGAGCGGCTGACCCGCCGGAGCTACCTTGATGCCGTGCTGATCGGCGCCGCCCAGATCCTCGCGCTACTGGCCGGGATCAGCCGCGACGGCGTCACCATGGTCGCGGGCATGTTCGGCGGGTTGTCGAGGGAGGACGCGGCCAGGTTCGCGTTCCTGCTCGCGACCCCGGTCATCTTCGCGGCCGGCGCGCTCAAACTGCCCGACCTCTTCCAGTACGGCCACGGTATCTACGGGCCGATCCTGGTGGGCAGCATCCTGTCCGGCGTCGGCGCGTACCTCTCGGTGCGGTTTCTCGTCCGGTACTTCCGGACCAGGACGCTCAACCCGTTCGCGATCTACTGCGTGGTCTTCGGCCTCGCCAGCGTGCTCTACCTCGAGCTCAAGTAGGACCTAGGGCGCAGGCCGGCGCGTCTGATGCGCTGAGTGGCGGATCACCTACGCAGCGTCAGTATTGTTGACGTATGTCAGCCCCCGAGCTCCCCGTCCCGTTGTCGGCCGTGGCCCTCCGGCTCACCGACGAGGTCGGGCAGGCCGTCCTCGACTGGGTCGCCGACGGCGACCTGTCCGCGTTGGCCGCGCTCGACCAGCACGTTGCGGCCGTCCGCGCCGAGCTCGCGGCCTGCCGACCGGAGAGTCCTGGCAGCGCCCGGCTGGCAGGCGAGGCGGCCGGTCAACGCGGGCGGCCGGCTAGCGGGGCCCCGGCCGGCCCCGTCGCCGCCAGCCCCGTCGCCGCCAGCCCGGTCGCCGCCAGCTCCGTGGCCGCCTGCCCCGTGGCCGCCTGCCCGGACACGCCGTTCGCGGACAGCGCGTGGTACGCGGACACGACACCGCCGCTGCGGCTGCTGCTGCACTACGCGTGCGGGTTCGTGGAGGCCGCCGTCCGGGCGGACTGGTGGCCCGGCGAACCCGCCGCGACCGGCCTGGTCGACTTCGAGGCCTTGCGGCTGGCCGCGGTCTGCCGGCTGGTCAGCCAGGCTGAGTCAGCCGCGGCGCTGCCGCCAGACCTGCGCTAATGCCGCGCCGGGCGGCGTGCGCTACCGGCGCCGTGCCCGCTGCCGAGCCCGTTCCTTCGCATCGAGGGTTGTCTTCCGCATGCGCACGGCCACGGGCGTGACCTCGACGCACTCGTCGTCGGCGCAGAACTCCAGCGCCTGCTCGAGGCTGAGCAGCCGGGGCGGAATCAGCCGCTCTAGCTCCTCGGCGGTGGACTGTCGCACGTTGGTGAGCTTGCGCTCCTTGGTGATGTTCACGTCCATGTCGTCGGGGCGCGAGTTCTCCCCCACGATCATGCCCTCGTACACCTCGGTGCCCGGCTCCACGAACAGGCTGCCGCGCTCCTGCAGGGAGAACATCGCGTAGGTCGTCGCGGTGCCGGTCCGGTCCGCCACCAGCGACCCGGTCGCCCGGGCGCGCATCTCACCGGACCACGGCTCGAAGCCCTCGAACACGTGATGCGCGATCCCGGTGCCGCGGGTCTCGGTGAGGAACTGGGTCCGGAAGCCGATCAGCCCGCGCGACGGCACGGTGAAGTCGAGCCGCACCCAGCCGGTCCCGTGGTTCGACATGTTGTCCATCCGGCCCTTGCGGATGGCCAGCAGGGAGGTGACGGTGCCGAGGTAGTCCTCCGGGCAGTCGACGGTCAGCCGCTCGACGGGCTCGTACAGCCTGCCGTCCACCTCGCGCGTCACCACGGTCGGCCGACCAACCGTCAGCTCGTAGCCCTCCCGGCGCATGGTCTCAACCAGCACGGCCAGGGCGAGCTCGCCCCGGCCCTGTACCTCCCAGGTGTC
>JASHPF010000143.1 GCA_030038295.1 Streptosporangiaceae bacterium
TGCTGGGCCGGCCGGCGGGCGCGGCGGTGCCCCGGGCAGCCGCGCCGGTGGCCAGGATCGGCGCGGCGGCCGGCTTTATCCGGGACGTGCGCGACGGCGCGGCGGAGTATCTCGATCTGCACCACCGGGAGTTAGCCCGTAACCTCGGAGGTCGGAACAACCGGACGTTGTCCGGCTGACCCGATGGCAGCGACCACGGCGACGCCGTGCCCCGGCCCGTTCCCTTCCCGGTCGCCCCGGCCGGGTCACCCCTAGCTGAAGGATGGCCTTCATGGAGTCGGCAGAGATCGTCCGCCGTTTCCTTAGCTACTTCGAGCAGCGCGGGCACACCATCGTGCCTTCGGCCAGCCTGGTCGCCGACGACCCCACGCTGCTGCTAGTCAACGCCGGGATGCAGCCGTTCAAGCCCTACTTCCTCGGGCAGCAGACGCCGCCGTTCCGGCGGGCGACGAGCTGCCAGAAGTGCGTGCGGACGCCGGACATCGACGAGGTCGGCAGGACCACCCGGCACGGCACGTTCTTCCAGATGCTCGGCAACTTCTCCTTCGGTGACTACTTCAAGGACCAGGCCATCCCGTTTGCCTGGGACCTGCTGACCCGGCCGGAGTCCGACGGCGGGTTCGGCTTTCCCGAGAGCCGGCTGTGGGTGACCGTGCTGCACGACGATGACGAGGCAGCCAAGACCTGGCTGGACGTTGTCGGCGTCCCTGAGGGTCGGATCCAGCGCCGCGGCCTGGCCGACAACTACTGGCACATGGGCGTGCCAGGTCCGGGCGGCCCGTGCTCGGAGATCTACTACGACCGGGGACCCGAGTACGGCCGCGAGGGCGGGCCGGAGGCGGACGAGGACCGCTACCTGGAGGTCTGGAATCTGGTCTTCATGCAGTACCAGCTCGGGACCGTGCGGGCCAAGACGGACTTCGACGTGGTCGGCGACCTGCCCTCGCGCAACATCGACACCGGCATGGGCATGGAGCGGATGGCCGCGCTGCTTCAGGGCGTCGACAACATCTATGAGATCGACACGATGTGGCAGGTGCTCGAGCGCGCCGCCGAGCTTACCGAGCAGCGATACGGCGTCGACGACCGCTCCGACGTCGCGCTGCGGGTCGTCACCGATCACGTCCGGACCGCGGTGATGCTGGTAGCCGACGGGGTGATCCCGTCGAACGAGGGCCGCGGCTACGTGCTGCGCCGGATCCTGCGGCGCAGCATGCAGAAGCTGCGGCTGCTGTCCGGCGCGCAGCGCGGCGGCTACGGCGCGGGCGGGCGCGGCGGCGCAGACGAGAACTTCATGCACGAGCTGTCCGCGGTCGCGATCGGCGCGCTCGGCGCGCAGTATCCGGAATTGATCAGGGACGCGCCGTACATCCACACCGTCATCGACGCCGAAGAGGCAGCGTTCGCCGCGACGCTGCGGACCGGCAGCGCCATCTTCGACGCCGCCGTTGAGGAGACCCGGCGGGTCGGCGGCCAGACCATCCGTGGCGGCCAGGCGTTCCAGCTGCACGACACCTACGGCTTCCCCATCGACCTGACTCTGGAGATGGCGGCCGAGCAGGGTCTCGCGGTCGACGAGGCGGAGTTCCGCAGGCTCATGGCCGAGCAGCGCCAGCGGGCCAAGGCCGACGCAGCGGGCAAGAAGACCGGCAACGCCGATATCTCGGTGTTCGCGCACGTGCTCGAGCAGGCTGGCAGGGTCACCTTCACCGGCTACGACGAGGTCGTGGGCGACGCTACGGTAGTCGGCCTGATCGTGGGCGGGGTCGCCGTACCGTCGGCGGCCGTCGGGACGGCCGTGGAGCTCGTGCTGGACCGGACGCCGTTCTATGCCGAGGGCGGCGGCCAGCTCGCCGACAACGGCGTCATCACCGCGACGGGCAGCGGCGCCGGGGACGGCGCCGTCATCTCAGTCACCGACGTGCAGTCTCCGGTGCCCGGCTTGATCGTGCACCGTGGCACGGTGACCGCGGGCGAGATCGTGGTCGGCGCGCTCGTGCACGCCGAGATCGATGTTGACCGGCGGCGCGCCATCTCCCGGTCGCACACCGCGACGCACCTCGTGCACCGGGCCTTCCGCGGCCTGCTGGGCGAGTCAGCCGCACAGGCCGGGTCGGAGAACTCTCCTGGCCGGTTCCGGTTCGACTTCACCGCGCTTGGCTCGGTGGCCGCGTCGGTGCTGACCGAGGCCGAGGAGGAGGTCAATCAGGTCCTGGTGGGCGATCTGGAGGTGCGGGCCTTCCACACCTCACTCGACGAGGCGCGAGCGATGGGCGCGCTCGCGCTGTTCGGCGAGAAGTACGGCGACCAGGTGCGGGTGGTCGAGGTCGGGGAGTACTCCCGAGAGCTATGCGGCGGCACGCACGTGGCCAGGTCGGGCAACCTGGGACTGATCAAGATCCTGGGTGAGTCGTCGATCGGCTCGGGCGTCCGCCGGGTCGAGGCGCTGGTGGGGCTCGACGCGTTCCGCTACCTGGCCAGGGAGAGCGTTCTGGTCAGTCAGCTGTCGGAGCAGCTCAAGGCCCGCCGAGAGGAACTGCCCGAGCGGATCTCCGCTATCGTCACCCGGCTGCGCGAGGCAGAGCGCGACCTCGAGCAGCTCCGGTCCGCCCAGTTGCTCGGCGGCGCAGCCGAGCTGGCCGACCGGGCGGAGGACGTGGCCGGGATCGCCCTGGTGCCCTACCGGGCGCCGGACGGCGTGGCCGCGGACCAGATCCGGAAGGTGGCGCTGGACATTCGCGGCCGGCTCGCGCCGGACCGGCCGGGAGCCGTCGTCGCCATCGGCGCAGCCGAGGGCCGGCCCACCGTCGTGGTGACGGTCAACGAAGCCGCAAGGGCCCGCGGCCTGCGCGCGGGTGCCCTGGTCCTGGCCGCATCAGGCGCCCTCGGCGGCCGCGGCGGCGGCAAGGACGACGTCGCGCAGGGCGGCGGCGCGCCGCTCGGCGACCGCGCCGACGAGCTGATCTCCGCAGCGGTGGAAACGGTCCGTGAGCTTATTCGGGACATAATGGGCTCCGGTGCCGTAGGGTGAAGCCGTGTTGCTGCCAACCTGTAGCCATACCGAAACGTATGGTGCCCTTGGTAGCCCGCAGGGGGGCTTGGTGAGGCCCGGCGTGCGGCTGGGCATCGACGTCGGATCTGTCCGAATCGGCGTCGCCCGCAGCGACCCAGCGGGCATACTTGCCTCGCCGCTGGAGACCGTCCCCCGCGGCGCCGGTGACCTCGCCCAGCTGGCGAGGATCGTGGCCGAGACCGAGCCGGTCGAGGTCGTCGTCGGCCTCGCCATCGGCCTGCGCGGCACGGAGGGCAAGGCGGCTGCCGACGGAAGGGCCTTCGCGGCCGCCCTGGCCGATCGGATCGCCCCGATGCCGGTCCGGCTCGTCGACGAGCGGTTCACGACGGTGGTGGCTCACGATGCGTTGCGGCGAAGCGGTCTGGACAGCCGGGCCCAGCGTGGCTCGGTCGATAAGGCCGCGGCCGCGGTGGTATTGCAGGGTGCACTCGATGCGGAGCGGCTGACCGGCGAACCCGTTGGTCAGCTTGTAGTTATAGGGGGCGCGGCGGAATGAGTCGCGGCGGGTACGACCAGTGGGACGACCAGTCCGACAGCCGGGATGCCGACGATCAGGCGCGCGGCTCGCGGCGCCGGTCGTCGGGTCAGACCGAGGAGCAGTACAGCGCCCCGCGCGCAGACGACCCCTATGGCTACGGATCGGCCGATGACAGCGGCGCGCGCCGGTACTCGGGCCGCGATAGCTACCAGGAATCCGAAGGCTACGGGCGCGAGTACGCCGGTGACAGCCAGCAGGGGTACGGCGGCTACGCCGAGGGCTACGGGGCCGACAGCTATCAGGGCGGCGGCAGCGCCAATGGCTACGGTCAGGATCGCTACGGTGGCGATAGCTATGGCCGGGACGGCTACGCCGCCAGCGGCTACTCAGGCGCCGGGCACGCCGACAACGGGTACGCCCGCGATGAGGGCTACGACGGCCGGGATCGGTACCCGGCCAGCGACCCGTACGCCGCCCAGGATCCCTACGCTGGCCAGGATTCCTATCCCGGCCAGGATTCCTATCCCGGCCAGGATTCTTATCCCGGCCAGGAGCGCTACCTCAGCACAGATCCGTACGGCGGCCGTGACCCCTACAGCGGCCGCGACCCCTACGGCGGCCGCGACCCGTACGGCGGCCGTGAGCCGTACGGCGGCGACGCCTACGCCGGCGGCGAGCCCTACGGCGGCGGCGGCGAGCCCTACGCCGGCGGCGCCGACCCCTACGCCGGCGGCGCCGATCCTTACGGCGGCGGCGACGCGTACGGCAGTGGTGACCAGTACGGCGGCAGTGACCCGTACGTCAGCGCCGACCCGCGAGCCGGCGGCCCGCAGGGTCACACCGATCCGCGCGGGTCCGCCGATCCGTTCCGGCGGGGCAGGAACCCGTATGAGCCCGCCGACGACGGGGCCTACGGCGGCCAGAATGAGTACGCCAGTCAGGATCGGTATCCCGGCCAGGTCGGGTACGAGACCGGCGGCCGGTACGACGAGCCGGCGGGGCGCTACGGCTGGCCGGAGCCGGCAGCGGGCGGGCGCGACGGAGCGGGCCCGACGCGGCGCCGCCGGGGTGCTGCGGACGCCGACGACTCCCGCCATGACGGCTTCTTCCGCGGCTTCGGCCAGGACGATCTCGACGATCGGCGCGGACCCAAGGAGCACCGCAGCCACGCGGGCCTGATTGCGCTGGCGGTCGTCATCGTGGTCTTCCTTGCCATCGGGGGGGCTGGCTACCACTACTACAGCGAGTACAAGTCACGGCACGCGAGCTACTCCGGCAGCGGGTTCGGCTCGGTCACCGTGATCGTGAAGCCCGGCGACACGCTGGACTTGATTGGGCCGCAGTTGCAGCGGCTCGGGGTGATCGAGGCGATCGATCCCTGGGACGCGTACGTGGTCAACAAGACCGGCCTGCAGCCTGGTGAGTTCAAGCTGCACAAGCACATGAGCCCGGCGGCCGCCTACGCGCTGCTCATCAGTCCCAAGTCGAAGGTCAACTCGACCGTCACGATCCCTGACGGGCTGCGCTACTCGAAGTTCCTGCCGCTGCTGGCCAAGGAGAGCGGTATCCCGCTGAGCCAGTTCGAGTCGGCGATCAAGGACACCGCGGCGCTCGGGCTGCCCGCGTACGCGAACGGCAACCCGGAGGGGTTCCTGTATCCGGACACGTATGACATCGTGCCGGGCTCGACGACGGCGCTGCAGATCCTGCAAGACGCGGTGCACCAGTTCAACGTCGAGGCGGCGTCGCTGCACCTGCTGGCGGCGGCGCAGACAGCGCAGTTCACCCCCGGCCAGGTGATAACCGAGGCGAGTCTGCTCGAAGCCGAGGTCGGGCCGCAGTACTACGGGCAGGTGGCGCGCGTTATCGACAACCGGCTGAACCAGTCGCCGCCGTGGGATCTCGAGCTGGACAGCACGGTGGCCTACGCCACGAACACCTACGTCTACAACCTCACCCAGAGCGACCTGAACGTGAACTCGCCGTACAACACGTTCACGAATCCCGGCCTGCCGCCCGGGCCGATCGACTCGCCGGACGCGGCCGCGATTCAGGCTGTCCTGCACCCCGCTCAGGGCGACTGGCTGTACTTCGTGACGGTGAACAAGAGCGGCCTGACGGAGTTCACCGACAGCAACGCGGAGTTCCAGACGCTGAGTGCCGAGGCGAAGCAGAACGGCGTCTGAGCGATGGCCGCCACTCGCGCGGCCGTGCTTGGCTCCCCGATCGCTCACTCGCTGTCCCCTGCCTTGCATACCGCGGCCTACCGCGCGCTGGGCCTGACGGACTGGTCGTACGAGGCGATCGAGTGCGACGAAGCCGGGCTGCCTGGCCTGCTCGGCTCCCTGGGCCCGGAGTGGGCCGGCCTGTCGCTGACCATGCCGCTCAAGCGGGCGGTGCTGCCGCTGCTTGATCGTGCCGAGCCGCTGGCGACCGCGGTGGCCGCCGCCAACACGGTGATCCTGGCGGACGGGCGGCGGCTGGGCTACAACACCGACGTCGCGGGCCTGGTGGAGGCGATGCGAGAGGCGGGCGCTACCTCGGCGCGGAACGTGATCGTTCTCGGCGCCGGGGCCACCGCCTGCTCGGCGCTGGCGGCGCTGCGAGAGACCGGTGCCTCGCAGGTCACAGTCGCGGTACGGGCACAGCCGAGGGCAGCGCCGCTGCTCGCCGTCGCCGCACGGCTCGGCGTGCCGGTGCACGTCACGGAGCTGCCCGCCGGACTGGTGGCTGGCGGCCGCTGGGACCTGCTGATCTCGACGATTCCGGCCGCCGCGGCGTCCGGCCTAGCGGACCTGATCACGACGGGCACGCTGGCGGCTGCCGTGGTCGTCGACGTCGGCTACGACCCCTGGCCCACTCCGCTCGCGGCCGCGGCGACCGCCTCGGGCGCGGCTGTTATCTCCGGTTATGAGATGCTCGTCCACCAGGCAGCCCGTCAGGTCGAGCTCATGACCGGCCGTCCGGCCCCGGTGGCGACGATGCGGGCCGCCGGACTGGCTGAACTCGACCGGAGGCGGAATATCCGCTAGCCCGCTGACGCTGACACCCGCGGCAATTCCGGCGGCTGCCGTGATGGGCTAGGCTTGATGCGACAAGGCCCGGCAGCATGTCATCCGACGATCGGTGTCGGCAGACCAAACCGGGTGTGCAAGCGGAGGACCACCTCGGCCGCCTCCCACCTAGCCAGCTGGGTCGCCGCCGTAACAGGCGCCACGGCCCTAGCCGGCGGGTATGAAGCCGGGCTGCCTGACGGGCAGCCTGGCGGTCGGTCAGCCGGAGGGCTGACCGGTAGGCCGGGCGCCTGCCACCGAGCGACGGGACGCCGGAGGGCGGAGGGCTAGGCGTCGCAGGGTGCTGCGGGACAGGCTCGTCCTGGCCGGCAGCCTCCCGCACCGGTGGCCCCGCAGGCACGATATGCGGGGCTTTTTGGCTCTCGGGGGTTGCTCTCTCGGCCAGGCGCCGTCCACGCTTACAAGTCCCGCAGTTCTGCCCGACGGACGGTCCGTCGGGCGTGAGCACCGTGACAACAGGAGGTCACATCAGCACCGAACCTCGTATTAACGAGCGCATCCGGGTACCCGAAGTGCGGCTCGTCGGCCCTGCCGGTGAGCAGATCGGGATCGTGTCTATCGCCGATGCGCTCCGGCTGGCCCAGGAGGCAGATCTCGACCTGGTCGAGGTTGCGCCCATGGCCCGGCCCCCTGTCTGCAAGCTGATGGACTACGGAAAGTTCAAGTACGAGTCCGCACTGAAGGCCAGGGAGTCGCGTAAGAACCAGGCCCAGACCGTGATCAAGGAGATCAAGCTGCGGCCTAAGATCGACCCGCACGATTACGGCACCAAGAAGGGCCACGTCGAGCGGTTCCTCAAGCAGGGCGACAAGGTCAAGGTAACGATCATGTTCAGGGGACGGGAGCAATCCAGGCCCGAGCTCGGCTTCAAGCTGCTGCAGCGGCTGGCTGGCGACATCTCCGAACTCGGCTTCGTCGAGTCGTCGCCGAAACAGGACGGCCGGAACATGATCATGGTCATCGGACCGCACAAGCGCAAGACCGAGGCGCTGGCGGCGGCCAGGGCTGAGCGCGCGAGCCGGTCCGGCCGCGGCACGGCCCAGTCCGACAGCACCGCGCAGCCGGGCACCGCGCAGCCGGAGACCGATGCGCCGCCGGGCAGCGCCGCGCAGGCCGACGGCCCGGCTGAGCCGAGCGGGCCGGTCG
>JASHPF010000144.1 GCA_030038295.1 Streptosporangiaceae bacterium
GGTGTCGATGAGGTCGGGCCCGGCAAGCTTGTTCATCCTCGCGACCAGCTCCGGCAGCTGGCGCGCCACCAGGAAGTCAGACCCCCGGCGGACGAACGCGGCCACCGGAGCGGGCGGGCCGGCCTTGAGCCGGTCGAGCAGCCTGGCGATGCTCTTGCCGGTGAGGTCGGGGTTCTGCTCCGACCCGGACAGCGCGAACTCGCGCTCGATGATCGGCCGGGTCAGCAGGAACCAGGTGTACTCGTAGCCGGTCGTCATGATGTGCTCGAGCGTCCCCAGGGTGTCAAAGCCGGGAAACAGCGGCGCGGGGAGCGGCTGACCGCGCGCATCGAGCCACAGCGAGGACGGCCCGGGCAGGATCCGGATGCCATGCCGCGGCCAGATCGGGGCGTAGTTCGTGATGCCCTCGGTGTAGTGCCACATCCGGTCCGGATTGATCACGGCGGCGCCGGCCCGCTGACTGATGGTGAGCATGCGGCCGTCGACGTGGGCCGGAACCCCGGACAGCAGGTGCCGCGGCGGCTTGCCCAGCCGCGCCGGCCAGTGGGCGCGGACCAGGTCGTGATTCCCGCCGATGCCACCGGAGGTGACGAGCACCGCCTCGGCGTGCAGCTCGAACTCGCCGACCACGGCGCGCGAGCTAGGCTGGCCGCGGGCGATGACCGCCGGGGCGAGTACGCTGCCGCGCACGCCGTCGACCGTGCCGCCGCTGACGGTCAGCTCGTCGACCCGGTGCCGGAGCAGCACCCGAACGCTACCCGCGCTCTCGGCCGCCCGGACGGCGTCCTCGAAGGGCGCCACGACGGCCGGGCCCGTGCCCCAGGCGATGTGAAACCGCGGCACGGAGTTCCCGTGCCCGGCTGGCCCGTACCCCCCGCGTTCGGCCCAGCCGACCAGCGGGAACAGCCGCACACCACGGGCGCGCAGCCACGACCGCTTCTCGCCGGCGGCGAACTGGACGTACGCCTCGGCCCAGCGTCGCGGCCAGTGGTCTTCCGGCCGGTCGAAGCCTGCGCTGCCGAGCCAGTCCTGCAGCGCGAGCTCGTAGCTGTCGCGGATGCCCATCAGGCGCTGCTCGGGCGAGTCGACCAGAAAGAGCCCGCCGAACGACCAGAACGCCTGGCCGCCGAGGAACGGCTCCTGGTCGAGCAGCAGCACCCGGCGCCCGGCCGCGGCGAGCTCCGCCGTCGCCACGAGACCCGCGAGACCGGCCCCGACGACGATCGCGTCCGCGTCCAGCGTCATGGGTCCTAGCTTGCCACCCCGCGGAATGACGCTCGCCGCTAGCGGCGCGGGCGCCGTACGCTGGCTGTAGACCGTACCCGAGGAGTGAGACGGCTGTGTTCGAGACCATCATCGATCCCACTGTGGGCCCGGCCGAGAGCACCGAGACGGGCGGGCTGACGCTGGCGCGGAGGCCGGAGCGGCTGGCGGGGCTGCGCCTCGGCCTGCTGGCGAACACCAAGCGCAACGCCGAGCAGTTCCTCGCGGACGTCGGTCGCGAGCTGGCCGACCGCTACGGCATCGTGCCGGTGGTGGCGGTCAAGAAGCCGAACATCGTCGAGACCGCGCCCGCGGAGCTGATGGCCGAGCTGACCGAGCACTGCGACATCGTCGTGGCTGGCGTCGGCGACTGCGGATCGTGCAGCGCGTCGGCGGTCGCCGACGGGATCCTGCTGGAGCAGGCGGGCATCCCGGCGGCCGTCATTGTCAGCGACGCGTTCACCGTCAGCGCCAACGCGATGGCTGGCCTCAGGAACGCGCCGGGGTATCCGTACGTGACCACGCCGCACCCGGTGGCTAACCTCACCGCCGAAGGCGTGCAGGCGAGGGCTGCGCAGGCCGTCCCGGCTATCGTCGCGCTGCTGACCGAGCCGGTGATGGCCGCGGCCACGCCCGCATGACGGCGCCCGCTACCGCGGGTAGCGCTGGAGGGTCGTCCCCCCACGCCAGCACGGACCCGGTCGAGCAGGCCAAGGCGGCCATCGAGTATTGCTACGACCAGGGCTGGACCGACGGGCTGCCGGTCGTGCCCGCTACCGCCGCGGACGTCGCGGCGTGCCTGGCGACGACCCCGCACCCTGGCGATGAGATCATCGGCTCGCAGCCGCACCTGAGCCGGAGCGTGACCGTGGCGCAAGCGGCGGCGAATGCGATCATGGCGGGCTGCAAGCCCGAGTACTTTCCTGTTGTGCTCGCCGCCTGGCAGGCGGTGATGCAGGAGCGGTCCAGCCGCGGCGCCTGGCAGTCGACCAGCGGCCCCGCGCCGCTCATCGTGGTGAACGGCCCGGTGCGAACGCGCCTCGCGATCAACTACGCGGGCGGGGCGTTCGGGCCCGGCTTCCGCGCGAACGCCACCATCGCCCGTGCAATCGGCCTCATCGTGCGCAACGGCTACGGCGTGCGCCCGCAGGAACTCGAGCAGGCGACGCAGGGCCTGCCGGGTCGGTGGTCGGTCTGCCTCGGCGAGAACGAGGAGATGTCACCGTGGGAACCGCTGAGCGTCGTCGGCGGCGTGCCGGCGGGCGTCGACGCGGTGTCCGCCATCCTGATCCGGACCGTCGAGTACATCGACAACAGGTCGACCGACAGCGCGGTGGCCGTCCTCACGGACTTCGCTGACACGCTCGGAAGGATGGGCGCCTACGTGGGCGGCCCGCACTCCAGCGGCGGACTGGTGCTCGGCCCTGAGCACGCCCAGCTGCTCGGCAACGCCGGCTACACCCGCACCGACGTGCAGGAGTGGCTGTTCGAGCATGCTGTGCGCGATCCCGCGGATATGGTCGCCGCCGGCAAGGGCGAGCACGTCGGCGGCGGGCCGTTCCCCATGCTGCCCTCGGCCCAGGCGATACCGATCATCGTCGCGGGTGCGGCGAACGCAGCCATGTCGATGGTGTTCCGCCCGTTCGGCTGGGCGGCCTGGGCGGGGCGTTCGGTCCCGGTCGAGTGGAAGGAGCAGTGACGGTGGACGTTTCACTGGCCGGCAAGGTCGCCCTCGTCACCGGCGTCGGGCCCAACATCGGCAGCGGCATCGCGCTGGCGCTGGCCAGGTACGGCGCGAAGGTCGCGTGCAACGACGTCAGCGACGACGCGATCAAGGCGTGCATCGCCCGGATCGAGCGCAACGGCGGCGAGGCGATGGCGGCGCCGGGGGACGTGACCGACGAGGCCGCGGTGCAGGGCTACGTCAACGATGTGCTCGCTCGCTGGGGCCGCATCGACATCCTTGTCAACAACGCGGCCCTGCTCGGCGGGCGCGGCGTGCTGGACGAGAGCGCGGCAGACTTCGAGCGCGCGGTGCGGGTGTCGGCGCTCGGGAACTTCCTCAACACCAAGCACGTAGGCCGGGCCATGGCCGAGCGCGGCATCAAGGGCTCGATCGTCTGCATCTCCTCCTCGAACGGCTGGTCCGGGACGCCCGGAGTGATCGCGTACGCGTTCCACAAGGGCGGCGTGAACAACTTCGTCCGAGCCGCGGCGATGGATCTGGCGCCGTACGGCATCCGGGTCAACAGCTTCACCCCGACGGCGCCCAATCCGGACAACCCCGAGCTGCTCGCCGACATGGCCCGACGCGGGCTTGGCCCCGGCGGCATCCTGGTGCACGGGCGCGGCGGCGGCCTCGGCGGGCCTACCGGTGACGAGCCGTGGCGACGCCCGACCCGGTGGACGGGACAGCGCAATCCGATGGTGCCGATGGGCACCACCGGGACGCCGACCGACATCGGTCACGCGGTCGCGTGGCTGTGCTCCGACTACGCCCGGCTCATCACCGGCACCGACCTGGTGGTCGACGGCGGCGCGCGGGCTAAGAACTTCGCCTACACGCCGGCCGCGGCCGACGACCTCGCCGGCCCGCTGCCGCAGATCGAGCTGGACGACACGCCCGCCAATCCCGAATAGCGC
>JASHPF010000145.1 GCA_030038295.1 Streptosporangiaceae bacterium
AGCCGGGCGAGTGCCCGGTGTGCGACGTAGCCGTGCTTCGGTCGCGGGGCGCGGCCCGTCGCGATGGCCTGGACCGCGCTCATCCGCCCGGCGCGGAGCGCCGGCCCTACCGCGCCGCCGGCGGTCAGCGCGAGCACCGCCAGCGGCACCGCGACGTCCACCCAGACGGGCACGCCGAGCCTGCCGACCTGGTAGACCTGCGCGTTCTGCCGGAGCAGCGGGGCAGCGAGCAGGTTTCCGCAGATCGCGCCGATGACGCAGCCGAGGACCGCGGGCACCGCCACCAGCAGCACGTACGAGGCCACCACCTGGGCCGGGGTGAAGCCGATCGACTTGAGCACGCCGATCCTGGTCGTTCCGGCGACTACCGCGCCGCCGACCACGTTGACGACGATCAGCACCGAGATCACGAGCGCGAGCACACCGAACGCGATGATGAACGGCACCCACGGCGCGATGTTGCTCTGCTCGGACTGGCGCACCACCAGATAGGAACTGGTGGCCTGGATCGCGCCGCGCGGCAGCGCCGCCCGCACCACTGCGACGTCAGCGGCGATCGCCGCGGACGTGCCCGCGTCGGCGAACCGGTAGAGCATCTGCGCCTGTCCCGCGCCGCCGCGCCCGGCGAGCGCCGCCAGCGCGGCCGGCAGCACCCAGGACTGCGCGGTGTCGGTGACCGAGTCTGCGACGCCGACGACGGTCAGCTGGTGCGATCCGACCGTGAACGTCGCGCCGGGGACTCCTGGCGCGTCCTCGGACAGCACGATCTGGCTGTCGCTGGTCGGCCAGTGGCCCGCGATCAGGGTGAGATCGTCGACCCGTCCGCCCGGCGACGCCCGGCCCGTGACCTGGAGCGGCACCAGCTGCGAACCGGAGATGCCGGGCGTCGTCAGCTGCGCGGTGACCGTGGTCTCGGCGAACGGCCCGGCCGCGGCGATGACGCCGGCCAGCCGGGTCGTCGCGGTGAGCTGGCTGGGTGTTGTCACCGATGTGTCCACCGTCACGGCGTCGTCGGCACCGTGCTGGGCGGCAAACGCGTGGTCGAACGGAGAGTGGGCGTCGGCGAGCATGCCGAGCGCCAGCGTCGAGGCCGCGGTCGCGGCGAGCACGACCAGACAGATGATCACCGCCTGCAGTCGCCGGCCGCCGAGCCCGCCGCGCGCCGCGCGGATCACCGCGGTCACGGCAGCGTTCTCTCGGCGGCGGGTCGTCCCCCATCAGCCAGCACCGCGTCGGACGTGACCCGACCATCGGCGATCTCGACGACCCGGTGGGCGTACCTGACGGCCAGGTCCGGGTTGTGCGTGACCAGTATCAGCGTCTGTCCGGCGGCGTTGAGCTCAAGCAGCAGCGCGCCGATCTCGTCCCCGGTGGCGCGGTCGACCGCGCCGGTCGGCTCGTCAGCGAGCAGCACCGCGGGCCTGTTGATGAGCGCCCGGGCGATCGCCACCCGCTGCCGCTCGCCGCCGGACAGCCGGGCCGGGTACGCGTCCCGGCGGTGCGCGATCCGCAGCGTCGCCAGCAGTTCGGCGGCACGCTGCCGGGCCGCGGCTGTCCTGGTCCCGGCGAGCTGGGCAGGGAGGAGCACGTTGTCCGCGACCGTCATGTCGTCGAGCAGGTTGAAGAACTGAAAGATCATGCCGACCTGGCGGCGCCGGAACCGGGCCACCGCGGTCTCGCTGAGCAGGTCGACCCGCTCGCCGCCGACCCGGACCGCGCCGCTGGTCGGCCGGTCCATCCCGGCGATGAGGTTGAGCAGGGTCGACTTGCCGCTGCCCGAGGGTCCCATGATCGCTACCGCCTCGCCAGCCGCGACGGCGAGGCTGACGTTGTCGACCGCGGGCGCGGCGCCGTTGTCATAGCGCTTCGTGACGTTCTCAAGCTGAACGAGGGGGTCCATGCTCCGACCGTAGCGGCGGCCCGGCACGCATCGCGTCGGCTGCGATGACGAATCCGGCTACCACGGCCCGCTGACCCCGTCATCCCTCCGATGTAGGCGCGGTCGGCACGGCGACCGATGGTCCCTGGCCCGCGGGTACGGGACAATGGTCGCGTGGCCGGACGTCCCGGCGAGCTGTTCGCCGCCCTGCTGCGCGCCGAGCCGCGCCGCAGGCCATCCGGCTGGGCGCTCGCGCTGGACGCCGCCGTCGGGGTTGGCGCGGCGGCTTTCGCTGTCTTCGAAGTGGCTGGTCAGGTGCCCCTCAGTCCGGCGGGGTTCGTCGCGGTGGTGCTGACCGGACTGCCGCTCGCCGCGCGGCGCGTGTACCCGATCTCGGCCATGATCGTGATCATCGCGGCGATCTTCTGGATCAAGCTGACCGAGACCGACCGCGTGGTGACTCACCTGCCACCGCACTTCTTGCTGGTCATTTACGAGCTGCCGATGCCGGCCATCGCGTTCGGCACCGCGGTATTCGCCGCCTACAGCGCGGTCGCGCACAGCCGGTACCGTTACCTCGCCATCGGTGTCGTCGCCGCGCTCACGCTGGCCGTTACCGTTACGTTCGGCAACACATTGCCGAACCTTCCCCACCGGCTCACGGCGCTGCTCGCGATCACGCCGGCGGTGGCCGCCGCCCTCGGCATCCGGCGGCTACGACGCCGGCTCAGCGACTCGGCCGACCGGCTGCAGCGCGCCACCGAGGAGCACGAGGCCGCCACGGTGCGGGCGATCGAGGCCGAGCGGGCCCGGATTGCGGGCGAACTGCACGATGTCGTCACCCACAACGTGAGCGTGATGGTGGTACAGGCGGGCGCGGCCCGGGTGGCCGCGGACAGCTCACCGGGCGAGGCCGCGGACGCGCTGCGCGCCGTCGAGGCCAGTGGCCGCACCGCCATGGCCGAGCTGCGCAACCTGCTCGGGTTGCTCAGCCCGGCCGGTGCGGACGTCGCGCTGCGCCCGCAGCCGGGGCTCGGCGAGCTGGATGAGCTGATCAGCCGGGTTGCGGCGGCCGGTCTCGCGGTGGAGCTGGAGGTGCGCGGCACGCCGCGGCCGCTGCCGCCGGGAGCCGACCTGGCCGCGTACCGGGTGGTTCAGGAGGCGCTCACAAACGTGCTGCGGCACGCGGGCGGGGCCGCGACGTCGGTCGTGGTCGACTGGGGCGACGAACTGGAGATCACCGTCAGCGACGCCGGGCGTGGCCCGTCGGCGGCCAGCGGCGGTCCGTCCGCGGCCGGGCGCGGGCTGCTCGGCCTGCAAGAACGACTGTCGTTGTACGGCGGTGAGCTGGACGCCGGGCCGCGGCCCGGCGGGGGCTGGCGGGTGCGCGCGGTCATGCCGGTTGGTGTCGCGGCATGAGGGTGCTGATAGCCGACGACCAGGCGCTGGTCAGAGCCGGATTCCGGCTGATACTGAAGTCTGCCGGGATCGACGTGGTCGCGGAGGCGGCCGACGGCGAGCAAGCGGTCGCGGCGGCACTCGAGCACCGGCCGGACGTCGTGCTCATGGATATCCGGATGCCGCGCCTCGACGGCATCGAGGCGACTGCCCGCATCCTGGCGGCCGACGCGGCCGGCGCCGGGATCCGCATCATCATCCTGACGACGTTCGACCTCGACCGGTACGTGTACGCGGCGCTGGCCGCCGGCGCCAGCGGGTTCCTGCTCAAGGACGTGACGCCCGAGCATCTGGTGGCCGCCGTTCAGCTCGTCCGCACCGGTGACGCGCTGCTCGCTCCGTCTATCACCCGGCGTCTCGTCGAGGCCTTCGCGCCGCGGATGCCGGTGCGCTCTGGGGGAGCCGGCTCGGGCTGCCGCGGGCTGTCGGCGCTGACGCCGCGCGAGCTGGAGGTGCTGCGGCTCGTCGCGCGCGGCATGAGCAACGCCGAGATCGCCGCGGCGCTCACGCTCAGTGAGGCGACGGTCAAGACCCACGTGGCCCGGGTCCTGACCAAGCTGTCTCTGCGCGACCGGGTTCAGGCCGTCGTGCTGGCCTACGAGGCAGGCCTGGTCGGGCGCCGCACCGGCTGGTCACGGGACCCGGTCGACGGGCTCGGCGGCGAGCCCGTTCGCCAGGGCGAACCTGGCGGCCTCGACTCGGCCGCTCACCCCGATGTTGCGGTAGATCGTGGCCAGGTGGCGCTCGACCGTGGCGGTGCTCAGGAATAGCTCGGCCGCGATCTGCCGGTTCGTCAGGCCGGCGGCCAGCAGCCGGAGTACCTCCGCCTGCCGGCCGGTGAGATTGCCAGGGAGCGGCCGCGCCGGGGCGGGGCTCGCAGCCTCGTCGACGGTGTCGCCGAGCTCGGCGAGGGCGGCCTCGGCCGTGGCGATGACCTGCGTGTTGCCGGTCTTGGCGGCGAGCGCCTGCGCGGCCCGCAGCTGTCGCATCGCCTCATCACGGTCGCCGGTCTGGTGACACACCCGGCCGAGGCCGATCATGGCCTCGACGCCGACGTGCGCATGACCGCCGGCCTCGGCAGCCGCGATCGCGGCGCGAAAGTGCTCGCCGGCCGCGGCGAAGTCGCCGCGGTGCGCGGCCACGGTCCCCTGATTGCACTGGATAGTGCCCGCGAGCTGCGGGTCTCCGGCGGTGAGGCCCGCGGCTTCCGCGAGCGCCGCGTCGGCGGCATCCCACCGTCCGGTCCTGATCAGCACGTCTGCGAGGTTGACCAGGCCGATGCCGATGGATCGCTGTTCCCCGAGCTCACGCTTGATCGCAAGCGACCGCTCGAACAGTTCCCTGGCGCGGTCGAGCTCGCCGTCGTCGAGCTCGACCAGCGCCATGTTGTTCATCGCGACCGACATGCCGCGCCGGTCACCGAGCTCAGCGCGCAGGTCCAGCGCAGTCTGGAAGCCGCGCCGCGCGGCCTCGTGATTGCCGAGATAGCGCTGCGCGGACCCGAGCACCGTGGCGGCTAGTGCCATCCGCTGGGTCAGGCCGAGCGGCGCGAAGATGGCCAGCGCCTGCTCGGCGTGCTCGACCGCCGCGGCGTAGTCTCCGTTCTCGGCCGCGAGTACCGCGGCCGAGCACAGCGCGCGGCCGGCCCGCTCGTCGCGCCGTGACCCGGCTCGGGCGAGGAAGGTGGCCACCCAGCTGCGGCCAACCGCGAGCCGGCCGCTGGCCAGCCACCACTGCCATAGCGCCGCGCTCATGTGCAGCCCGAGATCGACCTCGTCGTGCTCATCCGCCCACGCCAACGCGGCGTACAGGTCAGCCACCGCGGTCTCGAGGCGGGTGCGCCAGAGCGACGCCTCGGGGCTGACGAGCCCGAGCTCGCTGTCGGCGGCGACCTCGGCGAAGTGCCGCGCGTGCCGCTCGCCGACCGCGGCGGCGTCGCCAGCCTGCTCGAGCCGCTGCGCGGCGAACGTCCGGATCGTCTCCAGCATGCTGAAGGTGTTCTGCTCGGTGTCCCTGGTCACCACCAGCCAGGACGAGTCGACGAGCTGCCGCGCGGTCGCCGCGGCCGCGGCCGGATCGAGCCCGAGCACCGCCTGGATGTCAGCGATCCCGAACGAGCCGGCGAACACGCTGAGCATGGCGAGCCGGCGTTGCTGCTCGGCGCCGAGTAGCTCGTAGCTGACCTGGAGCACGTCGGCAAGCCGCCGTCCGCCCGGCTGGCCCGCCTCGTAGTCGAGCAGCACGGCGCGCTGCTGCAGGATCTCCCGGATCGACAGCGTGCCCACCCAGCTCGCGATCAGCTCGATCGCGAGGGGCATGCCGTCCAGCCGGCGGCACAGCTCGGCGATCGCGTGCGGCGGCACGTCGGCCGGGCTGAAGCCGGGCACTCGCTCCGCGGCTCTCGTCACGAACAGCCGGACGGCGTCCGAGGCGACGATGTCCGACACGCCGGCGGCCACCGACGGGCAGGCCAGTGGCGGCACCGTCCAGCACACCTCGCCGGCGACGCCGAGCACGACCCGGCTGGTGACCACGACCCGTAGCCCAGGAACCGTGCCGAGCAGGTCGGCGGTCAGCTCGGCGACCTGCGCGGCGATTCGCTCGGCCCCGTCGAGCAGGAGCAGCCTGGGCGCCTGCGTCAGCGCCGCGCGCAGTGACTCGATCAGCGGTATGCCGGGCTGGTCGGCGACGTGCAGCCGGAAGGCAAGCGCCGTCGGCAGCGCCGACGGAATCACGATCCGGTCCAGCGGCACGAACACGACGTCGACGTCGGCACAGTGACGCCGGAGCACCTCAATGGCCAGCCGCGTCTTGCCCGCGCCACCGGGACCGATGAGCGTGACGAGCGGGGACCGCGTGACTAACCGCGCGAGCTCGGCGAGTTCGTCTTCCCTGCCCACGAAGCTCGACCGGGCAAGGGGCAGCGCGCTTGTCGTGTCACCGTCGGCCGGGCGCGCCGCGGCCTGCGCCTCCAGTTCGGTGAGCGCGGCGAGCGCCCGGTCCGACAACCCGGTCCGGCCCGACTCCCACCGGTTGACGGTGGCGAACGACACGCCAAGCCGCCGGGCTAACTGCTCCTGGCTTAACCCGAGGCTGCCGCGCAGAGCCCGAAGCCGCGCGGCAACCGAGTCCGCGCGCGGCTCGTTCACGCTCGCAGCCTATGACGCATGCCGGCCCGCGGTCAGATGACGCCGAAGAGCCGGTCGCCGGCGTCGCCCAGGCCTGGCACGATGTAGCCCTTGTTGGTGAGCCGCGCGTCCACGCAGGCGGTCACCACGTGCACCGACGCGGTGTCGGCGGGGAACGCGCGGTCGAGCCGAGCCAGTCCTTCCGGGGCGGCGAGCAGACAGACCGCCGTTACCGAGGCAGCACCACGGTCAAGCAGCATCGTGATCGCGGTTTCCAGGGAGCCGCCGGTCGCGAGCATGGGATCGAGGACGAATGCGGCGCGCCCGGTCAGGTCGCCAGGCAGCCTGGTGGCGTACGTCGAAGCGACCAGCGTCTCCTCGTCCCTGACGAGTCCGACGAAACCGATGTCGGCTTCTGGCAGCAGCCGCGCGAGCGCATCGAGCATGCCGATGCCGGCCCGCAGGATCGGCACGATCAGTGGAACCGGGAGGGCGAGCCGCACGCCGTCCGCCGTGCCGACGGGGGTCTGGACCTGCCGGGGCTCGACGCTGACCGTCCGGGTGGCCTCGTACCCCAGCAGCGTCGTGAGCTCATCGGCGAGCTGCCGGAACGTCGGCGACCCCGTGTGCACGTCGCGCAGCGAGGTCAGCTTGTGTGCCACCAGCGGGTGATCGACAACCGTCGTCTGCATGCTCGTAGTCTGCACGAACCGGGACAAGCCCGATACCCGGACGGGCGTTTCCCTGCCCCTAGAACGTGTGTTCTAATTAGCTGATGAGCTCAGCTATCCGTCCGGACTGGTGGAGCCACCCGGTCGTCGGCGCGGCCAAGCATCCGCGGGGCCCCGGCCGCGGCGCGGTGGGCCGGATGTCGGGTGACTGGCCGTATGACCTGCTTTCCCCGTGAGTGTTCCATGGGCAACGACGTGTTTCGACCCGACTGGTGGAGCTACCCACCTGCGTGCCAGAACGGGCATCCGTGGGGACCGGGTCGCGTGATCGTGAGCTGGTCGCCCTGCCAGTGCTCGGGTGCGCTGGCACCGGACGGAGCGCGCGGTGCTGGTCATCTCATCGTGTCCTGCCGGGCTGAGGGCTGCCAGTCCCAGTGGTTCCAGCCGCGCCACGTGCCCGCCGACGCTTAACAGATGACTCGTAGCGCGCCGAGGAGTTGGCGGCATGCCGTCGTGCCAGCGATGCGTGCGTGAGTTTCCGTCGCTTGCCCCCGGAATTAGCGGAATGCCAGGCTGTGGTCATGCGGCGATCATCAAGGCGCGCCGTCCGGACCCCAGTTGCGTGGGGGCCGTCGGCCACGCCCCCCGGAAGCCAGAGGGCAGTGAACCCGGCTCGGGCGCGGGTTCAGCTGGCAGCGCGGCTGCCTGACATGGAGCGGGAGCTCGGCCCTGACCACCCGGAAACCCTGGAAACCCGGCACCAGCTCGCCGTCTCCACCGCGCTGGCCGGGGATGCGGTCGCCGCGCGGGACCAGCTCGCCGCGCTGCTCCCTGACATGGACCGGGTGCTCGGCCCAGACCACGCCTACACCCTGGACGTCCGGCGTTGGCTGGCCACCGCTACCGGGCGGGCTGGGGATGCGGCCGCCGCGCGGGACCAGCTCGCCGCGCTGCTCCCTGACATGCAGCGGGTGTTCAGCCCGGATCACCCGGACATCCTGACCGCCCGCAGCCAGCTGGCCCGCTACACCGGGGACGCCGGAGACCCGGCCGCGGCGCGGGACATGTTCGGCTCGCTGCTGCGGGACAGGCAGCGGGTCCTCGGCCCGATCCACCCAGATAGCCTGACCCTCCGCGGCGAGCTGGCCCGCTACACCGGAGAGGCCGGAGATCCGGCCGCGGCGCGGGAGATGTTCCGAAAGCTGCTGCGCGATATCGGTCCGTACCACAAGGACACCCTGATTACCCGGCACCAGCTGGCCCGTTTCACCGGGGAGGCAGGGGACGCGGCCGGGGCGCGGGAGCTGTTCGCCGCGCTGGTACCGAGGATGGAGCGAGTGTTCGGCCCGGACGATCAGCGCTCCCTGGACGCCCGGCGCCAGCTGGCCAGGTTCACCGCGGAAGCGGGGGACGCGGCCGGGGCGCGGGACCTGTTCGCCGCGCTTCGACGAGACGAAGACCGGGTGCGCGAGCCAGAGCATGCGTCCACTCCAGGCCCCCGGCAGCCGGTGGACCGGGCTTGGGCGCGGGATCGGCTGGCAGCGCAACTATCCAACACGGAGCGGGTGCTCGGCCCGCATCACCCGGACACCCTGCTGACCCGGCTCCGCCTCGCCATCAACACCGCGGAGGCCGGGGAGCCGGCCGCCGCGCGCGACCAGCTCACCGCGCTGCTGCCTGAGATGGAGCGGGTGCTCGGCCCGGATCACCCGTACACCCTGACGACCCGGCTGCGGCTGGCGACCTCAACCGGGCAGGCCGGGGAGCCGGCCGCCGCGCGCGACCAGCTCGCCGTTTTGCTCCCGCACGCGACGCGGGCGTTCGGCGGCGACCACGTGGAAACGCTGACCACCCGGAGCCAGCTGGCGCTTTACGCCTGGCTAGCCGGGGATCCAGCCGCGGCGCGCGACCAGCTCGCCGTGCTGCTGCCCGACGTACAGCGATTGCGCGGTTCGGACCACCCCGATACTCTCTTCGTCCGGCTCAGGCTCGGCATCTACACCGGGCTAGCCGGAGAGCCGGTCACCGCGCGCGACCAGCTCACCGCGCTGCTGCCAGACATGCAGCGAGTGCATGGCCCGGACCACAAGCACACCCTGAATACCCGGCTCCACCTCGCCATCAACACCCGGCGGGCCGGGGAGCCAGCCGCCGCGCGCGACCAGCTCGTCGCCCTGCTGCCCCACGCCGAGCGGGTGCTGGGGCCAGGACATCCGTACACCCTGGCAATCCGCAAAGTGCTCGATCAGTGAACGCGCCAGGCACAGCAACGCCATGGGTAGCCTCCGCCTGGCTGTCGCAAGTGGAGTCAGCCGCATAGTGCCGCTGGCAGTGCGGTGCGGGCGCGCCGGACTGATCAGGCGCCTGGCATGACATGATCCGTCGAGTGGACGACTGGCTGCCCACAATCAGCCATGCTCGGTGACGTGGACGTTGGCGACGTGAATGACCTGCAGAGTGCCCTCGGAGGCGTCGTGCTTGAGGCGTCTTACATGGAACGCGTTCTGAGGGCGGCGTTTGCCGCGCTGGTGGGCAGCAAGTACGCGCCGGTGGTCGATGGCCATCTCACGGCACACAATCTGATCGAAACATGCGAGAACGTTGCGGAGGTTCACACCGACCTCGCAGCCGAGGAAAAGACGCGACTCGCCGAGGCGCTGAGGGCATGCAACGCAGCCAACACCAAGCGCAACCGGGTCATCCACGATGCCTGGGCATTGCGTCCTGGCGACGTCACGGTCACGCTGCAGACCTCGCGTCGTACTCAGGACGTGGCCGTGACCGCACGGACGCTGGGCGAGTTGTGGCAGGTCGCCGACGAATTGGGTAAGGCCGCGGACGATCTGGTTGCGGCTGTCACGGCCGCGTTCGGCCCGGACGGGATGCGCGTTGAGGACCAGCTGCGGCTTGAGCTAGGCAGGGATATCAGTGCAGATCCGGGCTGATGCCGCCGTCGGATTGCAGGAAGCGGTTCAATCCCGCAGGGCCCGCACCGTCTTCGCCACCTGTCTCCAGTGAGTCCGCTCGTGACGGGCCAGCCGGTTTGCATACGAATGCACCGTGAGCTCCCGTGGCTTGCCACCCCCGAGCACGGTGGCGCTTCGCGACCAGCCCTCGTCGGGCAGCTGCCCGAGCAGAGCCAGGAGCTGGTCGCGCTGCGTCCTGAACGCCTGCCACGACGACGCGAACGCTAGCTCGCGATAGTCCGTGCTCTTGATCCACGTGGTCGGATTGACGGCTCGTAGGGTCGGGCGGTCGGTCGCGGCGATCGTCTGGATGGCCTGACCCCACACGTCGGCGCACGACCGGAGATGAGCGGCAATCTCGGTCACTGACCACTCGCCAGGCTCAGGCGCGGCGTGCAGCTTGGCCTCCGTCAGGTCACCGGTCAAGCCGCTGACGCGGTCAGGGGTATCGCGGAGGATGGAGAGGATCTGCTCCACTGTCATCAGCCGACGTGCCATCAGGCGAGTCCTCCTGCAGTGCGGTGCTCGCCGGGGCGTTCCCACGGGCAGCACGCGTGGTCACAGGGCTCTACCGTAGGTCCCCTTCCGGACGTTCTACGGCCGGAACGGGCCTTGCCTGTCGTTCGATGTCCGGGTCGGCCGGCACCAGCGACGAGTTGTCAGACGCGGTTGCGTTTGCTGCGCCCGTGCCGCCCGCACCGCAGGTGCTGGCACGCTTCGCCGTCGTTCAGGTGGCGCTGACAGTCGACCGATGACGCGCCGCCAGGGCGCGGTCGGTGACCACGGCCAGCATGGCAGCGACCAGCGCTGCCGCCACCGCGATCAGGGTGATCTGCCAGCCGGGCATGCCGCCGGATGCGAGGGTCCG
>JASHPF010000146.1 GCA_030038295.1 Streptosporangiaceae bacterium
GTCGCACTGGCAGGACCAGGTCCGCGCCGGGCTGGTCAGCCTCGGCTGGGCCGGCCGGGAGGCCGACCAGGCGATCGCGGCGGTGGGGCCCGAGCTCACTTTCGGTGAGTCGGGCGATTCCGGCGATGTCGACGTGGCCGTGGCGCTGCGCGCCACGCTGCGCGTGCTCGGCCGGCCATGACGGGCCCGCGGACGGAGCCGGACGGCGTCGTATCGGCGCTTGCCGATGCCGACGACGCAATCGTCGAGAGCGCGCTCCGGCCGAGACGGCTGGCCGAGCTGATCGGCCAGGACCGGGTGCGCGAACAGCTGTCGCTGGTGCTGCAGGGCGCCATGGGCCGGCGTCGGCCCCCCGATCACGTGCTGCTGTCCGGCCCGCCCGGCCTGGGCAAGACCACCCTGGCCATGATCATCGCGACCGAGCTTGGCGCGTCGCTCCGGATCACGAGCGGCCCCGCCATCGAGCGGTCCGGCGACCTCGCGGCCATCCTGTCGACGCTCGCCGAGGGCGAGGTCCTGTTCATCGACGAGATCCACCGGGTGGCCCGGCCCGCGGAGGAGATGCTCTACCTGGCCATGGAGGACTTCCGGGTCGACGTGGTCCTCGGGAAGGGACCGGGCGCCACCGCGATCCCGCTGGACATCGCGCCGTTCACCCTGGTCGGGGCCACGACCAGGGCCGGGCTACTGCCCGCTGCGCTGCGGGACAGATTCGGCTTCACCGCTCACCTGGACTTCTACGAGCCCGCCGAGCTGGGCATCATCGTCCGCCGGTCGGCCGGGCTGCTCGGTGTGCGGCTGCGCGACGACGGCGCCGACGAGATCGCTGGCCGGTCCAGGGGCACGCCGCGGATCGCCAACCGGCTGCTCCGGCGGGTGCGCGACTTCGCGGAGGTCCGCGGTGACGGCGTCGTGACCAGGGACTGCGCCCGGGCGGCGCTCGACCTGTACGAGGTGGACGAGAGCGGACTTGACCGGCTCGACCGGGCCGTGCTTTCCGCGCTGGTGAGCAGGTTCGGCGGGGGTCCGGTCGGGCTGTCCACGCTGGCCGTCGCCGTGGGGGAAGAAGAGGCGACCGTGACGGAAGTGGCGGAGCCGTTCCTGGTCCGGGTCGGCCTGATCGCCCGCACGCCGCGCGGCCGCGTCGCCGCGCCGGCTGCCTGGCAGCACCTCGGCCTGCCGGTGCCCGGCCGGATCGCGTGGGGGCCTGGCGGGCCGGACGGCCGGGCCGCCGAGGTAACCCTTTTCGACTAGCCGCAGTCCGTTCACCTGCGGCGAAGTGTTACTCCGTGTGGCGGCCTGGTCGCAATCACTCCGGATACCCCGTAGCCTGTTGGTGCGCCGCACGCGCGCCGCTACACTGCGGCAGTTAGTCCAAGTCACGCCGAAATCGGCGCTGCCTCGGGTCCGGACCCGCCGGGCGCCGGCCAGCTGCTGGCCGCGGGGCAGAACTAATCGGAAGGATGTCCCTCGATGGGGACTCAGATACTCGCCGCCGCGTCGAAGACGTCCGGTTCATCGGAAACGTCGCTGATTCTCATCGTCGTGGTGTTCGCGCTGATGATGTTGTTCATGTTCCGGTCTCAGCGTCGCCGGCAGCAGAACTCGCAGAACACCCAGCGCCAGGTAGCGAACGGATCCAAGATCCGCACCGTGCACGGCATCTTCGGGACCGTGGTCGACGGCGATGACCGCAACGTCATGGTCGAGGTGGCGCCCGGCGTCAAGATCAAGATGCTGCGCCAGGCTATCGGGCAGGTCCTCCCCGATGACGAGCCTGACGGCGTACTGCACACCATGGACGGGACGTCGGCAGCCGACGGCGACTCGTCAGAACGCCCGGAAGAACGCAGCGACCTCAGCCGGTAACCACGCTTCGACGCAGCGGGAGACAGCACACCCGTGGCTCCGCCAAGCACCTCAACCTCCCACCCGGGGCGGTATCTGACCGCCCTGGTGGTGCTCCTCATCGTGATGCTCGCCGGCGTGCTCGGCAGCAACATCCTCGACCCGTCGCACTGGCATAAGAGCTTCTACGTGGGCCGCGGGCTGGACTTGTCCAGCGGCACTTCCGTGACGCTCGAGGCGGTGACGCAGAAGCAGCCGGGCCAGAAGACCAGCCCGCCGCCGAGCGCGGCCGCGATGGCTAAGGCCGTGCAGATCATCACCAACCGGGTCGAGGCCACCGGCCTGACCGGCGCGACGGTGGTGCCGCAGGGCAGTAACGAGATCGTCGTGTCGGTGCCCGGCGCCGGCGCGCAGAAGGTCGCCACCCTGGTTGGCGAGACGGCACTGCTGCGGATGCGCCAGGTCTTGCTGACGGCGCCCAACTACAGCTCGTCTACGTCGTCCTCATCCTCACCATCGGCGTCGGCCTCGCCCAGCCCGAGCGCGTCGGCGTCGCCGAGCCCGAGCGCGTCGGCGTCGCCGAAGTCGTCGGCAAGCCCGACTCCGTCCTCGGGATCGGGTCAGGCGGCGGCGGCCACGAAGCTCGGTGCGTCGGCGAGCGCGAGCCCGTCGCCTAGCGCGAGCGCGTCGGCCAGTCCAACGCCGTCCGCCTCGCCGAGCACGTCGGGCAAGCAGGTGCTGTCTACGACAGCAGACGGCACCGGGGACGCGTCGCTGCTCACCCCGGCGGCGGCGAAGCTGTTTGACGAGGTGAACTGCGACGCCAAGGACTGGAAGTCGCAGATCTACGGCGCCAACCCCAACGCGTGGGACAACCCGAACGTGCAGACCATCTCGTGTCTGGGCGGCGAGAAGTACGCAATGGACAAGGCGGTGGTGCAGGGCAAGGACCTCACCAGCGTCGCGGCCCAGGATGAGACCACGCAGGGCTGGGTGGTGACGTTCAACGTCAAGAACCCTGCCGCCGGCGCGCTGGGGAAGCTGACCACGACCATGGTCAGCCAGTACTACGACAGCAGCACCGGCCAGGCGACGTCACCGCTCGACCTGCTCGCGATCGTGCTGGACGGTGATCTGCAGAGTGTGCCGCAGGTCTCGCAGGCGTTCTCCAGCTCGGGAGAAATCAACGGCGGCAGCGCGGGCTTCAGCCAGAGTCAGGCCACTCAGCTCGCCGATGTGCTCAAGTACGGCAGCCTGCCGCTTGAGTTCAAGAACCTCTACACCTCGTCGGTGTCACCCTCGCTGGGTTCCGACCAGCTGTCCGCTGGGCTGTTCGCCGCGGTCGTCGGGCTGCTGCTCGTGGTGATCTACTCGTTCATCTACTACCGCGGGCTCGGCATCGTGTCGGTCCTCAGCCTCGCGATCGCCGCGCTGATCTCCTACATGTCGGTTGTGCTGCTCTCCAAGGAAGCGGGCTTCACGCTGAGCCTCGCGGGCATCGCCGGGCTCATCGTGGCGATTGGCATCACCGCCGACTCGTTCATCGTGTTCTTCGAGCGATTGCGCGACGAAGTCAGGGAGGGCAGGTCGCTGCGGGCGGCCGTGGAACGAGGCTGGGGCCGGGCTCGGCGGACGATCCTGGTCTCGGACACGGTGTCGTTCCTGGCCGCGCTGCTGCTGTACATCCTGTCGCAGGGCGACGTCCGTGGCTTCGCCTTCACCCTGGGCCTGACCACGCTGGTAGACGTATTGGTGGTGTTCCTGTTCACCAAGCCGATGATCACGCTGCTGGCCCGGACGAGGTTCTACGGCGGCGGTCACCCGCTGTCCGGCCTCGATCCAAGCAGGCTCGGCGCCCGGGCGCCGTGGCGCGGCAGCCGCAGGCCGGTAGCCACCGCGGCCGGGGGTAACGGCGGCGCGTCGGCGACCACGACCAGCACCAGGGAGGCGTGATGTCGCGGCTCGGCACGCTCGGCGGGCGGATGTACCGCGGCGAGATCTCCTTCGACTTCGTCAGCCGCAAGAAGCTGTGGTACACGATCTCCGGCTGCATCCTGGTGATCAGCGTGCTGGCGCTGATCTTCCGGGGCCTGGACTTCAGCGTCGAGTTCAAGGGCGGGTCGCTGTTCACGGTGCCGGCGAACGCGGCGGTGACGCAGAGCAGCCTCAGTCAGGTGGTCGAGGCGAACGGCGGGACAAACCCGACGGTCACCGAGGTCAAGCCGTTCAACGGCACGAAGCCGAGCTGGCAGGTGCAGACCAGCCAGCTGTCCACGAACCAGTCGCTGAAGATCGAGGCGGCGATCGCCAAGCACTTCGGCATCTCGTCGAACAATATTTCGATCACGACCGTGGGGTCGAGCTGGGGCTCGCAGGTCACCGACCACGCGATCGAGGCGCTCATCGCGTTCCTCATCGTGATCGTCATCTATCTGTCGATCGCGTTCGAGTGGCGCATGGCGGCGGCGGCCTTCGTCGCGCTGGCCCACGACATCGTGATCACGGTCGGCGTCTACGCGCTTACCGGCTTCCAGGTGAGCCCGGCCACCATCATCGGCCTGCTGACCATCCTCGGGTACTCCCTCTACGACACCGTCGTGGTGTTCGACAAGGTCAGGGAAAATACCGCGCCCATCCTGGGCACCCGTAAGAGCAACTACAGCGAGGCAGCGAACCTGGCGCTGAACCAGACGCTGGTGCGCTCGATCAACACCTCGCTGACGGCGCTGCTGCCGGTGGCGGCCATCCTGGTCGTCGGCACGCTGCTGCTCGGCAACGGCGAGCTCAAGGACCTGTCGCTGGTGCTGTTCGTCGGCATGCTGTCGGGCACGTACTCCTCGATCTGCATCGCCACCCCGGTGCTGGCCGACCTGAAGGAGCGCCAGCCGCAGTACCAGCAGCTCGCCAAGCAGGTCGCGCTGCGGGCGGCCGGCGGTCGCGGAGCGCTGCGGCGGGCGAAGGCGACGCAGGCCGACGGGGCCACGGTCAGCGCCGGCCCGGCCACCGCGATCGA
>JASHPF010000147.1 GCA_030038295.1 Streptosporangiaceae bacterium
TCCGGGTCCGGCCCGTGCGGCCCGAACTGGCGCGGACCGCCCAGCTCCAGCGACAGGTGGCCGGTGCCGATGATGGCGACCCGCTTGTCGCTCGGCCACGCCTCGACCAGCCGTCGGATCGTCTTGCCCAGCTCGACGAACCGCCGTGGCTGCGGCAGCGGCGGCGCGAAGATGTTCGTGTAGACCGGCACGATCGGCAGATCTGCCTCCGGCCGCAGCGTGATCAGCGGGCACGTGATGCTGTGGTCGACCCGCAGCTCGTTGCTGAAGGCGAGGTCGAACCCCTCGTCGATGCCCTGCCGCAGCAGGTAGGCAGACAGGTCCTCGTCGCCCTGCAGGAACATCCGCGGCAGGCCGAACTCGCGTTCCTCGTTGTAGTAGTTCGCGTTGTAGTACGGCGCCTTGCCCACGAGAAACTGCGGCATGTTGTCCAGCCACAGCTGGTGGAAGTGGTCGCTGCCCACCATCACGAGTACGTCGGGGTTGGCCCTGGTCAGCGTCTGGCGGAAGGCCTCGATCTTGGCGACCCACTCGTCGGCGAACGGCGGCCGGTCCGCGCCCGTCGAGGTGCTCGCCCGGTAATAGAACGGATGATGCGTCGAGGCGATGACCGCCGCGATCTTGGCCATGGCGCTCCTCGGGTCAGCCTATGTCCGCCACACGGACACCAGTCCGGACTCGAAGTTTTGCTGCCGCCGGACCTGCTGTCAAGCCGGGCAGCGGGCCGCGAGCGGCGGTCCCGCTGCCTCCGGCCAGCGCCTCAGAAGCCCGGAAGGGCGGTCGAGATGTCGTAGTTCGGACCCCAGTACCACTGGGTCGCCATCGAGCCGGGCACGATGTGCGGCACGCCCGTCGGGTCGGCGATCCAGTACTGCGTGTGGGACGGCATCCACCACGGCAGCGCGTTGATGGCTGCCTGCACGGCCGGCCACTCCGAGCGCATGGTGTAGACGATCGCGACCGAGTTCGGCGACGCGTCCAGCTTCTGCGCCACCCACGTCGCGGCCTGTGCCGGGGTCGCGTCGCCGGGCTCGACGTCGAGCACGTTCGCGTTCGGGTCCGTGCCCTGCGTGTCGATCCACAGGACCAGGCCGCGCTTACCGACCTGCGACGGCGACGCCGCGTAGGTGCCGTTGGCGTACACGGCGACCGCCTGACTCGACGAGGGCAGCGAGGACGGCGTGACCGAGTCGTAGATCCAGTACGGCTGCGGAGCAGGCTGCGGGGTCGGGGCTGGCGTGCTCGACGCCGGGCTGGCCGCGACGGCCGGCAGTGCCGTCGCGCTGGCGGCCGGCGTCGGCTGAGCGCTGGTGACCCGCGGCGAGCCGCCCGCCTGGCCGTGCTCGACGACGCCGGGCGTGATCCCCTGCACCGCCGACTCGCCGACTGTCGCGGCCGCGCTGGCCAGCGGTGACGAGGTGTCCGGAGGGTAGGCCGAGAAGGCCGGGGTGCGCAGCGTGTCCGCAGTGAGCTGTCCGGTCATGCTCGTGGCCGGTCCTGAGCTCGCCGCCGCCACGGCCGCGACGGTCGCCACCGATGCCGCGGCGGCGCCGATCGTCAGCCGGGACCGGCTGGTGGCCAGACGCTGGACGTTTCGGGCAACGGACTGGGATGAGGGCATGCGGAAGTGCAACGATAAGCCTTTGTTCGGGCGCGGGGGCGCTCGCGGAACCCAGGCCAGGTTGCGCGGATGTGACGCGGGTCACGGCGGCACAGTGCTCGGGGTAGCACGTCCGCGCCTGGGTGCTATCTGTTACTCAGGGTTAACGCCACGTGGCGACGCGCGCATTGCCGGAGTGGCGCGGATCACACTGGCGGGCTCGCGCGCTGCGGGCTGCGCGCGGGCGACCCGCCCGCCCGGTGCCCGGATCTCGGGCTAGGGGAACGGGGCGGCCGGCGGCCCGCCCGCGACGATCTCCTCGCCGCGGCGCACGATCGCGGCGTTGCGGTTGGCCGAGGTGAGGAGGTAGAACCGGGAGCTGCGGATGCCCGCGACGACGACCTCCGCGACGTCCGCGGGATCGGCGCCCGCGGCCTCCTGGAGCTGGTCGAAGCGCTCCGCGCTGGCCCGCTCCGCCGCGGTCGGAGTGGGCGCCGGCCCAGCCCAGGCCGGCCGGTTCCGGGCCGAGGAGCCGAACCGGGTCCGGACCGCGCCCGGACACAGCACGGACACGCCCACGTGCGGCGCCAGCGAATGCAGCTGGAAATAGAGCGTCTCCGAGAGCGCGACGATGGCGTGCTTGGAGATGCCGTACGGTCCGAGCGCGCCTGCGAACACGCCGAACACCGACGCCGTGTTCACGATGTGCGCGGCGTCCTGCTCGATCAGCACCGGGACGAACGCCCGGATGCCGTTGATGACGCCGCCGAGGTTGACCCGGAGGACCCACTCCCAGTCACCCGCGGAGATCTCCCACAGCGGTCCGTGCGACCCGCCGACGCCCGCGTTGTTGCAGAGCACGTGCACCGCGCCGAACTCCGCGACGGCGGCGTCGCGCAGCGCGGCTACCTGGTCCGCGCTGGACACGTCGGTCGGCACCGCCAGCACGGACGCACCCTGATCGGCCAGCCTCGCCGCCGCCGCGGCCAGCGCCGGCTCCTCCACGTCGGCCAGTACCACGCGCATTCCCTCGGCCGCGAACCGCTCGGCCAGGCCGAGCCCGATCCCGCTCGCCGCGCCGGTGATCACGGCAACTCGTCCCGGCGCCACGAGCGATGCGGAACCCGCCACCGCGTGCTCTCCCTCCGCCGTCATGACGCGAAGCTCCCCCAGCCGGGAACCGGGGCGGTGACACCCAGCCGGCGTTGCTCGACGGCCAGGCAGCGATTCTCGACGTACAGCAGGCCGGCCCGCTCGGCGATGTCCCGCGCCGCGGCCGACGCGATGCCGAGCTGCAGCCACAGCGCGGTGGCACCCGCGGCAACGGCCTGGCGGGCGATGTCGGGGGCCTGCTCGGACGGCCGGAAGACATCGACGAGGCCCACCTGGCCGGGCACCTCGCCGAGCGTCCGGTACACCGGCTCGCCGAGGATCTCCGCGGCGTGCAGGTTGACGGGGATGATGCGCCAGCCGTGCCGCTGCATGGCGGCAGGCACTCGGTGCGCCGCCTTCGCGGCGCTGGCGCTCGCGCCCACCACCGTGATCGTGTCGTAGCTCGCCAGGATGCGCTCGACGATGGCGTCGGTGTCGGCCACGCCTCCACGGTATCCCGAGCGCCGAGCGGCGGACGTCCTCCAGGCCGGGCCCGGCACAGCCGGGCTGCACGGCGACTGCATCCGGTCTGCACACGGCCATGGTTGTCTCGAGCAGTAAGAGGGAACGGCGGGCTGGCCGGCCGCCGTTCCCGCTGGGATGGCAGGCGGTGCCCGCTCGCGCGACGCGCGCCGTCGCTCGGGCGAGTGGGGGCCAGGACCGAGCGGCAGCAGTCCGGCACGGGGGATGCCGGGACAGCGGGCACCGCCTCTCCCAGTCCCGGCGGCAGCGGGAGTGGCCGTATCTCAGCCGGCCGGCAGGCGCAGCGTCATCGTGGTGCCGTGGCTGGGCTCGCTGCGCGCCTCGAGTTCGCCGCCGTGCGCCCTAGCCAGCTCGGCCGCGATCGCGAGTCCGATGCCGGTGCCGGAGGTCTGCGCCGCCTGCCGTCCGCGCCAGAACCGATCGAAGATGTGCGGCAGCTCGTCCGCGGGGATGCCAGCACCGGTGTCGATGACGGTCAGCACGGCGGTTGTTCCCGCCGGGCGGACCAGCACGGTGACGGTCCCGCCAGGGGCGGTGAACTTCAGCGCGTTGGTGAGCAGATTGGTGACGAGCTGACGCAGCCGGCGCCGGTCAGCCCGGACGACTACCGGCTGCAGCTCGCGCCGCAGTGTCAGGCCGGCGGCGTCGAACCGGCCGGCCAGGCTGCCCGCGGCGTCTCCGGCAACCTCGGCCAGGTCGCACTCCACGAGCGTCAGCTGCAGCGCGGCGGCATCCGCGGCGGCCAGCTCCTGCAGGTCGCCGACCATGCGACCGAGCCGCAGTACCTCGTCCCGCAGCGACTCGAGCTCCGCGGGCGTCGGCTCGGCCACACCGTCCAGCAGCGCCTCGTGGCCGGCTTGCAAGATGGCGATCGGTGTGCGCAGCTCGTGCGCCACGTCAGCCACGAGGTCCCGGCGCAGCTGCTCCTGCCGGTCGAGCGTGTCAGCCATCCGGTCGAACGCGGTCGCGAGCTCTCGGAGCTCGCCCGTCGCCCGCACCGGACCGACGCGCGCGGATCGCTCCCCGCGGGCCATCGCCCTGGTGACGGTGATGAGTCGCGTTATCGGACCGGTGATGCGCCGCGCTACGGCCACGGCGACCACGAGCGCTAGCAGCGCCGCGAGCCCGGCCGCGCTGGCGATGGCCCGCAGCAGCGCCGCCTGCAGGGCATGGTCGGCGCTCGCCAGGCCCGCGCCGGTGAACCGGGTCAGCACCGTGCCCACCGGACCGGTCGGCGCGCGAACCTCCGCGCTGTGCTGCTCTGCGCCGGACTGGGCGGCGAAGCCGGCCGACGTCACCACCACGCGGCCCGAGCTGTCGCGGACCTGTACCTCGGCGCCGGTGCGCCGGGCCAGGTCGAGCACGGGGCCAAGATCGCCCGCGACCCAGGCGCGGTTCTGCTCCCAGGCTGCGGCCGCGGCGACGGCGACCGCCTGCGTCACGTCGGCGCGCTGCCGGTACACCAGGGACCGCACGTCCGCCGCGGCCAGCACCGCAGTCAGGATTGCCAGCAGGGCGACCGCGGCCAGCGCGACCGCGAGGAACGCCAGCGCCAGGCGCGCGCCGATCGCGCCACCGCCGGGCGGCGGCTTAGTCATCACGGGTCAGGCCGAGCCGGTACCCGCCTCCGAGCACGGTCCTGACTATCTCCGGGTTCGCCGGATCCGACTCGATCTTGCGGCGGAGGTTCTTGACGTGCGAGTCGATGGTGCGCTCGTAGCCCTCGAATTCGTATCCCCGCACCCGGTTGATCAGCTCAAACCGTGAGTACACCCGGCCGGGCACGGTCGCGAGCGCGACCAGGATCCCCCACTCGGTCGGCGTCAGGTCGACGACCTCGCCGCGCACGGTGGCCTCTCGCCGGGGCTGGTCGATGATCAGCGCGCCGCCACCGAACCGGTCGGCGGCCTTGCCGTCGGCAGGCCCCCCGCGGCGCAGGATCGCCTGCACGCGGAGCACCAGCTCCCGCGGGCTGAACGGCTTCGTCACGTAGTCGTCGGCGCCGAGCTCAAGACCGCGGATCCGGTCTTCCTCGGCGGTCTTGGCGGTCAGCATGAGGATCGGGGTCGGCCCGGCCGCGCGCACCTCGCGGGCCACCGTCTCACCAGGTACGTCCGGCAGCCCGAGGTCGAGCACCACCAGATCGGGCCCGGCGTCGGCGGCCAGCGTGAGGGCCTCTGCCCCGGATTCGGTGGACAGCACCGTGAAGCCCGCGCGCTCGAGGTAGGACCGCACCAGTTCGCGCAGCTTGCGCTCGTCCTCCACGAGGAGGATCGTCGCCGCCACCGCTCACCTGCCTTCCCGCGCACCGGCTGACGCCTCTGCCGACCGCTCGCGGCTACCATAGATCACCGGTTCGGCGCCGCTTCGCCGCGCGGTACGGGTCGCCGACCAGCGCCGGGTTCGCCGACCCGCCTCGACCAGCACGCTGACGACCGTCACGATCGCCAGGGCTAGCAGCAGCCCGGCCCACGGCCGGTCCTCGAACACCCGGCCGCCGATCCGGCCGACGAAGAAGGCGTAGCTCGCCCACAGCACGCCGGCGCAGGCCGTGGCGGGCACAAAGGTCCGCCGCGGGTAGCCGGTCAGCCCGCACGTGAGCGTAACGGCCATCCGCCCAGCCGGGATGAACCGGCACGCCACGATGATCACGGCGCCAAACCGCGCGAGGGTGTGCTCCGCCCACGCGCGCCGCCGTCCGCCCCGGACGCCGCCGAAGAACCGCGTGCCGACCGGGCCGAGGTGCCTGCCCAGCCAGTACCCACCGTTGTCACCCAGGAACGCGCCGACCGCGGCCAGCGCCACGAGCGCCCCGATCCGGGGATCGGCGCTGCCCGCGGTCGCGACACCGAGGGCAATCACGACGGTCTCGCTCGGCAGCACAACGATGACCGCGTCCAGGGCCGGCACGAGCAGCGCGATGAGATAGGACACCGGTGAGCCGACAGCCAGCTGCGTCAGCCAGGTCACGAGCACGTCTCCGTCCGTCTGCCGACCGCGGTCGTCCGGTCGGCATCAGTGCATGCGACTCCGTTGCCGTCCTGATGGAGATCTCATGGCGATCCTGTGAAGATCACCGCCGCGGCCGCGGGACCCGCCGTCCATCTGGCCTCCACAGCCGCTGCGCGCCGGCTGCACGCGCCTGCGGTGGCATGACAGCAGCCCGGCGCTGCCGGGCCAGCCGGAAGGGAGCACCCGATGATGTCGACGGCGTCCTGCTACTCAGCGGCCCCGCGCGCGAACCTCGTCCGCGCGGGCTGGCTCGCCCGGCACGCGCCATGCGGCGCGGAGCACCCGCTGATCCGGCCGACCAGAGCGGTCAGCCGCCAGCAGCCGCTGCCGAGGGCTGAGCGGGTGCTGGTCGTCACCGCCCGGCCGGGCCAGGAGTCGGCCGAGCTCGGCGCGCTGCTCTATGCCTTCAGCCGGATCGGTACCAGGGTCGCCTTGCTGAGCCTGACCAAGGGCGAGGCCTCGCGGCTCAACTCCACGGTCGAGCGGCTGGAGTCCGTCCGGCCCTCCGAGCTGCAGGTAGCGGCGCGACTGCTCGGCCTCTGCTCCGTCGCCGTGGCCGACTACCCGGATGGCAGGCTCAGCTCGTGCGAGCTGGCCGCGCTGACCGGCCGGGTGAGCCGGGCGATCACTGACCAGGCTGCGGACCTGGTGCTGGTGACCGACCCCGCCGAGGGCGGACTGGACGAGGCGATGGCCGCCATGGCCGCGTGCGAGGCCGCCCGGGCGGCTGCCGTGCCAGCCCTGGCGCGGACGGTCTCGGCGGCGCGCGGCGGCTGGCAGGTCGACCTCGGCGATGACGCGCCGCAAGCCAGGGCCGCGCAGCGATCCGCCGTCGCGGCCCACGCGAGCCAGTCGGGCGCGCTGGCCGACGTGACGTACCGGCTGAAACTGCTCGGCCGCAGCGAGTGGCTGCGCTGGCTGGTGCCACCGGCGAGACCGTGGCCGCTGCTGCCCTGAACCCGGTCAGGCCGACCCGGCCGGCTCGGCCGCGGCGAGCCGGTCGTAACAGGCGACGCCCGCCACCAGCACGCACAGCAGACCCAGCGCCGCCATGGCCGGAATGCTCGCGGCCGCGGGCAGCAGCACCACCAGCACGCCGGCCGCGAGGAGCGGCGCCGCGCGCACCGGCCCGACCGCGAGCCGGACGAACGCCGAGCGGCCGACCAGGTAGAGGGCAACGCCGCCGTACAGGGCGATAGCCGCGAGCCAGCCCAGGGCAGCCCCCGCTGACCCGGGTCCGCCCACGCTGACGCGGCTGACCACCTCCTCGACGCCGACAGCGAGGTACAGCGCCCCGGTAATGAGCAGCAGGTGCCCCAGGGTGTAAGCCTGCCTGGCCAGCCGGGCGCGCTCCGGCCCGTCGGACCGTTCCAGGGTGCGCTGCGCCGGCCCGGCGCAGGACGAGTAGAGCCACCAGAGGCAGACCACGACGGCCAGCCCGAGCACGGCCGCGGCGAGCACCAGCCACCGGGCTATCGCGATGCCGGCGCCCTCCCCGACGGCGATCAGCGTCTCGCCGAACGCGATGATCACCACGAGGCCATGCCGCTCGGCAAAGTGACTCGGGCTGCGGAGCCGGTAGCCCCGCACGCCGGAGCCGACGCGCCGGCCGCCGAAGTCCACCGCGAAGGCAGCCGCCCACGCCGCCGTCTGGGCCGCGCCGCCCAGCACCGCGCCCGTGATGATCGCGATCAGGGCCAGCGACTGCGGGATCGTGTCGAGCAGCAGCTGACTGCGGACCTGGCGGTCGCCGGCCGTTGCCCGCAGGTACAGCGCGAGATAGATCAGCCGCGCGACGGCGAACGACACGGCCAGCACGACCGGCGGATCGAGGGGCGCGTGATCGTTCCACGCCTCCGGCATGACCAGTCCCGCGACGAAGATCGCGGCCATCGCGACCGTCACGCCGGCCCGCACGAGGCCGGTGTCCGCACGGGCCTGGTTGCCGACCCAGGCGTACGCAGTCCACGTCGACCACAGCAGCACCACCAGCAGGAGGCCCTCGGCGATGCTCGGCCCGGATAGCGGATGGGTGATGAACGCGGTGACCCGGATGACAGCGAACACGAATACCAGGTCAAAGAAGACCTCGAAGCTCGTCACCCGGTGGGCTTCCTCGGTCAGCAGCGGCCGCCTGAGGACTCCGGTCACGGCCAGCAGGCTGCGGCCAGCACCCACGCGGGTCCTTTCACTCCGTTCGGTCCGTCCCGGCAGGTTCTGCCCACCACGCGACGATCTGACGCGCGGCGGGGCCTATCGCCGGGCGCCAAGTCGGCGCGTCGGCGTCACCGGTGACCAGGAACGTGGTCGACTCGTGAAAGGAGGCGTCGGCACCCGGCGGATCGGGCCGATCAGGGCGGCCGGTCGCAACCGCCGGCTGGCGTCCCGCGTCAAAGTTTGCAGCTGCGCGCGCCGGGGAGGGGATCCTGATGAACCGCTGGCGAGCACTCGCGATCGGATCGGCCGCCGGCTGCGCGCTGGCGCTGGCCGGCACCGGCTGCGGCAGCCAGCCGGGACCGTCCGCGCCGAGCCACCCGGCAGCCAGCTCCGCGGCGGCGCGAGCCCGCCCGTCGGCCACCGCTCCGGCGTCGGCCAGCACCAGCTCGGCCGCCGTCGTGTACCTGCTGACCAGCCAGCCGGTTCCGTTCACCGGCGACAGCGTCACGCTGACGGTGCAGGCGACGGCCGGCCCCGGCAGCCCGCAGTGGCTCCGGCTCGCCAGCGCGACGGTGCGCTTCGGTGACGGCACGACCGCGACCGTCACCAGCGCGTGCGCCGGCACGTCCTTGCCACCGGCGAGCGCGGGTCTGCCCGTGCGACACGTCTACCAGCACCCGGGCGTTGTGAGCCCGCAGGTGACCGACGCAACAGTGTGCGGCCAGGCCGGGAAGCCGACGGCACAGGGCCTCGCCGGGGCGACCGTGTCGATGCGTGTACTCCCCGCCGCGCCGGCCGCGAGCGCGTCCTGGCCGGAGTGCACCCGGACCGAGCTCGCCATCACCGCGACCGGCACCGGAGCTGGCCTCGGCCACGTCGGCGTGCTGTTCACCCTGCACAACACTTCGTCGGTGAGCTGCCGCCTGTACGGCTACCCGGGCCTGCAACTGCTCGGCAGCAGCGGTCAGGCGCTGCCCACTACGGTGGTCCGCGCGGTCAGCGGGGCCTACCTCTTCCCGGCCGTCACGCCGCACTGGGTGGCGCTGCCGCCGGCCGCGGAGGGCAGCTTCGACCTGCAGTACGAGGACAATCCGTCGGGGTCGGCGGCGAACGAGCCGTACGCGACGGCGTGCCCGACGGCCACTCAGGTCGAGGTCACGCTGCCGAACGCGGACAACTACAGCGTCATCCCGGCCAGCATGGCTCCGTGCGAGGGACAGGTGCTGGTCTCGCCGGTGGTGCCGGGCGTGCAGTGGCTGGCGCCCTGAACTGCCGGCCGCACCGCCCGGCAGCGCGGGTGACACACTGCACAGATGCGATATGTCATCCTCGGGGCGGGCGCGATCGGCGCCACGATCGGCGGACGGCTGGCTGAGGCCGGCGCCGACGTCGTCCTCGTCGGTCGCGGCGAGCACGCCGAGGCCGTGAAGCGGAACGGGCTCGTGCTGGCTATGCCCGACCGCGTCGCCACGCTGCCCGTTCCCATGCTCACCATGGCCGAGCTTCGGCTCGCCGCCGGGGACGTGCTGGTCCTCGCGGTCAAGTCGCAGGACACCGCGCAGCTGCTCAATGAGCTCGCGGCCGTGGCCGTCGACGATGACACGCCAGTCGGCGATTTGCCGGTGTTCTGCGCGCAGAACGGTGTCGCCAACGAGGACGCGGCGCTGCGCTGCTTCAGCCGGGTCTACGGCGTGTGCGTCAACGTCCCGGCGACGCACCTCGAGCCAGGCGTCATCGAGGCCTCCGGCGCTCCGGTCAGCGGGATCCTGCAGGTGGGCCGGTATCCCGATGGCACGCCCGACGACCTGGTGCGTGCCGTCGCGGCGGACCTGGACCGGAGCGGGCTCGCGACCTCGGTCCGCGCGGATGTGATGGCGTGGAAGCGAGCCAAGCTGCTGTCCAACCTCGCCAACGCGCTGCAGGTGCTGTGCACCGGTGGCTTCCAGTGGCGGACCAGGTCAGACGGCGCCCCCAGCGAGGTGACGGCCCGGCTGCGCGCCGAAGCCACCGCGTGCTTCGCCGCAGCGGGCTGGCCCGTGACCGAAAGCCGCGCGTACCACGCCGAGACGAGCGAGCTCCAGATCGTCGCGGTCAACGGCAGGTCGCGCGGCGGCGGGTCGACGTGGCAGAGCGTCGAGCGCGGACTGCCGACGGTGGAGACCGACTTCCTCAACGGCGAAGTGGTCCGGCTTGGCCGGCTGCACGGCGTCGCGACGCCGGTCAACGCCGCGGTGCAGGCCCGCATGTGGGAGATAACCCGGCGGTCGCGCCGGCCGCGCAGCCTCGACGCGGCCGACCTCCTGGTCGCCTGACCAGACGGCGGGGTCGCCGGAGCGGAGCTTCCGCAGCCCGGCAACGTACTCGACACGCCGCGAGCTGCGGCCACATGATGAGCACATAAGCCGCAGGCAGACCGTTCCGGCCCGAGGGAGAACGTCGGTATGGATACCCGACCCGTGTACACCCTGAGCTCCAAGCCCGCCGTCATCGACAGTCACGAGGAGGCGGTGGAGCGCGCGCGGGCGCTGCGTGACCGGCTGCGCGAGCGCCTTCCGCTGGGCCAGGAGCTGCGGCAACTCCCGGACGAGACCGTCGCCGACATCCTCGAGTCGGGCCTGTACGGCGTCATGAAGCCGGCTCGCTACGGCGGCTCCGAGCTGGGCACGGAGACGATGATCGACGTCACGGTGGAGCTCGCGTCCGCCGATCCGTCGACCGGCTGGGTCTACATGCTGTGGACCGCGCACATGTGGATGCAGGCGATGTGGCCGGAGAAGGCCATGGACGAGATGTGGGAGAACCCCAACGGCCTCGCGTCCTCGGTCGTCTCGACCACCGGCGACGTCGTCGCCGTCGACGGTGGCTTCAGCTGGACTGGGCGCGGTTTCTTCTCCTCGGGCGTCGACCACTGCAACTGGCTCACCGCGCTCGTGCCCATTGTCAGGGACGGCGAGCGAGCCGAGATGCGGTGGCTGCTCATCCCTCGCGAGGACTTCGAGATCATCGATGACTGGCATACCCTCGGGCTGCGCGGGACCGGCTCGAAGACGATCGTGCTGAACGACATCTTCATTCCCGAGTACCGCACCGTGACGCGGCTCGCGGTGGCCGGCGGCGAGGCGCCGGGCCGGGAGGTCAACACCCATCCCATGTACGGCGCGCCCGAGCCCGCCAACTTCACCGGCGCGATGTCGGTCCCGGCGATCGGCGCCGCCGTCGGGCTGGTCGAGCTGTTCCGCGAGCGCCTGTCTTCCCGCATCCAGATACCGGAGGACACCAACAGCCCGTACCTGCCGGGCATGTCCCAGACCTTGGCACGGCTCGCCCACGCGTCCGCCACCATCGACTCGTGCCGGGCGCTCATGCTGCTGAACGCGCAGCGGTACGCGCGGCGGCCGGTCGGCCTGGTGCCGATCGAGGAGGACATGCGGCTGCGGCGCGACACGACGTTCACGGCCCAGCAGGCGCGCCGCGCGGCGAACGTCCTGTATGAGGAGTCCGGCGGGAGCTCGCTGTCGGAGAAGTCGCTGCTGCAGCTGTTCTGGCGGGACACCAACGCCGCGGCCGCGCACCGCGGGCTGATGTGGGACTGGCAGAGCGAGATGTGGGCGAAGGCCGCGCTCGGGCTGCCGATGCCGGCTCTCACGTAACGCACGAGCGCCGGCCCGGCTTAGCGCGCGGACACGGCGGCGACACCCGCCGCGATGGTGCGGGCGGCGCCGTCTGCCGTCGGCGGTGCGAGCAGTACCAGCCGGTGCACGCCCGCGGCGGCGAACTCGGCGACGAGCGCCGGGGTGATCTCGCCGCGCGGCGTCACGCTGATCTCCAGCGGGCCGAGCCCGGCCGGCCTGGCCACCCGGTCGGCGGCCGCCGCCAGGCCGGTCACGCACTCGCTGGCCTGCTGCGGGGTGAGGGCGTAGCCGTACCACCCGTGACCGCGCCCGACGGCCCGCCGGTAGGCCGGCGGAGTCCGGCCGCCGACGATGAGCGGGATCGGCCGCTGCACCGGGCGCGGGTACGCATCGACGGCGGAGAAACTGGCGAACCGCCCGTGATAGCTGGGGTGCTCGTCGTACCAGAGCGCCCCCATCGCGTCGAGGTACTCGTCGGTGACCGCGCCGCGGTCGTCGAAGTTGGCTCCGACGGCGCGGAACTCCGGTTCCAGGTAGCCGGCTCCGATCCCGAGCATGACCCGGCCGCCCGAGAGCACGTCGAGCGTCGCGACCTGCTTGGCCAGCACCGCCGGGTTGCGCTGTGGCAGGATCACGATCCCGGTGGCCAGCCGGACCGTGGTCGTGTGAGCGGCCGCCCAGGTCAGCGCCAGCAACGAGTCGAGCACCGGGTCCTGCGGCCGCATCGGGGACGGCGGCGCCTGCGGGTCGGGGAGCAGTATGTGCTCGCCCGCCCAGAGGGAGTCAAAGCCGGCCTCCTCGGCGTCCCTCGCGGCCGCCGCCAGCGCGGCCGGCTGGACCATGGATCCCATGTTGATATGCACGAGCCCCAGCAGCACGCCGTCACCATCCCTGCGGTCCGGATCGGCCGTCGCCGATCGTCGTCATTGCAGTCTGACGGAAGGAGCACCGCGGTGAAGTACCTGATGTTCGTCTGCACCGACGCCGAGCCCGACGCCGACACGAGCGAGGTGCCGGACATCGACGACTGGGTGGCCGAGAATGACGCGCGCGGCCGGCGCCTCGCGGGCATGGTGCTGGCCCCGGTGTCGTCGGCGACGACCGTGCGCGTCCGCGACGGCCAGGTACTCCTGTCCGACGGCCCGTTCGCCGAGACGAAGGAGGTCATCGTCGGGTTCGACCTGCTCGACTGTGCCGACCTGGACGAGGCGATCGAGGTCGCCCGCACCCACCCGATGGCTCGGAACGGCCGGATCGAGATCCGGCCGCTCGCCGACTTCGAGCAGTAGCGGGTGGTGCGGCGCTCGCTCCTCGTGGGTAGGTTCTGCCGCACAAAGATCACGGCCGGAGGTCCGAACCAGGAGGTGGCCGGGCAGTTGTCCGAGTCCGCAGCCATCGTGCTCGGCCTGGCCGCCGCGCTCGTGCTCGGCATCGCCTCGGTGGCCGACCAGCGCAGCACCAAGCGGGTGCAGCAGCGCCGGGCGCTGTCGCCGACGATCTTCCTCGACCTGGTCCGGCAGCCGCTCTGGCTGGCGTCGATCGGCGGCACCGTGATCGGCTTCATCCTGCAGGTGCTGGCGCTGCGATTCGGCCCGCTCGCGCTGGTCGAGCCGCTCCTGGTGTGCGACCTCGTCTTCGCCGTGCTGATCAGCAGCTACCTGCGGCACGCGTTCGACCCGACGCTGCTCGGCGGCGTGATCGCCACCGCTGCCGGGGTGGCTGGTTTCCTCGCCATCGGGCGGCCCACGAACGGGCAGAGCAGCGTCGGGTTCTTCGTCGTGCTCCCGCTGGCCGCCGGACTCGCGCTGGCGGTAGCCGGGTGCCTCGCCGTGGCCCGGCGGAGTGACAGCCTTCGGCCGCTTGCCCTGGCGCTCGCCTGCGGCATCTGTTACGGGGTCGCGGCATTCCTGATCAAGCTCGTCGTCTCCGACACGGCCGGCGGCCTCGCGGCCATCCTGACCGACTGGCCGATCTACGCCCTCGCCATCGTCGGCCCGCTCGGCTTCCTGCTCAACGAGAACGCGTTCCAGACCGGCGCGCTGATCGCTCCGGTCATGGCGATCATCACGGTCTGCGACCCGCTGGTGTCCATCGCGCTCGCCGCGCTGTGGCTGGACGAGCGGCTCAGCAGCAGCGCGGCGAGTATCGCGGGCGAGGTCATCTCGCTGGCCGTGATGACCGCGGGCATCGTCGTCGTGGCGTACCGCGCGCCGTACCTGGCGCAAGGGAGCGGCCGTGCGCGCGGCGGAGACCGCAACGCAGCCCGTTCCCCCCGGCCTTGACGATCGAAGCCGGTGCTGGCGCAGAGTTCTGGTCCGGTTAGCGCCGGGCCAGCTCCGGATAGTAGGCCGGCACGGTGCCGATGACGGACAGGCACTCCACGAAGAAGTAGATCGTCTTGAAGAACTCGAGCAGGTTGCCGTCCTCGAGCAGGATCTTGCGGTACATGACGGTGCGCTGCGCGTCGTAGCCGTCGTGCAGGCCCTTCCAGTCCGCGTAGTCCATGTTCAGCACGTAGGTGGCGTCCAGCGGGTCATCAGGTCCGATGATCCTGCACTCGGTCACGGAACCGCCGCTCCACTGGATGAACAGGTAGGCCGGACCCTTGCCTAGTTCGTCGGGAAGCGTCCGGCAGCCGAGCGCCCACGACGCCGGGTACATACCCTTGATCAGCTCGAAGAAGTCCCAGTACTCCTGGAGCTTGCCGGCCCTGGCCTGCTCCGACGGGCCGCTGGTCAGGGCGTCGCGGACGGCGTTCGCCCAGTCCGGGCTGAAGAACCTGACGTC
>JASHPF010000148.1 GCA_030038295.1 Streptosporangiaceae bacterium
TTCTTCAGCTACGAGAAGTATCCGTTCGAGATGATGCCGCGGCACGGCGTCGTGGCCCGCACCTACACGCGCGACAACGACTACCTGATCGACCGGGTGGCCCAGAAGGGCACCTCGTACAGCGGCATCAGGGACTTCCGCAGCCAGGACGCCATGGCAACGGAGACCGCCGGCCCCATCTACGACCGCACCCGCGAGCACCTCGGCAGCACGGACGTCGCAGTCATCCGGATGCACCGGCAACTGCTGCGGGCGGCCAAGGGGCTCGCCGAAGGCCAACCGCCGCCTGCGCTCGGCGGCACCGGAGACTTCCGCAGCATCCGCGGCGCGGAGAAGGTCCTCGCGGACGGCGAAGACTGGCGCGTGCTCGGCACCGACGACGATCCGATCGTCAGCGAGGCCATGCTCGCCCCCGTGGACAGCGAACCGGAGGGCGACGGGGGACACTGAGCGGCGGCGCAAGCCGCCCGGCTCAGCCGAGCCGCGCGACCGCGAGCGCGGCCGCGAGCAGGACGACGCTCCATGACATCGCGCGCAGCGCGCGCTCGAGCGGTCCGAGCAGCCGGTCGGCGTCGATGGCCAGCACCTCACCATCCGCCAGCGTGATCCGCCCGGTCACGCTTGTCGACCGGCGGCGGACCAGGCGGGCGGGCGTGCTGAGGCTGCGCTGGGCGGCCGACAACCCGAACGCGGCGGCACCGGCCAGCACCGAGCCGGCGGAGAGCGCGCCGGTCTGCGCTACGTACGACGTCAGCAGCGGGAACGTGCCCCAGGCGGCCGCGAAGCCGGCATCGGTGTGCACGATCCCGCCAAACAACTCGGCGTTGTACGCGACGACCAGCACCGGCCCGACGACGAGGAACGGAATCAGCACCCAGCCGACGCGCAGTACCCCGGCGACACCGAGGCCGATCGCCCCGGCCAGCCCCACCGCCGCGACCGCCAGCAGCACTCCGCCGGGTATCTGGGTCCGGAGCGGACGGCCGTGGAACTCGTCCAGGGCATGCGCGGCGAGCCCCACCGCGAGGAAGAACGCGATCAGGGCCGCGACCAGCGGCTGCAGCGTGACATGTGGCGCTAGGGAGGCGCCGATGACGACGTAGGACAGGTGCCAGGCCGTGTAGGGCGGGTGCAGCAACGTCCACCAGTCGCGCAGCCGGCCTGGGCGGGCGGCGTAGTAGGCCGGCCTCGCAGCCCCAGAACCCGTGGCTGCTGCGGTCAGGCCGGCGCCTGGCGAGGGCTCGGCGTCGGGGCCGGGCACGCCAGCCGCTGGCTGCTCACCCACCCGCGCGGGTTCCCCACATGACCAGGCCGCCGCCGAGGCTCATGACGGCGTAGCCGACGTCGTGCAGGCCGGCCTGCTGCCACGCGCGCACCGTCCAGTCGATCGGGAACCGGCGGTAGTGGCCGGAGATGCTCGGCCCGAGGAAGCGGCCGACTTCGTACCACTCCCGGCCACCCGTGATGAGCCCGCCGAGGGGCAACACGAGCCGGGTATAGCCGTGCCACCAGAACCGCCAGAATGCCGACGGTGGCACATTGAACTCGAGGCTCGCCACGGTTCCTCCCGGCCGCACCACCCTCGCCAGCTCTGCCAGCACGGCCTGCGGATCGCTGACGTACCTGAGCAGGTAGGTAAAGGTGAGTGCGTCCACCGACGCGTCTGCGAACGGGAGCCGCTCTGCCCTGGCATTGACGAGGGTAACGAGGTTGTTCGCGCCGGCGGCCGTGACATTGCGCGCGCCCTGGGTCAGCATGGGCCGACTCAGATCGAGGCCGACCACCCGGGCGCCGGTACGCCGGGCGATCTGCAGCGACACACCCGCGGTGCCCGCGGCGACGTCGAGCACGACCGCGGGCGGGTGTGCCGCGACGATCCGGTCGACCATGGCCCGGCGCCACCGCCCGTTCTGGCCGAACGACAGCACCTCGGCGAGCCGGTCGTAGCGGGCCGGAAGCGGGGCGAACAGCTGCTGGGCGAAGCTATTCCGGTGATCGAGCGCGGACATCTGCACGGCGTCTCCTCGGTGGCCCCGTGATCACGGTACGCCAGCCGGGCGCCGTGCGGGCAGGCTCGACTCGGCAGCCGGCCGATCAGTCCTGGTTGTCCGCCCGCTGGAAGTAGTAGCCGGCGATCAGGCTGACGTTCACCGCGTCCGGGTCCTCGCTGTCCTCATCCTCGAAGTAGGCCAGGGCGGCCTGCAGCGCGGCGCGAACAGCCGCGACCCTGGCAGGTTCCAGCCGGCTCCTTCACCGACATGACCGACAGCTCGCGGTCGGCTGGCATCAGTGCTTCTATGATCGCCAGCCGGACGGGATCCGCCAGCGCCCTGAGCTGGTCGACCGATCTGATGGCGGCCTGCTCGCCGACACGTGACCGAGCTGCGGCGGGCGAGGATCGCCCCCCGCGCCAGCGCAGTCGCCGACGCCACCCGTCGCTGCGGGCGCGGGCCGGCTGGACCCTGATCGGCGTCGGACCGCGGCTGGCGGTCACGCCCGCCAGCCGCCCCGGTGGCGGGTCGCCGAAGGCGCCACTGCGCGCTGGATCTGTGCCACCATGACCGAATGAGCGACGGCGCAGATCCGACCGCAGTGACAATTCCCGCCGCCGACGGCCGGGCCCTCGAGATTCGCGCCAGTGGCCCCGCCGATGGCCTGCCGCTGGTGTTCCACCACGGCACCCCCGGTGGCCTGGACGTCTATCCGCCCCTGCTCGCGGCTGCGGCGTCGAGGGGCCTGCGGCTCGTGTTGTACGCCCGCCCAGGCTACGGGGACTCGTCCCCGGCGCCCGGCAGGCTGGTCGCAGACGCAGCCGCAGACGTGGCCGCGATCCTCGACGAGCTGGGCGCGCAGGAGTTCGTCACGGCCGGCTGGTCTGGCGGCGGTCCGCACGCGCTGGCCTGCGCGCACCTGCTGCCGGACCGGTGCCTCGCCGCGGCGACGCTCGCCGGGGTCGCCCCGTACTCGGCCGACGGCCTGGACTGGCTTACGGGGATGGCCGACGACAACGTCACGGAGTTCAGCACCGCGCTCCGTGGGGAGGCCGAGCTGACGGAGCTGCTCACCGCGATGGCGCCGATGCTGCAGCAGCTCACCGCGGCGGAGCTGGCGGAGGCACTCGGCGACCTGGCGTCCGCCGCCGACAAGGCGGCGCTGCAGGGCGAGCTCGCCGACCACCTGGTGGCCTCGTTCCGATCCGGACTGCGGCGAGGGATCGCGGGCTGGCGAGACGACGACCTGGCGTTCGTCCGTGACTGGGGCCTGTCGCTCGGCGGCGGCGCGCCGGTCACGATCTGGCAGGGCGACCAGGATCACATGGTCCCGCTCGCGCACGGGACCTGGCTGGCCGAGCACGTGCCGGCCGCCCGCGCTCACTTCGTGCCCGGCGCCGGGCACCTGGGCCTGCCGTGGGACGACGTCGTTGGCGATCTGCTCGACCTGGCCGGCGGCCGTGGCTGACATCCTGCGCGACCAGCGCGACAACGTCGCGCTGGTGACGCTCAACCGCCCGGCCCGGCGCAACGCGTTGTCGAGCGGGCTACTCATCGCGCTGCGCGCCACGCTGACCGAGCTCGACGCTGCGCCAGCTGTCGGGGCGATCGTGCTCACCGGCGCCGACCCGGCGTTCTGCGCCGGGCTGGATCTCACCGAGCTCGGTCAGCCGGGCAGCCAGCTGGCGGCGGCAGGTTCCGGCCCCGTGCTGCCGCCGCTGTCGAAGCCGCTCATCGGTGCTGTCAACGGAGCCGCCGTCACCGGCGGACTCGAGCTGGCGCTCGCGTGTGACTTCCTCATCGCATCGGAGCGCGCCACCTTCGCCGACACCCACGCGCGGGTCGGCATCATGCCGGGCTGGGGGATGACGTACGCGCTGCCGGAGGCGGTCGGCGTGCGCCGGGCCAGGCAGCTCAGCGCGACGGGAAACTTCATCGACGCGGCCACCGCGCTCTCCTGGGGACTGGTCAACCACGTGGTGCCGCACGCGGAGCTGGTGGACTTCACCGTGGCGCTGGCCGCCGACGCGGCGGCTAACGACACGGCGGCGGTCATGGCGATTTTCGCGACCTACCAGGAGCAGGTGATCGCCGGGGATGCGGCCGGCGTCGAGGCCAGGGCCAGGGCGCGCTGGAACGCGGCAGGCATCGATCGCGCCGAGGTGGCGCGGCGCCGGGATGCAGTGATCGAGCGCGGCCGGATGCAGGTCGGCCCGGCACGATA
>JASHPF010000014.1 GCA_030038295.1 Streptosporangiaceae bacterium
GTGGATGACGACCGCGTTCCCCGCCGCAGAACCGAGGAAGGCGGGCACGGCTGGCAGCACGCCGGTGCCTACCACAACCTCGTAGGGCCGCTCGCCCCCGACCGCGAACCTCGTGGTCGTCACGGCCGCGTCACGGCCACGGCGATCTCCGCGGCGATCTCGTCCGGATCGCGGCCGTCGGTGCCGACGGTGAGCCAGGCCAGGCTGTCGTATACCGGCAGTCGCTGGTCCAGCAGCACCTTGAGCTGCGCGCGCGGGTTGGTGCCGATCAGGAGCGGCCGCGCCCGGTCGAGGCCGACCCGCTTGGCCAGCTCGGAGAACCCGGTCTGCAGGTACACGACTCGCTGGCCGGCCAGCCGCACCCGGGTCTGCTCGTCCATCACGGCGCCGCCGCCGAGCCCGATCACGCCGTCGCGATCCGCCAGCACCGCGGCGACCGCGGCCCGCTCAAGCCGCCGGAATTCAGGCTCGCCGTCGGTCACGAAGATGTCACTGACCGGCTTCCCCGCGGCCGCCGCCACGACGGCGTCGGTGTCGGTGAAGGGGACGTGGAGGCGGGCGGCGAGCGCCGTCCCGACCGTGGTCTTGCCGGCTCCAGGGGGTCCGATGAGGACGATGGGCCGGAACGGGGTCGTGGTCGTGTCAGCCGGGCGCCCGTTCGCGGTCACCGGATCATCATCGCCTTGAGGTAGGCCTCGGCGTTCCTGGCGGTCTCGGCGATGCTGTCGCCACCGAACTTCTCCAGCGCGGCGTCGGCGAGGACGAGCGCGGCCATCGCCTCGGCGACCACCCCGGCGGCGGGCACGGCCGTCACGTCGCTCCGCTGGTTGATGGCCTTCGCCGACTCGCCGGTCCGCACGTCCACGGTGGCGAGGGCGCGCGGCACCGTGGAGATGGGCTTCATCGCGGCGCGCAGCCGGATCGCCTCGCCGGTGCTCATGCCGCCTTCGATGCCGCCGGCCCGGTTGGTGACGCGGCGGATGCCGGTGCCCGAGCCCTCGATCTCGTCGTGCGCCTGCGAGCCGCGCCGCGCGGCGGTGGCGAACCCGTCGCCGACCTCGACGCCCTTGATCGCCTGGATGCTCATGAGCGCGCCGGCCAGCCTGCCGTCCAGCCGCCGATCGGCATGCACGTGGCTGCCGAGGCCCGGCGGCAGCCCGTAGATGAGTACCTCGACTACGCCGCCGAGCGTGTCGCCATCCCGGTGCGCGGCGTCGATCTCGGCCTGCATCGCGGCGCTGGCGGCCGGGTCCAGGCAGCGCACCGGGTCCGCGTCGATCCGCGCCAGGTCCTGCGGGCCGGGAACCGTGCCGTCCGGCGCGCGCACCGGGCCGAGCGCCACCACGTGGCTGAGGATCTCGGCGCCGAGGACCTGGCGCAGCAGCCGGCGGGCCAGCTCTCCGAGCGCGACCCTGGCCGCGGTCTCTCTGGCGCTGGCCCGTTCGAGCACCGCTCTGGCGTCCTCGTGACCGTACTTCTGCATCCCGGCGAGGTCGGCGTGCCCCGGTCGCGGCCTCGTCAGCGGCGCGTTGCGAGCCTGGCCGGCCAGCACGTCGGCGTCGACCGGGTCGGGCGCCATCACGGTCTCCCACTTCGGCCACTCGGTGTTGCCGATCCGGACCGCGACCGGGCCGCCCAGGGTGACGCCGTGCCGGACCCCGCCGGTGAGCTCCACCTCGTCCTGCTCGAACGTCATCCGCGCGCCGCGACCGTAACCGGCCCGGCGGCGCGCCAGCGCGTGCGCGATGTCGGCCGTGGTGACCTCGACCCCGGCTGGCAGGCCCTCGCACACGGCGACGAGCGCGCGGCCGTGTGACTCCCCTGCCGTCAGCCAGCGCAACATGCTGCCGATCTTGCCACGTCCGCGAGCGCGCCGTTCGCCCGGCCGCGCCGCTCCGTGGCGGGGTCGCGGTCGGTGCGCGGAGCAAGAGGTCAGCGCCTCAGTGGGCACCGTCGGGCCAGGACTCCAGCTCGACGGCATCGCCGACCGCCACCCGGCCCGGTGTCACGGTCGAGCCGTAGACCCCGAGCCAGCCGCCGCGGTCCTGTGCGATCGCGCGCAGGATCGCCGGATCCCGGTGCAGCGTCACCGGGTCCACGGTGACCATGACGCACCGCCGGTCCCGCTGGTCCACGCGCATCCGCAGACTGCCGATGCGCAGCACCGCGCCGACCCAGGCGTCCTCGGGAAAGTCGCCCTGGCGGGCGTTGGCAGCCACGAGGAGGTTAGGCCGGAACCGCTCCGGCGCCAGCTCGGTGCCGACCAGTCGGCCGATGGCCGCGAGCGTCTGCGTGGTCAGCAGCGACAGCGGCATGGCGTCGAAGACTCCGCGGTTCTGCTTGATCACGCGCACGCCCGGCCCGAGTTCGGCCGCGAGGTCGGGGTCCGCCACGTCCAGTTCACCGCCTGAGGGCCGGCGCACCAGCGTCGCGGCGGCGTCGGGCCGATCCGGGTCGGCGAATCGCGGGCGATAGCGGGCTAGCTCGGGGTGTTCGCGGATCGTGAGCCACGGGAAGCCGCTGCGGACCTGCCCGTCGCGGATGAACGCCCACCGGCGATCGCCAGCGAGGCCGTGCCAGGAAACGTCGGCAGCGCGCAGCTCCTCGGCTGCCATGGACTTCACCGGGTACCGCCAGAGCGCAACGACGCGACCCACGACCGTCATGACCGCCTCCATCACCATGAAGGCGCCCTTACCGGTACGGCGGGTGTCGAGCGTGGCGGACTGGTCCGTCGCAGCGCCTCTCGACGTCGCCATCGTCCCACACCCGAGGCCGGTCGAGCCGCGGACGTCGAGCGTCATGCTGGAGAGCCGTCCGAGCCGAACCTGCGGCGGCGCGTTCGAGGGGCCGGCGCTCGTTTGTGCGGCCCCGCGCCGGGTATCCCGCCCCCGGCGGTGCGGGGGGAGGACAGAAAC
>JASHPF010000015.1 GCA_030038295.1 Streptosporangiaceae bacterium
ATCGGCCTGACAGCTCGAGGCGGCGTCATGGCTCCGGCACACGCACGCGACGGCTTCTGGCAGTCCATGAGGGACCTGCCAGGGCGGATGCCGCTGCGCACCAAGCTGATCTCCGCCGTCCTCGCCCTGGTCGCGGTGGCGCTCGTCGTGATCAGCGTGGCCGGGCTGCTCATCCTGCGCAACGACCTGCTCGGGCCGTATGACTCGGAGCTGCAGACGGGGAGCTTCACCCGCCTCGGCGTCAGCGGCGTGGAGAACTACTTGTCGACGGGCAACGCCACGCAGGCTAGCCAGGCCGGCATCGCGGTCGACTGGATCTCGGCCAGCGGGTCGGTGCACCAGGCGGTAATCCCGGTCGAGTCCGGCCAGTCCTACCCGTCCTTCTTCCGGCCGGGAAACGCGACGTCGGTGCCTGGGCCCAGCATCCCCTCAAGCATCTCGTGGCAGAGCGGGCAGCTGGGCAAGCCGACAACGGTCGCCGCCACGTCGGGTCCCGCGCGCTGGCGAGTACTGCTGATACCGCAGCAGTTCACCAACCAGTCCTCGGGTGCGACGATCTCTGGGACCATCGTGCTGGCCATCGACGTATCTAGCGTCTACACCACCATCGGGCAGCTCGCGGGCATCGACCTGCTGGTCAGCCTCGCCGTCATCTGCGTGCTCGGCCTCATCGTCGTCGCGGTGATCCGGCGGAGCCTGCGGCCGCTGCTTGACATCGAGCGGACCGCCGGGGCCATCGCCGGCGGCGACCTCAGCCGCCGCGTGCCGGAGCGCGACCCGCGGACCGAGGTGGGACGGCTGGGCCGGTCGCTGAACGTGATGCTGAGCCACATCGAGTCGGCGTTCCGCGCCAGGTCGAGGTCGGAGGAGGCGGCCAGGCGCTCAGAAGAGAAGATGCGCCAGTTCGTCGCCGACGCCAGTCACGAGCTGCGCACCCCGCTGACCGCGATCCGTGGCTTCGCCGAGTACTACCGGCAGCGCGGCGGGATCGCGACCGGCGAGAACGGGTCGGGCCACCTCGCGAGCGCGGACATGAACCGGATCATGCGCCGGGTCGAGCAGGAGTCGGCCCGGATGGGTGTCCTGGTCGAGGACATGCTGCTGCTCGCCAGGCTCGACCAGCAGCGGCCGCTGGAGAGCAAGCCGGTCGACCTGCTCAGCCTCGCCGCGGACGCGGTGCACGACGCGCGGGTTGTCGCGCCGGACCGGAGCATCCACCTGGAGGTCGGCGCCGGAGCGGCGCTCATCGTCATCGGCGACGAGGTCCGGCTGCGCCAGGTCATCGGAAACTTGATGACCAACGCGCTGACGCACACACCGGGCGGAAGCCCGATCGACGTGCTGATCAGGTCCGGCAGCATGGACGAGGCGCCGCCGCCGGCCGAGTCGGTCGAGTGGGTCGAGTCGGCTCCGGAGGCTTCCTGGTCGGCGTCGGCGGGCGCCGCCGATACCACCGTCACGGCCTCGCCCGCGCCCCAGCCGGAGCGCGCCCACCGGCCGGCCGCCGTGCTCGAGGTCGCCGATCGGGGCCCCGGCCTGACCAAGGCCCAGGCCGAGCACGTGTTCGAACGCTTCTACCGGGCCGACCCGGCTCGCACCGTGGGCGGCACGGGCCTTGGCCTCGCGATCGTCGCGGCTCTGGTCGCGGCCCACGGCGGCGCGAGCTGGGTGCGGTCGACGCCCGGCGAGGGCGCCACCTTCTGCATCGCGCTGCCGCTCGCGCCGGAGGCAGCGCAGGACTCCGACGAGGAGGACCAGGACTTCGAGGCAGTCGTCGAGCCAGATCCGGAGGCCGGCGACCCGGACTATGAACCGGACGGTGACGCCGACTTCTGGGTGCGGCTCGACTCGCCAGGCGGGCGCGCCTAGTCAGGCGGTCTGCTCGGGCTGCTGACGGGGCGCTCGGCGGCCGGCCGCCGAGCCCGCTCTGGCCGCCGAGAGCAGCGCGGCCAGCACCATGAATCCCATGGACGTATAGAAGGCGGCGTGCAGGCCGGTCGTGAACGCGCCCGCGAGGTCGCCGCGCAGGCTGGTCGAGCCCACGAAGATCGCGAATGCCAGGCCGCGGGAGATGGACCGCGACGCGATGAGGATCGCGGTCGAGAACGAAAACACCATGCCGATGTTCCCGAAGGTCCGCAGCATGCCCGAGGAAATGCCCAGGACGGCGCGCGGCGAGGCCTTCATCACCGCCGCGCTGTTCGCCGGAAAGAACGCCGAGGCGCCCGCCCCGTTGATCACGCTGGCCACGACGACCAGCCACAGCCCGCTGGTGACCGACAGCTGCGCGTACACCGCGAGGGCGACGACCTGCGCGGCCAGGCCCACGGTCGCGGGGATCACCGGACCGACGCGGTCGGCGAGCAGGCCGGCGTACGGGCCGATCGCGGAGCCGATGACGTAGCCGGGGATCAGCAGCAGCGACGCGTGGATGGGCGTCAGTCCCCTGGCGCCTTGCAGGTACATGATCACCAGGAACAGCGTCGCGAAGTTCCCGAGGCCCTGGAACAGCGAGGCCAGCAGCGACGGGGCCATCGTCGGGATCTTGAACAGCGAGAGGTCCAGCATCGGCTCGGCCTGGCGCAGTTCGACCGCGACGAACGCCACCAGCAGGACGACGCCGCCGACGAGATAACCGACGACGGCGCCAGTGAGCTGGTCGGTGGCCAGCTTGGTCATGGCCCACAGCACGCCGAACAATCCCAGCCCGAGGGTGACCATCCCGACTGGGTCCAGGTGCCGACCGGTCCGCTCGGACCGCTGCCGCAGCACCCGGAGCGCGAGCCCCAGCGCGGCCACGCCGATCGGCACGTTGATCCAGAAGATCCACCGCCAGGACACGTACGTGACGATTAGCCCGCCCAGGATGATGCCGAGGACCGCGCCGATGCTCCAGCCCACCGAGTTGTAACCGAAGGCCTTGCCGCGCCGCTCCGGCGGGTAGAGCTCGGCGATCACCGCGCCGCTGTTGGCGGTCACGAAGGCGCCGCCGATGCCCTGCAGCACGCGGAAGCCGATGATGGCCGACTCGTTCCAGGACAGGGCGCAGAGCAATGAGCCGAGTACGAACACCGCGAACCCGGCTTCGTACATGCGGACCCGGCCGAACATGTCGCCGAGCCGACCCACCTGGGTAGCCAGCAGCGTGATGACAAGCAGGTAGCCGATGACGACCCAGACCACTGACGTCAGCGACACGTGCAGGTCTCGCTCGATCGTCGGCAGCGCCAGCACCACGATCGTGGTGTCCACCGCGGTGATCAGCACCCCGGTCATCACGACGACCATCGCAAGGCCGGTGTGGGTGGCCGGGCTCGGCTGCGGACCGGGCTGCTGCTGCCAGGGCTGCGCCGCGGTCACGCTGCTGCTCACTACCGCCACCTCGCTGTCGGCTGCTGGCGTGGCCATTCGCCACAATCTGCATATGAT
>JASHPF010000149.1 GCA_030038295.1 Streptosporangiaceae bacterium
CGACCGTGCTGCTCCGGGCGGCGCGGAGCGCGGGCACCAGCGTGGCGAGCATGGCCACCCCGACGGAGACAGCCGCGACCCAGCCGACCGTCGACAGCGTCAGGGACGGCGCGCCCGGCGCGCCGACAAGTCCGGTACCCGGGCTGGTGAGCAGCGGCGCGGCCAGCCAGCCCACGGCGAGCCCGGCCGCGGCGGCCGCGAGCGCGAGGAGCAGGTTCTCCCCGAGCAGCACCACCACGACCAGCCCTGGCGTCCCCCCGATGGCCTTCAGCAGGCCGGTGCGCCTGGTCTGCTCGGCCAGCTGGCCGCCGACGATCACGGCCACGCTCGCCACCGCGAGCACGCCGAGCAGCCAGCTCGCCACGATCAGCGCGCGCTGCTCAATCAGGATGAGGTTGTTGTCCTGCTGGGCGATCTGCTGCCAGGGCAGCACCCGCAGGTTCTGGAACTCACCGGCGCTGTGCGCCTGCGCAAACGTCGGTGCCGATGACGCGCTGGCCAGCCGGAGGTTGAGGACGTACGAGAGCGGCAGCGTCCGGGTGGCGAAGCTGCGGGCGGCGGTCTCCGTGACCCAGACCATGCCGCACTCGTCGGTGGGGAATGGCGTTCCGGCCAGCGAGTAGTCGGCGTTCGGATACGGCGCCGTGGCCGCGGTGACGGCGATTCCCGCGACCCGGAACGGCCGGCCATCCAGCGTGATGCGCCCGCCCACGCGCGCGCCCAGCGCTGCGGCGAAGCTGCGCTCGAGGACGACGCCGTCGGCAGTGACCCAGCTGCCCGCGGTCAGCTTCGGCTGGTCCACGGCGGCGCGCCCGGGCGCGCGGCCCTCTGCGATCACGCCGACGGTGAGCTTCCCGGCACGCAGCGTGGCCCAGCCCACCGGAAACGGGCCGCTGACGCCGGTGACTCCCGGCGCGCGCGCCAGCGCGGCCATGGCTGTCACCGCCGCAGCGGGTGTGGCGCCGCGTGGCATCGGCGGCAGGTCGGTATAGCTCGCTACGACGTCCGGGCCCGCCGTGGCCGCGCGGGTCTGCTGGTAGGGCCGGCTGGTCACGCCGTAGAGCGCGAGCCCCAGGGTCAGCGTCGCGCTCGCGGCCATGATCACCAGCACGAGCAGCGCCGCCCGGCCGGGCCGACGCTGCAGGTCACGCGCGACCAGCCGCGCGACGAGCGCGACGCGGCCCACTCAGGCCTCCTGCGCGAGCACATCGGTCACCGGGCGACGGGCTCCGGCCCAGGCCGGGATCGTGGTCAGCCCTGTCACCACGATGAGCGTGGCCAGCACCGCGGGGACCAGCCAGCCGGCCGCGGGGATCGTCGTGCCGGCGGCGCCCGCGCCACTCGCGGCCACGAACAGCCCGAGGCCCAGCGGCACGCCGAGGATGGCGCCGGGGATCGCTGGCAGCAGCTGAGCCACCGCGATCGCGGCGGTGAGCTGCGACCGCGTCGCGCCGAGCGCGCGCGCAAGGGCCGCGGCGCCCACGGTGTCCAGAACCGTCGCCCAGGCCGTGGTGATCGCGTTCAGCACCGCCAGCGCGACCAGTGCGACGGTGAGCACCACCAGCATCTGCTCGTCCCGCGTGACGACCGGGTTGGTCAGGCCCGTGGACACGCCCAGCCGGTGGTCGGCGGTGGCGTGGAAGGTCAGCACGGCAACGATCCCGGTCATCGTCACCGCCACGCTGGCCGCGCCGAGCAGGGCGCGGCGCGGCCTGCGGGCTACCAGCCGCACGCCGAGCAGCAGCGGCACCGGCAGCCGCCGGGAAATCGCGATGAGCCGCGCCCGGCGGCGCGGCGGCCTCGCGGCATTGGCCAGCGCGCTGACGGTACTCGTGCGGGCGCCGCGGATTGCTGGCGCGAGCGTGGCGGCCAGCGCGACCACCAGGGCGACGCCGACCACCTCGGCGGCGGTGGCTACGGTCATCGACGGCGCGCCGGGCGTGCCGACCAGCGCGGCGCCAGGGCTGGTGATGAGCGGGGCGGCTAGCCAGCCCGCAGCCAGGCCGAGACCGGCCGCGAGCAGCGCGAGCACCAGGTTCTCGGTCATCAGCACCACGCCGACCAGGCCCGGCGTGCCGCCGACCGCCTTGAGCAGCCCGACCCGCCGGCCCTGGTCCGCCATCCGGCCGCCCGCGAGCACAGCCACGCAGGCGATCGCCAGCAGCCCGGCCAGCCAGGCGCCCGGGGTCAGGACCTGCTGCTCGTCCTGCACGAGCAGGCCGTCGTTGTAGGCGATGGCCTGCCAGGAGACCAGGCCACCCGAGCCCGGCCCCGAGTTGGCGTTGCTATGCGCGGCGGCGAAGGCCTGCGCCGTGGCCGGGTCCCTGAGCTTGAGGTTCAGAATGTAGGTCAGCGGAGCGGCGGTCGAAGCCAGCGCTCGAGCGTCCGGTTCGGTGACCCAGCCCAGCCCGGTGCTGGTGTTCTCCGAGATCCCGCTGACCCCGCCCGCGGAGCATATGGTCCCGTTGCAGTTCGTCGGCAGATCCCAGGTGCACTCACCGCCGGGCGGGAAGCACAGGTTCGGGTACGGCGCGCTCGCTGCGGTGACCGCGACGCCGGCCACCGTGTACGGTCGCCCGTCCAGACTGACCCGGTCACCGACGCGAGCGCCGAGCGCCTCGGCGAAGGTGCGCTCCAGCACGATCCCATCCGGCCGCACCCAGCTGCCCGCGATCAGCTTTGGCTGGTCGAGCGACGCAGCGGCCTCGCTGCGCCCTTCGGCCTCCATCGGCGCCACCGCGTTGCCCAGCCGCACGACCACGGACGCCACCGGATAGGGGCCGCTGTGCCCGATTACCCCGGCCGCGCTCATCAGCGCCCTCTCATCTGCGACAACAGCCGCCGTGGCTGCGCCCGGCCCTGGTCCGTGCGGCCCGGCGGAGGGCGGCGGACCGAACGTAGCGACCAGATCCGGGCCTCGGGTCACCGCCCTTGTGTGCTGATACGGCTGCCGGGTGACACCGTGCAGCGCGAGCGCCAGCGAGAGCACGGTCGTCGCGGCGCAGATCGCCAGCAGCAGCAGGACGGCCCGGCTGGGTCGGTGTCGCAGGTCCCGGCCGACTAGCCGGCCAATCAGCAGTGTCTTGCCCACGCCTCAGCCCTCAGCTGCAGTTCGATCCCGGCCCACATCGTCAGTCCAGGTTCACGAGCGCGCCGAGCTGGCCGCTGGTGCCGCCGGTCAGCCGCGTCTCGTCGATGAACGCGCCATCCCGCATCGAGATCAGCCGGTCGGCGGTCGCGGCGATCCGCGAGTCATGGGTGACGATCACGAGCGTCTGCCCGGCCTCGTGCAGGCTCTCGAACAGCCGCAGTACGTCGAGCGTGGCCTCGCTGTCGAGGTTGCCCGTCGGCTCATCGGCGAGCACTACCTGCGGCCGGTTGGCGAGCGCCCTGGCGATGGCGACCCGCTGCCGCTGCCCGCCCGACAGCTGTGCTGGCAGATGCCTGGCCCGGTCGGCGAGGCCCACCTGATCCAGGAGCTCGGCGGCCCGCCGTCGCGCGGCGCGCGGCGATCGCCCGGCGAGCAGCACGGGCAGCTCGACGTTCTCCGTCGCGGTCAGCTCGTCCATAAGGTGGAAGGCCTGGAACACGAAGCCGACGGCGTCGCGCCGCAGCGCTGCCATGCCGCGCTCACTCATCTGATCGATGCGCCGGCCCGCCAGCCACAGCTCGCCTGCGGTCGCCCGGTCCAGCCCGCCCAGCAGGTGCAGCAGCGTGGACTTGCCGCACCCGCTCGGTCCCATCACGGCCACCGTCTCGCCGGGTGCGACGTCGAGGTCGACTCGGTCGACCGCGCGGACCAGGCTCTCGTCCTTGCCGTACTCCTTGCGCAACCCGCGGGCTCGCACCATTGACTCAGTGCCTGAGTTCATGGCCTGACCTTCCTGCCGGTCCAGCTCCGTTCGCACGCCTCCAGCCAGCGCAGATCAGCCTGCAGGCGCAGCACCACACCCTCGAGAAGAAGCGCCGCCTCCGACCCGTCGGGCTCGGCCATGGCGGCGCGCTGCGCGTCGCGCAGCCGACGGAGCAGCTCGCGGCGCTGTGCGTCGATGATCGCGATGGGATCTGCCAGTCCCGCGGCCGCGGCAGCCAGCAGCTTCAGGTGGAACTCGGCAAGGTCTGGTTTCGGCCAGCTGACCTCGGCCATCCACTCCGCGACCCGCTGCTGTCCCTGCGCCGTCAGCGCGTACGTCTTCCGGTCCGGCCGGTCTGGCATTCCGGCGGCCCGCTCGCTGGAAACCTGGCCCGCCTTCTCGAGCCGGGTCAGGGTGACGTAGACCTGGCCGTCGTTCATGGCATCGCCGAGCGGACCCAGCGCCTGCCGCAGCCGCGCGCGGAGCTGATAGCCGTATGACGGCTCCTTGGCCAGGAGCGCGAGCACGACTTCCTGCTGCACGTCTGTCCTCCTCCGCTAACGGTTAGCTAGAGGATAACCGTTATCCCCGCCGCGTCAACCGAGTTCCGCAGAGACGACACGGACGCCGTGCGACGGCAGTGCTGGGAAGGGAACGGTGTGCGCCGCACCGCGCGGCGCTTGCCCGGGCTCGGTGCTGAGCCGGGCGGCTCACGCTAGCTCGACGAGTACCTTGCCGACGGTGCCGGCTTCCACCGCGTCGTGCGCCGCCGCGATCTGCTCGAGCGGGAACCTCGTCACCGGGAGCTCGGTGAGTGCACCGGCCGCCACCGCCCGGCTGATGTCGGCGACGGCCGCATCGGCCGCCTGGGCGGGGATGCCGTACAGCAGGATGAAGCGGATCGTCACGTTGGCCGTCATGCACCGGCGCACGGGCAGCACCGGGTCGGCCGCTTCCGCGGCGTAGTCCACGATGTGTGTCCCCGGCCCGGACACGGCGAGGTCGATATCCAGGTTCGCGCCGAGGGCCAGCTCGACGATGCGATCCATCTGAGGAGCGAACTCGCGGAGCCGATCGGCTGCGCCCGCCTCGCGATAGTTCACCACCAGGTCGGCGCCCGCCTGGCGGGCCAGCTCGGCCTTCGCCGGGCCGCTCACGGTCGTGGCCACCCTGGCACCGAAGAACTTAGCGAGCTCGATCGCGTAGTGCCCGACCGCTCCGGCCCCGCCGGCCACGAGCACGTTCGCGCCGTCAATCGGCCCGTCCGCGAACAGCGCGCGGTGCGCGGTCATGGCCGGCACGCCCAGGCTGGCCCCCAGCTCGGCAGCGGCGCTGCTCGGCAGCGGCACGGCCTGGCGGGCGGGCAGCACTGACCACTCCGCCGCGGTACCCCAGCGATTCCCCGCCGCCGCCAGCCAGGTCCACACCCGCTCGCCAACGCGCGCGGCGGGAACGCCGGGACCAACGGCGTCGATGATCCCGGTGCCGTCGTGATGCGGCACCTGGAAGCCATCGATCGGCCGCGGCGTGGCACCGCTGCGCGACTTCCAGTCCGTGGGGTTCACCCCGGACAGCTGCATCCGGACGCGCACCTCGCCCGGCCCGGGGTCCGGCGCGTCGACGTCCTCGACCCGGAGCGACTCGGCTGCCGGTCCGTACGCCCGGTACAGCGCTGCTCTCATCGGCCCGTCCTTCTGCCTGTCGTCAGTCCGCCGCCGTGGCGGTTATCTTGTCGATCGCGGCCAGCTCCTCGACCTCCGGCACCCAGTCGCCGGCCGCCGCGTTCGCGCGCACCTGCTCGGCGGACGTCGCGCCGGCGATCACCGACGTGCAGCCGGGAAACGCGGCGAGGCCGCCGATCGCGACCTCCAGCATCGTCCGGCCGTGCTGCTGAGACCAGTCCGCGAGCGCCTCGACGGTATCCAGCTTGGCCTCGGTGATATAGCCGTGGCGTGCTGCCAGCCTCGTGCCCTCGGCTGGCGGCACGCCACGCCGGACCTTGCCGGTGAGCAGGCCGTTGGCGAGCGGGAAGTACGGCAGCACCCCGAGGCCGAACTGCCGGGCGGCCGGGACGACGTCACGCTCGACGGCCCGCTCGAGCAGCGACCAGTGGTTCTGCGCGGAGATGAACGGAACGGCGTTGAGCTCGCGGGCCGCCGCGGCCGCAGCCGCGAGCTGCACCGCAGAAAAGTTCGAGTGGCCGATGTACCGGACCAGGCCCGCGCGCACCAGCTCGGTCAGCGCGGCGATTGTCTCCTCGACGGGCGTGACCGGATCCGGATTATGAATCTGATACAGATCGATGTAGTCGGTGCGCAGCCGGCGCAGCGAGTTTTCGACGGCACGCCTGATGTAAGAGCGCCCGCCCCTGGCGCCCGCGGCCGGCCCGTATCCCATGTCGCCGCCCGACGAGCCGAACTTGGTTGCGAGCACGACCTGGTCCCTGCGCCCCGCGAGGGCCGCGCCGAGGACCTCCTCGGACCGGCCGGAACCGCCGTACGCCTCGGCGGTATCCAGCAGCGTCACGCCGACGTCAATGGCCGCGTCCACGACGGCACGCGTCTGGTCAGCGCCCAGCCGACCGCCGAAGTTGTTGCAGCCGAGCCCGACGACCGAGACGGTCAGTCCGGAGTTTCCGAGTGGCCGGTAGCGCATGCGACCTGCCTTCCTGCGCGGTACGTGGACGAGGTGCGGACGGTTCCGTGCAGATCGTATCGAGACGGTACGGCGGCGCGTGGTCCCGCCCGGCGCGTCCTGGCGCGCCCGCCGTGAATGCCGCGGCCGGCGCCAGTGTCTGCGGTAGCATCTGCGCAGCGCCGCCTAGCCCGGTACTTCTGACCAGGTCAGGGCCCTCCCGCGGCACCGACGTGCGACCGCGGGCGAGCGGGCGCAATCCCTTCCGCCGACGCCCACGACCGCGACGACGCTGTCGATCCATGCCCCGCATGGGAAGGGAGCCTGCCGATGGATGGCATGACGCAGGCCGATGCCGCCCGCCCCGCCAGCGCGGGCGCGCCCACGGTGCTGCGCGTACTGCTCGGTACCCAGTTACGTCGGCTCCGCGAGTCTCGCGGCATATCGGCTGCGGAGGCCGCGAGGGCGATCCGCGGCTCAGAGTCCAAGATCAGCCGGATCGAGCTCGGCCGAAACGCGGTCCGTGAGGTTGATGTCGCAGACCTGCTCGACCTGTACGGCGTCACCGCGGTCGCCGAGCGCGAGTCGCTGCTGAACCTCGCTGGCCAGGCCAACCAGCCGGGCTGGTGGCAGCACTATCAGGACGTGCTGCCGAGCTGGTTCCAGACCTACCTGGGCCTGGAGCAATCGGCCGAGCTCATCCGGAGCTACGACACGCTGTTCGTGCCGGGGCTGTTGCAGACCGAGGAGTACTCGCGGGCGGTGCATCAACTCGGCGCATTCCCGGGAACGGAAACGGACCGGATGGTGCTCCTCCGCAAGGAGCGGCAGCGGCGGTTCGCCGCCGGGGGCCTGCGGCTCTGGGCGGTCATCGACGAGATCGCGCTGCGCCGGCCCGTCGGCACGGCTGACATCAGGCGCCGGCAGCTTGAGTCCCTGCTGGAGGTCGCCGCGAAGCCAGGCCTCACGATCCAGGTAGCCCCGTTCGGCACCGCCCCGACCTACGCCGCGCCCGGCAGTTTCAGCATCCTGAGCTTCGCAGCCGATGACCTACCGGACGTGGTCTATATCGAGCAGCTCACCACCGCGCTGTACCTGGATAAGCGCGATCACGTCGACCGGTATGCGCAGGCAATGGATCACCTCATCGCCAGAAGCACCGGTGCGAACGAAACCCCGCAATTCATTCGTGCGATTCTGGCGGACATACCCGGAAATGAGGAGCCACTATAGCGTGGCCATGCCGGATGACCCGGAATTCTATTCAGGGGCGCGAATAGCCGGCGATTCCGGACGCGCTGGCGCGCGCGGGAACCGCCGGCTATCCAGTCGGCCTAACCCTCCGGGAGGTCGAATTCTCCTGCCTTGACACCAGTCACAAACGCCGCCCACTCCTCGCTGTCGAAGATGTGGGCCGGCTTCCTGCTGTCCTTGGAGTCTCGGAGCGCGACCATGCCGCCGGGCAGGTGCGCGACCTGGACGCACGCCGAGTTGTTGCAGGCACGGCTCATGATCCACGATGCGTGAGAAATGTCGTAATCCGACATGCAGAGTGTTCCCTTCAGCTGGATCCTGCCGAAATCGATCGGATGAGATATGCGGACTCGGCCGGCGGAAGAGCGCTTGCCCGGAGCAAATCGAACGCTTCGGACTGAGCCCGCACTTCGCGATCGCGCTCTTCAATATAAGCTAGTCCCGTAACTCCCTCTGTATAAACCACGTCAGGATCTAGGCGCTCGGGAAATTCGATAATTGCGAATGAGCCGCCGAGTGCTGGGTGCAGGCCGCTGCTAAAGCCCAGCACCTGCAAGGTCACGTTGGGCCACTGACACACCTCGCTGAGGTGCTCCAGCTGCTGGCGCATGATCGGCGATGCGCCTGCCATCCGCCGCAGCACCGCCTCGTCGATGATCAGCCACAGATCGAGCGGGTGCGGGCGATGCAGTACCTCCTGCCGCTGCATCCGGAGCTGGACGAGGCGCTCAATCTCCTCGCCGGTCTGTCGCCTGCGCACTGTCGTCATCACTGCCCGCGCGTAGTCCGCAGTCTGCACCAGCCCGTGCACAACCTGGGCCTCGTATACGCGCAGCGACGCAGCCTCGGCCTCCAGCCCGACATAGATCCCGAAACCGGTAGGCAGTACCCCATCCCAGAGAGGCCACCAGCCCTTTCGGTGGCCGTCTCTGGCCATCTCCAGCAGCACCTGCCGCTGGCCGGGATCGTCGACGCCGTAGAGTTCGAACAGCGCGTTGAGGTAGGCGGTCCGCGTCGGCGCCTTGCCGGTCTCGATCCTCGACAGCGTGGACGGGGCTAGGCCGAGCCGGTCGGCTACCTCTTCGAGCTTGATCGAGTGTGACTCGCGCAGCCGCCGTAACTCACTGCCGAGCCGGCGGCGGCGAACGGTGGGCCCTACTGGCACTGTCGGTCGCCCCCTTTTGCCGCTATGGCGCATGCCATACCAGCAAATGTCCCCAGAATGGCCAATTGCTGTGCGTGCTCAGGCGATCACAATACACGACCGACCGCCGCTCCGATGGGATTTCGTTTCAGTGACGTGTGCCACGCACGTGCGTGGCAGCGGACTGCCGCCCGGCCCATCCGGCCAGGCCCCGGCGCCCGCAGACCGGTCAGCGCGACCCGCGGCCGGGGGGCCGTCGGTCCCCCCGGCTAGTGTGCTTGTCCCGCATGCGCATCGAGACGTGCACCGGCGTCCCCTCGAAGCCGAACTCCTCGCGCAGCTTGCGCTCGACGAACCGACGGTAGCCCGCCTGCAAGAAGCCGCTCGTGAACAGCACGAAGTGGGGCGGCCGCGTGCCAGCCTGCGTCGCGAACATGATTCTTGGCTGCCTGCCGCCGCGCACCGGCGGCGGCGTCGCGGCCACCAGCGCCGTCAGCCACGCATTCAGCCGACCGGTGGGGACCCTCGTCTCCCAGCTGACGAGGGCGCGCTCGAGTGCCGGTACCAGCCGGTCGGTGTGCCACCCTGTCTTCGCCGAGATGTTGACCCTGGCCGCCCACCGCGCGTTGTGGAGCTGACGGTCGATCTCCCGGTCCAGCGACTCGCGGCGGTACTCGTCGACCAGGTCCCACTTGTTGTAGGCAATGACGAGCGCCCGGCCCGCCTCGATCACCATGGAGATGATTCGGAGGTCCTGCTCGGCGAGCGGCTCGCTCGCGTCGACGATCACAACGGCGACCTCGGCTCGCTCCAGCGCCCGCTCGGTGCGCAGCGCCGCGAAGAAGTCGGCGCCCTGCGCCTGGTGCACCCTCCTCCTGATGCCCGCGGTGTCGACGAACCGCCAGGTCCTGCCGCCGAGCTCGATCACCTCGTCGACGGGATCACGAGTGGTCCCGGCTACCGGATCGACAAGCGCGCGCTCGGTGCCGGCCAGCTTGTTCAGCAGGCTCGACTTGCCGACGTTGGGCCGGCCTACCAGCGCGATCCGGCGTGGCCCGGCCGCAGCCTCGTCCGGCTCGGGCGGGGCCGCGGGCAGCGCGCTCAGCACGGCGTCCAGCAGGTCGCCGCTGCCCCGGCCGTGCAGCGCGCTCACCGGGACGGGCTCGCCGAGCCCCAGCGACCAGAGTGCGTGAACCTCGGGCTCGCCTGGCGCGTCGTCGACCTTGTTGGCCGCCAGCACGACGGGCTTGCCTGACCTGCGCAGCACCGCGGCCACGGCGGCGTCCGCGTCGGTGGCACCGACCACAGCGTCCACGACGAACAGCACCGCATCGGCTGCATCGACCGCGATCCGGGCCTGCGCGGCGACCCTCGCCGCAAGCGACGGCGTGCCTTCGACGGCCGGCTCCCAGCCGCCGGTGTCCACGATCGTGAACGCGCGGCCGCGCCACGTGGCGTCGTAGCTGACCCGGTCTCTCGTGACGCCCGGCGTGTCCTCGACGACCGCTTGCCGGCTGCCGAGTATGCGGTTCACCAGCGTCGACTTCCCGACGTTCGGCCTGCCGACGACGGCGAGCACGGGCACGACGGCCGCGAACTCGCCCGGCTGCGCTGGCTCAGCCACGCGAAACCGTCCGGCGCGACCAGGCCATCGCCACGACCTGATCGACCACCTCGTCGAGCGTCAGCGCGCTGGTGTCGATGTCGACCGCGTCCGCGGCCATGGCGGACTGCGGCGCGTCGCGCTCGTCGCGCCGCGCCTGCTCGCGTCGCACCGCAGCCATCGTGGCAGCCGGATCGGCGTCCAGCTCGGCGCTGCGGCGCTGCGCGCGCACCTCCTCGCTGGCCGTCAGGTACACCTTGACGGCCGCGTCGGGTGCCACCACGGTGCCGATGTCGCGGCCCTCGGCGACGATCCCGGTCCCGGTCGCCGTCGTCGCCGCGATGATCTCCCGCTGCCTGGCGACGAGCAGCGCCCGGACCTCCGGTATGGCGGCAACCGTGCTGACCGAGTTCGACACGCGCCGGTCTCGGATCGGACCGGCGACGTCCGTGCCGTTGACGGCGATCCGCGGCTGCCGCGGATCGGTGCCAATCTCTATCCGCGGCTCGGCGATCCGCGCCAGCACCGCCGCGGTGTCGGCGAGATCGATCCCCTGCTCCAGCAGCCACCAGGTGAGTGCCCGGTACATCGCGCCGGTGTCGAGGTAGCGGAGTCCGAGCGCGATGGCGACGCGCCGCGCGGCGGTGGACTTGCCCGAGCCGGCCGGGCCGTCGATGGCGATAACGGCGCCGGGCCGGGTCACTTCCCCCATACTGGCCGAAACTGCACCGGTGGCTGATTCGATCACGAGGCGATGCTACCGGCGGCGCGCACGGATACTGGCCAGCCGCCGGCGGCCAGCGCGTCGGCCAGGGCCGGTCCGGCCTCCGGACGCACCCACAACTCGGCGACCCCGACCGGCAGACCCGGTGAGTGCTCGATGGTGATGTCCTCGATGTTGACGCCCGCAGCGCCGGCTGCCTGGAACAGCCGCGCCAGCTCCCCTGGCCGGTCCGGTATGACGACCTGCACGGGTGCGAAGCCGGTCGTGGGACCACCGTGCTTACCAGGGATCCGGCCGACTCCGGCGCTCGCCCGCTCCAGCAGGTCGGCCAGCAGCTTGGCGCCCTGCTCATCTCCGGCGGCGAGGCTGTCCAGGGCGTCAGCCGCGCTGGCTAGGTCCGCGGCCACGTCCCGCAGCACGGCGCCGACGGGCCCGGCGTTGGCCGCCAGGATCTGCACCCACATGCCCGGGCTGCCCGCCGCGATCCTCGTCACATCGCGCAGGCCCTGTCCCGCCAGGGCTAGCGCGCTCGCGGGCGCGTGCTCCAGTCGCGCGCCCATCGCCGCGGCCACCGCGTGCGGTGCGTGCGAGACCAGCGCCACCCACCGGTCATGGTCGGCCGCCGGCACGCTGACGGGCTGCGCGCCGCACGCCTCCGCGAGCCGCGTCACCAGCGCGATGTCGGCCGCGGCGTTGGCAGGCTGCGGGCAGATCACCCACGGCCGGCCGATAAACAGGTCGGCGCGGGCCGCGGCGGGTCCGGACTGCTCCCGCCCGGACAACGGGTGTCCTGGCACGTAGCTGGCAAGGTCACAGCCGAGCTCGCGAGCTCGCGCCAGCGGTAGCTCCTTCACGCTGGCGACGTCGGTATAGCAGCGGGCGAGGCCTCGGGACTGCGCGGCACGCAGCTGCTCGGCGACGGCGGCGGGCGGGACGGCGAGCACCGCTACCTCCGCCGGACCGCTCGTCAGCCCGGCCGGCGGCAGCCGACGGCCGGCCCCCAGGCTGACGGCCAGCCCGAGCGCGTCCTCGTCCCGGTCGGCCAGCCACACGTCCATGCCGCCGGCCCGGAGCGCCAGCGCCACCGAGGTGCCGATCAGCCCGGTCCCGATCACCACCGCGCTGGCCGGGACCGGCTCGGCCGAGCTGGAGCCCGCCGGCGCGGTCATTGCGCGATGTCCAGCCGCAGCTCCGCGGCCCCGCGCAGGTACACGTGCTGGAGCGCCGAGCGCGGCTTGGTCGTCTCGATGTGCATCATCAGCCGCACCACGCGTGGCATGGCCCTCGGCACGTTGATCTCGGTCGCGCACAGCAGGGGCACTTCCTGGAAGCCCAGCTTGCGTGCTGCCAGCGCGGGAAACTCGGCGGTCAGATCCGGCGTGGCGGTGAAGAGCACGCTGATCACGTCATCGGTGCTGAGCTCATTGCGGCTCATCACCTCCGTGACCAGCTCGGTCGTGCCCGCCAGGATCTCGTCCCGGTTGTTGCCGCTGAGCTGCACGGCGCCGCGGACTGCCCGGACTGCCACGGTTTCCTCCCGGTGGGCTCGTGCTGCGGGGCTGCTGTGGTGCGCGAGGGCAGGCTACAGGCCCACGACCGCGTAGAGGTCGCCGACTTCCCTGGTAGACAGCGGCCTGGTGGTACCCGGTCGCAGCGAGCCGAGGGTGACGGGCCCGAACTGGGTCCGCACCAGTCTGGTCACCGGATGCCCGGCCGCCGCTAGCATGCGCCTGACGATGTGCTTCCGCCCCTCGTGCAGGGTTATCTCCACCAGGGCGCGCCCGCCGACCTGCTCGACCACCCGGAACCTGTCGGCACTGGCCACGCCGTCGTCGAGCTCGACGCCGGTGAGGAGCTGTCGGCTGAGGCCGCGCGGCACCGGACCGGCCACCTCGGCCAGGTAGGTCTTGGGCACGCCGAATCGCGGGTGAGTGAGTCGGTGCGCAAGCTCGCCGTCATTGGTGAGCAGCAGGAGCCCCTCGGTGTCGTAGTCGAGCCTGCCCACGTGGAACAGCCGCCCGGCGGAGCTGCCGAGCAGGTCTGTCATCGTCGTGCGCCCGCGGCTGTCGGACATGGCGGTCAGCACGTGGGCCGGCTTGTTGAGCGCAAGGTAGACGAGGTCGCCGCTGGCCGGGATGCGGCGGCCGTCGACGCGGATGACCTGGCGCTGCGGGTCCACCCTGGCGCCGAACCTGCGTACCACCTCGCCGTCGACTTCGACCCGGCCCGCGCCGATCAGTTCCTCGCAGTGCCGCCGGCTGCCGACGCCCGCCGCCGCGAGCACCTTCTGCAGCCGGACGCCGCCCGGCTCGTCGGTCAGCGAGTCCCGCTCTCCCGGCTCGGCGCCGGCCGCCCACTCGTCCGAGTCCGCTGCCGCGAATTCGGCGTGCAGCCGGGCAGCAGCCGCCTTGGCCCTGGCCAGCTCCGCCGGGCTCAGCCGCGCCGGTCGGCCCGGCTGTGCTGACCGGGCCGGCTGGGCCGGCTGGCCGCTACCCGGCCGCGTCATGATCGGGATCCAGTTCCTCGTCGAGGCCGTCCGGCAGGAACTGCGCGAGCTCCGGCAGGTCCGACAGCCGGGCCAGGCCCAGCCGTTCCAGGAAGTAGCCCGTGGTCCGGAACAGGGTCGCGCCGGTCTCGGCCTCGGTGCCCGCCTCCTCAACGAGCCCGCGCAGCACCAGCGTGCGCATCACGCCGTCGCAGTTGACGCCCCGCACCGCCGACACCCGGCCGCGACTGACCGGCTGCCGGTACGCGACGACCGCCAGCGTCTCCAGCGCCGCCTGGGTCAGCCTGATCTCCTGCCCTTCGCCGACGAACCGCTCGACTACCTCGGCGCACTCGTCCCTGGTGTACAGCCGCCAGCCGCCGGCCACCTCGCGCAGGTCGAAACCGCGGCGGTCAACGGTGTACGACGTGGCGAGATCCCGCAGCGCGGCCCCGACCGCCGCGGCCGGCTGCCGGGTCACGTCGGCGAGCACCTGCTCGGGTACCGGCTCGTCGGCGACGAGCAGCACCGCCTCAAGGCTCATCCGCAGGCTGCGATCGCCGGCCGCGCCGACGACGTCGACGCTGGCCTCGCCGCCTGCCGCCGCCAGACCGGCTTGCTGCGCCGGGCTCGCGTCATCGGCTACACCCCTGCGGCCATCGGCGTCGCCCATGAGCGCCCAGTCTTCCCACCCGGCAGGTTCCCCGTTAGCCATCGTATTCCTCAAGATCACGGGCAGCAGCGTCGCCGGCCCGGCCCGTCCAGGTGACGACGAGATCGCCGAGCGGAGCGGCCTGGTCGAGGCTGACCTGCCCGTCCCGGTACAGTTCCAGGACCGCCAGGAATCTCGCCACTACTTCATACGTTCCCGCGCAGTCGGCGATGAGCTGCCGGAAGCTGGCCCGCTGCAGCGAGCGCAGCCGTGCAAGCAGTATCTCAGCCTGCTCCCGCACGGACGTGCGCGGGACGTGCAGGTGCGCGGTGGACACCGTCGGCGCCCGGCGCGGGGCAAGCGCCCTGGCGGCGATCGCCGCGAACTCGCTGGGGCCGATGCCGAGGAGCACGTCAGGCAGCAGGCTGGCGAACCGCGGCTCCATTGGCACCCGGCGAGGGTACCGGCGGCCTTGCGTGCCGATCCGGCCCGCGAATACCGCCGCCACTTCCTTGTAGGCGCGGTACTGCAGCAGCCGCGCGAACAGCAGGTCCCTGGCCTCCAGCAAGGCCAGGTCCTCCTCGTCGTCCACCTCTCCGGCCGGTAGCAGCCGCGCCGCCTTCAGGTCGACCAGCGTGGCCGCCACCACCAGGAAATAGCTGGCCTGGTCGAGCTCCCACTGGCCCGCCAGGTCGCGGATGTAGCCGATGAACTCATCGGTCACCCGAGACAGCGCGATCTCCGTGATGTCCAGCTTGTGCTTGGCGATGAGCGCCAGCAGCAGATCGAACGGGCCCTCGAAGACATCGAGGTGCACCTCGAAGCCGCTCGAACCGCGCTCGTCGGTCTCGCCGGTCGTCATGATGATCACCGGGACCGGGCCCGGATGCCGCTATCGCTCACTTGCTCGAGCGCAGCCGCTGTGCCACGAGGCTGCCATCACCCGCCGTGTCGAGGTCCGCGAGCAGCACCGCCAGCGCCTCGCGAACGATCCGGCCGCGATCAACCGAGATCCCGTAGGACCGCAGCGCCAGCCGGGCGCGTTCCAGCTCAATCAGCTCGGCTCCGGACAGGTACACGGTGATCTTCTGGGAGTGGCTTTCTCGCCCGCTGGCCTGTCGCTCCGTCTCGACGACGGGCCGATGCGAGGGCGGCCGCAGCAGCTCGGCGACACCCGGCAGCCTTACCCGGCGCGAACGGGACCCATCGGAACGCGCTGGCGCCACCTCTCCAGTACCTCCTTGGCCAGCTCACGATAAGCGTGGGCGCCGCCGCACGCAGGATCGAACCTGGTGATCGGCTCGCCTGCCACGGTCGCGTCGGGGAAGCGCACCGTCCGGCTGATGACGGTGTGGAAGACGCGGTCGCCAAACCCCTCGACGACCCCGGCGAGGACTTCCCTGGTGTGCAGGGTACGGGAGTCGTACATGGTTGCGAGCAACCCGTCGATGGCCAGCTTCGGGCTGATCCGGCTCGACACCTTGTCGATGGTCTCCATCAGCAGGGCCACCCCGCGCAGCGCGAAGTACTCGCACTCCAGCGGGACGACCACCCCGTCGGCGCAGGCCAGCGCGTTGACCGTGAGCAGGCCGAGCGATGGCTGGCAGTCGATGAGGATCACGTCGTAGTCGGGTATGACCGGCTGCAGCGCCCGGCCCAGCACGAACTCGCGGCCGACCTCGTGCACGAGCTGCACCTCGGCGCCGGACAGGTCGATGTTGCTGGGCAGCAGGTCCATGCCGTCCACGCGGGTCTTGATGACGACGTCGTGCGCGGTCAGGCCGCGCTCCATCAGCAGGTTGTAGACGGTGGCGTCCAGCTCGTGCGGCTGGACGCCGAGGCCCACCGACAGCGCGCCCTGTGGGTCGAAGTCAACGAGCAGCACCCGACGGCCTCGCTCGGCCAGCGCGGCGCCGAGGTTGATGGTCGTGGTGGTCTTGCCGACGCCGCCCTTCTGGTTGCAGACCGCCGCGATCCGCGCCGGGCCGTGCACGAGCAGCGGCTGAGGGTCAGGGAATATCGGCAGCGGCCGCCCCGTGGGTCCCAGCTGACCGGGTCTGGCCTCGAGGATTTGGGATGCTGCCACAGCTACCGCACCTCCTGGCGGCTAGCGCGTAGTGCGCCCACTGGCACGCGACTCTAGGCCTTGGTCTGGGCACCGGCAAGCCGACGCACCGACGAGCGACCAAATGAACCGGATGCGAATTCTGACCGCAAGCTGCCTGCCGGCGTTCGGATGGGAACGGGCTCGCCCCCCGTCCCGGCCGTCCGCCGGGTCGCGGCAACTGCGGGCAGCCAGTGATCAGCCGCGCGGTTCAGGCCGTCCATCGCGCGACGGACGCCGTAACGCCGCGGCCGGCCGTCGTGACGCCGCGGCCTGCCGCCGTGG
>JASHPF010000150.1 GCA_030038295.1 Streptosporangiaceae bacterium
CCGGCCGGTCATCGCGGCGCTGTTCGGCGGCGGGACCGGGACGGCCGGGGCGCCAGGCCCTGCTGCCGGGGACCCCGCCATGGCCGACCCGGCGGGGGCCAGCGCGTACGGCGCGGCGAGCCGGACACCGCCGGCCGCTCGACCGTACTGCCTGCTGTCCTGAAGCGCCTTGACGAATCGCCAGCCGAGCACCACGAGGGCGATCGGCCACGCCATAGCCGGACCGAGCAGCGGGTCGCGGTGCCAGATCCGGAGCGCGACGATGCCGACCGGCAGCGCCCACACCAGCGTCCAGGCCACCGTGCGGCACGGCACCGGCCAGCGGCCGAGCACGCCGAGGTGGGCCGCCGCGACCGCCGCGACGGGCAGCAGCAGGAGCAGGTACCTGGGCTCGGCCGCGCCGGTGGCGAGCGCAGCGACTGCCGCGACGCCCCAGAGCGCCGCGCACGCGGAGGCCAGCACGGACCGGCGCCCCGTCCACAGGGCGTACGGCGCGTAACCAAGCGCGACGAGCAGGCCCACCGAGACGAGCGGCGCCGCGAACACGACGACGAGCGCGATGACGGCGATCTTGACAGGAAGCGGGGCGGCGGCGGCGATCCGGCGAATGCGGCCGAGCCAGCCCGCTGCGGCCGCGCCGCCGGGCGGGGCAGGCTGCTGGATCGGTGACCCCATCGTGCTCCCTCGCGCCAAGGACTTTATAGCGCACTTCGGTCGCCAGAATCGGTACCGACGCACCGGGGATGACCTGCGAAAATCCGACGCCCGTACGGTCACGCGGGGCCGCGCGCCGTGCCGGGAGCGTGCGTGCGACCGGGCACCGCCGCCGCGCCCGGCGGGCGATGACGGAGAGCTGCCCGGCGGCTCCTCGCGGCGACCAGGCCGTCCGGGTCGGCGGGATGCCTGGCCGACGCGAACGCCTGTCGGCGCCCCGTGCTAGAACGCAGCCATGAAGACTCTCAGCTTTCCGGCCACCCTTGCGCTCATCGATGACCGATCGGCGGCGCTGCGGTCTGCCGCCGTAGCGGCTGGGCTGGACGCCCGCGTACCCGGCTGCCCGGACTGGTCGGTCGCCGACCTGGTCGCGCATCTGGGCAGGGTACAGCTGTTCTGGGCCGCGGACGTCGCCGCAGGCCCGGCCAGCGACCCGCCCCGCGACGAGGTCATCGGTGACACCCAGCCGCAGGGCGACCTGATGACCTGGTCGGCCGAGGCCACCTCCAGGCTGGTCGTGGCGCTGACCGAGGCTGGACCGGACCGGATGTGCTGGACCTGGTGGGAGGAGACCGCGGTCGCGCCCAACACCGCCGCGGCCGTGGCCCGCCACCAGGTGCAGGAGGCGGGCGTGCACGCGTTCGACGCCCAGCAGGCGAGCGGCCGCGCCGAGCCGCTGCCACCGGCCGTGGCCGCCGACGGGGTGAGCGAATACCTGACGGTGGAGCTACCGACCAACGGCCCCTGGCCGTACGAGCCCGGCACGGTCGTCCTGGACACCGGTGCGGGCGGAAGCTGGCTGATCGACCTCGGCCCGGAGGGAGTTCACGTCCTCGAGGGCGGCACGCACGGACACGTCAAGCGGACTGCGACGGTCACCGCCGACCCGAGTGACATGGTCCTCGCGTTCTATCGCCGCGACATCGGGCACCCGCTGCAGATCGAGGGCGATGCCGACCTCGTTCCGGAGCTGCTTGCCTGGCCAAACCTGGACTGACCGTGGCGGCCGAACCAGACGACGGCGCCGAGACTGTGGCGGAGCCGGCCGAAGTGTGGCGCGGTGTCGTGATCTCCGAGGGGCTGCGCGATCCGATGCTCATCAACGGCCTGCGTGTCGTCGGGGCCCGGATCAGCGCCGATGACCAGCCCGTCGACGAGCACGGCACGCTGGATCGCTGGCACCTGTACTGGGTCGACGTCACGCCAGCCCAGATCGACCTGCTCCAGGGCGGCACGCTGAGCGAGTGGTACGCCCACTTCTGGCGCGGCAGCCAGCTCCTCGTGGTCTACAACGACGCGCGCTTCGAGTTGGTCCGCGACGACCGGGCCACCTGGACGCCGGCGATCGAGCACGGCCTCCAGCAGGGTCTCCGCCCGGAGTGGCTGGATTTCCCCACCGACGGCAGCACCGGGGAGCTGGCATAGCCCCGGATCGTCGACGGCCATGATGCCGCCGAGCCAGGAAGGCAGGTCTGGGCGGCACCGGCCGGTACGTGCGCGCATATGCTGAAGCCCGCTATGGCCGCTGACCGCCCGGTGCTGAAGCCGTTGCATCGGCTGGACCGGCCGCCGGGATCGCGGGCAGCGGCACGATGACGTGCCTGGTCGAGGCGGATAGGCAGTAGTGCACCGGTTTGCCGAGCTCATCGCGCCGTCGCGGCTCGGCCGCAGCTTTCGCTGGCTGCTGGCGTCGTCGTGGGTGACCAATCTCGGCGACGGGATCACGCTGGCGGCCGGCCCCCTGCTGGTGGCGTCGCAGACGCACAACCCGCTGACAGTGGCGATGGCCGCGTTCCTGCTCCGGCTGCCGTGGCTGCTGTTCGGCCTGTACGCGGGCGTGGTCGCCGACCGGCTCAACCGGCGCCTGATCGTCATCGTCACCGGACTGCTGCGGGTCGCGATCCTCCTGCTGCTGGTGGCGTCGATCCTCACGCACCGCGTCGACATCGCCGTCGTGCTGGCCGCGCTCTTCATGTTCGGGGTGATCGAAGCCTTTGGCGACACCACGACCACCACGCTGCTGCCCATGCTCGTCGACAAGCCGGACCTGGGCATCGCAAACTCCCGTGCCATGACGGGCGTGGTCGTGTGGAACCAGCTCGCCGGTCCGCCGGTCGGCGCCGCACTGTTCGCGGTCGGGATGGCGCTGCCGTTCGTCAGCGAGAGCGTGTGCGTGGTCGCGGGCGTGCTGCTGATCACGAAGGTACGACTGCCGCCGCACGGCGGGCGCGGCGAGCGCGCTCGGGTGCGGGACGACATCCGCGAGGGGTGGCGCTGGCTGTGGGAGCACGCCGCGGTGCGGACGCTGGCGATCACGATCTTCACGTTCAACGTCACCTTCGGGGCTGCCTGGTCCGTGCTGGTTCTCTACGCGCGCGAGCGGCTGGGCATGGGCGCACTCGGCTTCGGACTGATCACCACGGCTATGGCGGTGGGCGGCCTGCTGGGCGGCGCGTCCTACGGCTGGCTGGAGCGGCACCTGCGACTCGGCGTCATCATGCGCGGCGGCCTGATCATCGAGACCCTGACCCACCTGGCGCTCGCGCTGACCCGTTCGGCCTGGTTCGCGCTGATCGTCTTCGTGATCTTCGGTGCGCACGCCTTCATCTGGGGAACGACCTCGACGAGCGTGCGGCAGCGAGCCGTGCCCGCCCACTTCCAGGGCCGCGTCGGCAGCGTGTACCTCACCGGCGTGGTCGGTGGCATCGTGATCGGATCCGCGCTGGGCGGGCTGGTCGCCTCGGTGTGGGGCGTTACCGCGCCGTTCTGGTTCGCGTTCGCCGGGTCGGCCATCATCCTCGCGCTGATCTGGCGCTCGCTCCTGAACATCGCCCACGCCGACGAGCACGCCCGAGCGAGCGCACCCGCCGCGGCTGCCTAGCCCGGGTTCCACCCGCGTCCGAGGTCAGAAAGTGAGAGCACATGCGGATAGACGTACACGCGCATTACTGGACCGACAGCTACCTCGATCTGGTGGCGGAGCTCGGCAACTCCGATACCGGTACGCAGCGAGGCATCGGTGCTGGCGGCGGAGCTGAGCTGGACGCGCGGCTGACCCTGATGGACCGCGCCGGGGTGGGCGTTCAGGTGCTCTCGGCAGCCCCCCAGATGCCTTATGGCTCGGATCCGCACCGGGCCCGGGCAGCGGCCCGTTTCGTCAACGATCAGTATGCCGAGCTGGTCACCAGGCATCCGGATCGCTTTCGCGCCTTTGCCGCGACGCCCATGCCGCACGTCGACGAGTCGATCAGCGAGCTGGCCCGCGCGCTGGACGAGCTGGGCATGGCCGGGCTGGTCATGAACACGACGGTCCTCGGCCAAGCCCTCGTCGATCCCCGCTTCGAGCCGATCTTTGCCGAGCTTGACCGGCGCCAGGCCGTGCTGTACCTGCATCCGGCGGGAAACTCCGCGTGCACGCCGCTGATCGAGGGTTTCAGTCTGACCTGGATGGTGGGCGCGCCGGTGGAGGACACCATCTCCACGATGCAGCTGATCACCCGCGGGATCCCGTCCCGGTATCCGAACATCAAGATCATCAACTCACACCTGGGTGGTGCCCTGCCGATGCTGCTGCAGCGGGCCGACGACCAGTACTCCTGGGAGTACCCGGACACTCCGGAGCTGCCCAGCGAGGCAGCGCGGCGCATGTGGTACGACACCGTCGGCCACGGGCACGTCCCCGCGCTGCGCTGCGCCGTCGAGTCGTTCGGCGCCGACCGGCTGCTGCTGGGCACCGACTTCCCCTATGAAGCCGGAGATGTTTTCGTCCGCGCCGTCGACTACATCTCCGCCTCGGGGATACCCGCTGACCAGGCCGAGGCCATCCTCGAGCGCAACGCGATGGAGTTGCTGCGTATGGGCTCCTCCCAGAGCAGCTGAGATGACCTGATAGCCGGGAAGGGTGTCTCGTCGCGCCCTGCCTGCAGGCCATTTCGCGCTGGATGTCCAGCGCGTCACGGGACCTTCGTCACGGCATTCTGCCGACCATATTCCCGGCTCGTGGTTGCCTCTGGCCACTGTTATCCGCCTCGTACCGTGCGGACGCTGACACCAAGACGAGCTCGTCTGCACGCAGCAGCTCCAGGAGGTGGACGGACGTGGAGGAAACGAAGCCGGGCAGATGCGAGCGCTGCGGCGTGTACGCGCTCCTCGCCGAGGATTACCCGTATTGCGCCACCTGTCTCGGGATCCTCGCGGAAGGCAAGCACTATCTGTTCACGGTGCGCGGCTGACTGGTGCTTGCGGGTCGGCCGAGCCGGTAGCACATGCGCTGCCGGCCAGATGCTTCCCTAGGTGCGACCCTTTTGCGAGCGCAGTGCACTTATTCGGAGGGTGCGGGATTCCGCCGGCCCGGCTCGCTTCCTTGCGAGAAGGGATTCAGGAGACGGACCCCGGTTGACCTGACATCGTCAACGTTGCGCGTGACCAGGGTCCAGTGATGGACCAGCGCAGTCGCCGCCATCAGGCCGTCCACGACCGGCACCGGGTCCGGGACATTGAGACGTCCCCACGCCTGAGCTATTCGCTCGGTGATCGGGACAAGGCGATCAGCGTAACCCCCGACAAGCTGACTGAGCCAGCGCTCGAAGATCTCGGCTTGATCAGGGTCCCGGCGGGCCAGCCTCTCGATGCCTTGCCTGATCTCGCCTACGACCAGCACGCTGAGGAACAACCTGTCCGCGGGAACTGAAGCGAACCACTCGGCGACGCCCGCGTTGGGCGCCTGCTTACGGATCTCCGAGACCACGTTCGTGTCGAGCAGGAAGCTCACAGTTAACCCAGGTCGATACGTCGTGCAGGCAATGCTGAGCGGCTAGCCTCCAGGTCGACGTCCGGCGCGGACTGCAGGAACTCTTTGAAGTTCCTTTCCCCCTCCCGAAGGTGCCGGTACTCGGCGATACTCACGACTACTGCCACTTCTTGGCCATGCTTGGTCACGAACTGTGGCCCATCTGCCTCTACCGATCGGATGAGTTCGCTGAAGCGCTGCTTGGCTTCTTGAAGCTGCCAGCGATCACGCATGGAGTCCTCCCATTTCATCTAGACAGTCTAGACGGAACTCGGGACCGACTCAATATCCGACCGGCCCTGGCGCGTCGCACCGCATCCGGCCACGCCGAAGCGCACTGCGGACCGACCCCCGCCAGAGCAGCGGAGCCGGGCAAAGCGCTCACATCCGGACCAGCGCCGTCCTCGGTTCACCAGGTCATCTCGGCGATTCGATGCCGATCATGAAGGGGCGATCAAGCAAGCTTCGCTCCGTTGCCGGAAACGCCCATGCCGCCCTCGACAGGACTTTAGACCCGGCGCGATAGGTCCACTTGGCAATGGCTGGCGCGAGCGGCCGGGGCTAGCGTCCGCGTCTAGCACAGCAGCTAGCGGCAGGGCGGCGCTGCGAACATTCTGTGGAGGGTCTCGATGATCAATGCCGGGGATACCGCGTTCGTGCTCGTCAGCGCGGCGCTGGTGATGGTGATGACGCCAGGCCTCGCGTTCTTTTACGGCGGGCTGGTGCGGCGCAAGAACGTGCTGGCAATCATGCTGCAGAGCTTCATCTCGATGGGGGTTGTGACCGTCATCTGGGTGGCAGTCGGGTACTCGCTGGCCTTCTCCGGCAACGAGGGCGGCGTAATCGGCAACCTTTCCTGGGCGTTCTTGCGAAACGTGGGGACCCGGCCGGGCCCGTGGGCGGCGCACATCCCGGCGCTGGCTCACTTCTCATTCCAGGAGATGTTCGCCATCATCACACCCGCCCTGATCACCGGTGCGTTCGCGGACCGGGTCCACTTCAAGAGCTACCTGAAGTTCCTGGTCGCCTGGAGCCTGCTGGTGTATGTGCCGCTGGTGCACTGGATCTGGGGCGGCGGATTCCTCGCCAAGTGGGGCGTACTCGACTTTGCCGGTGGCATGGTCGTGCACACCAGCGCCGGCTTCGCCGCCTTGGCCTCGGTGTGGGTCGTAGGGAAGCGCAAGTTCGCGCCTGGTGAGAAGACAGTGCCGCACAACATCGCGTTCGTCGGCCTGGGCACCGGCCTGCTGTGGTTCGGGTGGTTCGGCTTCAACGCCGGATCGGCGCTCGCCGCCAACGGCATCGCCGCGCAGGCCTTCGTCAACACCGACATCGCGGCTTCGGTCGCCATGTGCACGTGGCTGGCGATCTCCTGGTGGAAGTCGGGCAAGCCCAGCATGGTGGGCGCCTTCACCGGTGCCGTCGCCGGGCTCGCCTGCATCACCCCCTGCGCCGGATACGTGCCCAGCTGGGCATCCTTCATCATCGGCTTCCTGGCCGGCGCTGTCGTCTACCTGGCGGTCTGGTTCCGCAACTGGCGGAAGTGGGACGACGCCCTGGATGTCTGGGGCGCCCACGGGATCGGCGGCCTGCTCGGCACCATCCTGCTCGGGGTCTTCGCCTACGTATCGGTGAATGCGGCAGGCCACAACGGGCTCGCGGCCGGCAACGCTGCCTTCTTCGGCAAGCAGGTCGCGGCAGCGTTGCTGGTGGCCGCCTACGCCTTCGGCGTCACCTGGCTGATCCTCAAGATCCTGAACCGGTTCGAGCCGATCCGGGTGCCGGACGCGGTCGAGCAGGCGGGCTTGGACACCGAACTCGAAGAGGAAGAAGCGTACGTCTTGTAGCCGATGCTGGGGCCGGCTGGCTGCAACGGCCCGTCTCGACGGAACACGGGAAGAAAACAGGGGCGCAGCCTCTCGGCTGCGCCCCTAGCCCGGGAAATCTCTCGCGGCAGCGACAGTGTCACTGGCGCAGCGCACTTATTCGAAGCGTGCGGTATTCCTGGTTCGGGAGGGCTTACCGGCGCGAGAGGGTCGTCGAGCTAGGTGTGAACGTCGGCTGGATGGCGTTCCAGGTCACCGGAAGCTCCCTCATCAGCAGAGCGCAGTCAAAGACCGCGCTGCCTGGCGGGAACAGGCGCGCATCGCTGAAGAAGCTTGAGCGGACCGATATCACCTCGGCCGGCTCGACGACCCAGCGGTCAGCCCGCAGTTCGAGCCCCTCCAGCCTGCCGGGGTCGCGGGTGGCCGAGAATCCCGCCGAGCCACCCTGGAAGAAGTCCGATGCCTCTCCCAGGTCAGCGAAAAGCGCACTCCCCTGCAGTTGCTGCGCAACCCGAATGTCGACGCTGACGTGGGCGATGCCATCAGTGCTAGCGAAGGCGACATGGAGGCTGCGTGCGGTCTCGTGGACATCGAAGGACGCCCGGTGGTGCTCGCCGGGGAACAGCCGCCCACCCGCGAGGACCGTGACCACTGAATTGCTGTCACGCCGCGGAATATAGACACCGGACTGACGGCCGCCCATCGCGTCCCACTCGACCGCGACGCGATGCGCAGCATTCTCGGTGCGAATTCCGGCCCAGCCACGAACCCAGCTTGGCCTCAGGCGTCCGAGGCGGATCAGGCAGATACCGGCGACTGCCCAGCCGTTGACTAGTTGCGGCCGAAACGGAGTCGGCAGGAGTCTCGCGGCGACTGACGGGTCAACCCGGTAGTTCACCAGGAGACGGCGTTCGATGACGCTTGACATGGTGGGCAGCCTCATATCGTGCTCCCCCTGGCCTTCTGGATCTTGCGCGAATGCTGCCGAACGACGAACTGGTCCGGACAGACCGCACTCAAAAACCTGCCAATGCACAGGGCAAGTCGGTCCTCGGCGAGCGAATAGAAAATGCGGTTAGCCTCACGCCGCTCACGAATCAGTCCCGCCGTCTTCAGCACACCGAGATGGCGTGAGACCGACGGTCCGCTGATCGGGAATCTCCCAGCAATCTCGCCTGCCGACAGCTCGCCTTCCCGGAGGTCCTCTAGGATCTGGCGGCGCGTCGAGTCGGCAAGCGCGCGGAAGGCGCCTGCTTCCTGACCAGCATCGATCTCTTCCACCCTAGCTTTTTAGCATTAAAGCTAAAAACTAAGCAAGCCTAGGGCGCGAGACGCTAGCCCAAGACCAAACCGGCGGCCCTCGAAGGTGAGGCGCCGGGCCGGGGCTGGGCGCTGGCTAAGTAGGTTGCATCTGATGCAGCGCGAGACGTCACTGAGGGCTTAGGCGGGGCGCAACCCTTTCGGGCCCACCCCGCCTGAGCTGGAGAAAGTTCGTCGAACGATGCTCAGCTGCAGCCGCTGGTTGAGCCGCAACCCTCGCAGACATAGCAACTGCCGGCGGGACGCATCTTCGTGCCGCAGGTCAGGCACAGCGGCGCGTCGGCCACACGGCCCTGCTGCGACTCGATCAGGTCCGTCGTGCTCGCTCCGGCCGGTGCCGGTGCCGGTCTGGCCGGCGGGGGCTGGGCCTCTTGCGCACGCTCCGGCCGAACGCGCTCCACGGCCGCCGACTGCGCCAGCTCCTCCGGGTCGAGGTCGTCGGACGATGACGCCGGCTCCTCGCCGTTGAGCTGTGCGGTGCGCTCATCGGTGGTGAGGATGCCGAGCTCGGCCCGCTGCTCGTAGGACAGGTGGTCAAGCGCCAGGCGACGGAAGATGTAATCCATCACCGAACTCGACATCCTGATGTCCGGGTCATCGGTGATGCCCGCCGGCTCAAACCGCATGTTGGTGAACTTCGCCACGTACGACTCGAGCGGGATGCCGTACTGCAGGCCCACCGAGATCGCCATCGAGAACGCGTCCATCACGCCGGCCAGCGTCGAGCCTTGCTTGCCGAGCTTGAGGAACACCTCGCCGATCCCGTCGTCCGGATAGCTCGACGCCGTCATGTAGCCCTCAGCGCCCGCTACCGAGAACCTCGTCACGGTCGCGGACCGCTGCTTCGGCAGTCGCCGGCGCACCGGCCGGACCTCGTGCGGTGAGACGGGCGCGGGAGCCTCCTCGGTCTTCTTCTTCGCGACCGACAGCGGCTGGCCTACCTTGCAGTTGTCACGGTAGATCGCGAGCGCCTTCAGGCCGAGCTTCCAGCCCTCGAAGTAGATCTTCTCGATGTCCTCGACCGTCGCGCTCTCCGGCATGTTCACGGTCTTCGACACGGACCCGCTGAGCATGGGCTGCACGGCCGCGAGCATGCGCACATGGCCCATCGGGCTGATCGCCCGCTCGCCCATGGCACAGTCGAACACCTCATAGTGCTCGGGACGCAGGCCGGGCGCGTTGACCACGTGCCCGTGCTCGCTGATGTACTCGACGATGGCCTCGATCTGCTCGCCCTGATAGCCAAGGTTCTTGAGGGCGCGCGGAACCGTCTGGTTGACGATCTGCATCGACCCGCCGCCGACCAGCTTCTTGAACTTGACCAGCGCCAGGTCCGGCTCGATGCCGGTCGTGTCGCAGTCCATCATCAGGCCGATCGTTCCGGTGGGCGCCAGCAGGCTCGCCTGAGCGTTCCGGTAGCCGGTCTTCTCGCCCAGCGCGAGGCACTGCTGCCACGCCTTGTTCGCAGCCGACAGGATCGCCGCGTCGAAGCCTGCGAGCGGGCGTACCGACGCGCTCGCCGTCGCGTGCTTGGCCATCACCCGCTTGTGCGCCGGCGCGTTGCGTGCATAGCCGTCGTACGGCCCCACCACTGCGGCGAGCTCGGCCGAGCGCTTGTACGCCACGCCGGTCATGAGCGACGTGATCGCGGCCGCGATCGCCCGCCCGCCGTCGGAGTCGTAGGCGTGGCCGGTGGCCATGAGCAGCGCGCCGAGGTTGGCGTACCCGATGCCGAGCTGCCGGAAGGCGCGCGTGACGGTCGCGATCTTCTTCGTCGGGAAGTCCGCGAAGCAGATGGAGATGTCCATCGCCGTGAAGATGAGCTCGGTGAGCCGCTCGAACTTCTCGACATCGAAGGTGTCGTCGTCGCGCAGGAACTTCAGCAGGTTAATACTCGCCAGATTGCAGGACGAATTATCCAAGTGCACATATTCCGAACAGGGGTTACTTGCGGTGATTCGCCCTGATTCCGGGCAGGTGTGCCAGTCGTTGATCGTGCCGTCGTACTGGATACCGGGGTCCGCGCACTCCCACGCTGCCTGCGCCATCTTGCGGAACAGGTCCTTGGCGTCGACCTGGGCAATCGGCTCGCCGGTCGTCCGGGCGGCCAGGTCGAATGTCTTGCCAGACTCGACCGCGCGCATGAAATCGTCGGAGACTCGAACCGAGTTATTGGCGTTCTGGTACTGGACGCTGGTGATGTCCTTGCCCCCGAGGTCCATGTCGAATCCCGCGTCGCGCAGGACCCGCACCTTCGCTTCCTCGCGCGCCTTCGTCTCGATGAACTCCTCGACATCGGGGTGATCCACGTCGAGGACGACCATCTTCGCGGCCCGCCTGGTCGCGCCGCCAGACTTGATCGTCCCGGCCGACGCGTCGGCGCCGCGCATGAACGAGACCGGACCGCTCGCGGTACCGCCCGAGGTCAGGAGTTCCTTGCTTGACCTGATCCTGGACAGGTTGACGCCCGCGCCGGAGCCGCCCTTGAAGATCAGTCCCTCTTCCTTGTACCAGTCGAGGATGGAGTCCATCGTGTCGTCGACGGCGAGGATGAAGCAGTTGTGCACCCGCAGGCTGCCGGACAGGTACTCGCCGCTCTCGGTCTGGATGTCGTAGACGTCCATCGGGCCGAGCTTCTCGATCCGGCTGATGTCCAGCAGCGACCGGTCGGACCCGCCCACCTCCGGCCGCACGTGCAGGAGATGGTCACCCGGCCGAAGGAACCCCGCGACCGTGAACTCGCCGATTTCCAGATCAGCAGCCCGCCAGACGAGATGGTCGGCGGTCGCCTCCAGCACCTCCCCCGTCGTGGTGTGGATGCGCAGCACGTCCTTCACGCCGTTCGCCTTGGTCGCGACGATCCTGGTGATCCCGTGCGCGTCATAGACCTTGGTGCCGACCGCGTCGTCCTCGACGAGCTTGCCGATGGGAACAAGGCCAGCGGGCGTGCTGACGAGCGCGCCGTACGGCTGGCACGCCGAGACCTGCTGCGGAGAGGTCGTGCCGACGTTGAACCAGACCGGCGAGTTGAAGCTGAAGACCTGATGGATGAGGGCGTAAGTGAGCTCGTGCTCGAAAACCTCGGCGTCCTGCTCGGTCGCGAAGTAGCCGTGTTCGCGGCCGGCAGCGCCGTACGTCCCGACAACCCGGTCGACGAGCTGCTTGAGGCTCCACTCGCGCTGCGGCGTGCCGAGCGCACCGCGGAAGTACTTCGTCGTCACGATGTTCGCCGCGTTGACCGACCAGAAGTCCGGGAACTCGACGCCGCGCTGCTCGAAGTTGATCGAGCCGTCCCGCCAGTTCGTCATCACGACATCGCGGCGCTCCCAGCTGACCTCGTCATAGGGGTGGACTCCGTCCCTGGTGTAGATCCGGCGCAGGGTCAGCCCCCTGGCGCGCTTGCTGCGTCCCTGCGACGCTGGCCCGCTCGCCGTCTCTGTCATGTCCCTTTCCCCCTTCGCGGGTCCCGTGGGACCCAGTAGCCGGGCCCCGAGGCCCATCAGTGACTAGGCAACTCCCAGCGATCTAGCTCTGGCTGCGGCGCCGGTCGCGCGGCGGGCTAGGTGACGCCGCCCTCCGGACGGCGACGCGCCGGCTCGGGCCGAAGGCCCGTCTGTCCGGCCAGCAGTTCGGCGTCCTCGGCGCGCCAGTCGCCGACATGCGCGGCGCGCAGCGCGGCGATCTCCTCCTCGAAGTCCGCCACCGACTCGAACCCGCGGTAGACCGACGCGAATCGCAGGTACGCGACCTCGTCGAGGTCGCGGAGCGGGCCCAGAATGGCCAGCCCGATCTCCTGGGAGGGGATCTCGCCGCTGCCGCGGCTCCTGATCACGTCCTCTACCTGCTGCGCCAGCAGGGCGAGCTGATCCTCGCTGACCGGCCTGCCCTGGCAAGCCCGCCGAACCCCGCGAACGATCTTGTCCCGGTTGAATGGCTCGGTGGCGCCGCTGCGCTTGGCCACGGTGAGGATGACGGTCTCCTGCGTGGTAAACCGGCGGCCGCAGGCCGGGCACGCCCGGCGACGGCGGATCGCGACGCCGTCGTCAGCCGTGCGGCTGTCGATCACCCGAGTGTCCTGGTGCCTGCAGTACGGGCAGTACACGCGATCACCTCCCCCGTCGCAGCCACGTCGCCTGTCTGTTTGGCCAGGTCCTGTGCCTGCTCGGGCATCGAGTCAGCTCAGTTCCTGGCGGGCTCCCGCCCTCCGTGAGCACAACTTATAGGAAAACTACACGCGTGCAACTACTAGATATTGTGGTCCACCTGGGCGCGATTGGCAAGCTGTCCTGGCTGGCCGCGAACCCGCAGGTAGATGAGCCGAAGCCTGGCGGGGACCGGCGGAAAATTCCCGGCCACGCCGGCGTGTCGTACCTCGCCCTGGACGTCCGCACGCTCAGCGTGGCACCCACAGCACCTGCCCGGCTGCGATGTCCGCCGTTGTCATCCTGTTCGCCGCCATGATCTGCTGCACGACCACGCGCGGATCAGCCGTCGGCTCAGCGGCCGAGGCGATCGACCAGAGGGTCTGGCCCTGCTGCACCACGATCTCGTGCATGCCCCGATGACCGGACCCCGGCTGACCGGGGCTCGCCGCCTGGGCTCCGGCCGCCGTGGCCATCGCGATGACGAGTGCCACCGCGGCGATCGCGACCACGACGAGAGCCACGACCACGGCACGGCCGCGCCGGGTAAGCCGGACCGGTGACTGCGCCGCGACCGGCCGCGGCCGCGGCGAGATCACCGCCGACGGCATGAGAATCGGCTGCGTCAGCGGCGCGCGCGCCGACCCCGGAATCGAACTGGAGCGCGGCTCGGCGCCGGGGATGGCCGACCGGCTCTCGTCGTCTGGTCCTGACTGGCGGACGAGCCGAAGCGTGCGCTGGCCTGGCTGCAGCCCCGGTCGCTCGGCGATCGGAGGCGCTGGTCCGTCACCGACGGCCGCCTCCATTGCGCTTAGTGCGCTCATCCCAGCCTCCATCTGCGAATGACAGTTCGATCGTACCTCTGTTCTATCGCATTCTCGTTCGATCGAACGGAGATACGGTACTGTCTTATCGGATGGGTACGACATTTTTCTGGCGCGTCGAACAGATGTTTGAGATCTCGGCCCGGAACCATTAACGTCAGCTTCGACGGACGGCAGCTCCGGCGGCCACCCCGGCCGGACCGCGCCGCACCAACACCGGAGGTCTGAGATGAGCGATGCAACCAGCGATGACGGGGCACGCCAGGCCCCGGCAATCGAAACCGAGCTGACTGGTGCCGGCGCGGCGGCAGCCGGACGGCCGCGCGGGAAGCCGGGCCGCCGGCCGAAGGGCAGCGTTCCGACTGTCGCCGCGGACGTGCCCGACAAGCCGGACCCTGGCCACGTGCTGACCTGGCGCCAGCGCAAGGTCCTGCAGGTGATCCGCGACTCCGTACAACGCCGCGGTTACCCGCCGTCGATGCGAGAGATCGGCGAGGCGGTAGGTCTGACCAGCACTTCCAGCGTCTCGTACCAGCTGTCTACCCTGCAGGCCAAGGGCTACCTGCGCCGGGACGCCGGCCGACCGCGGACCGTGGAGGTGCGGCTACCAGGCCACCCAGCGGTGCGACCCGAGCCCGGCCCCGACGACGACGCGCCGATGGACATCACGTCGCAGGAGGCCGCCTACGTACCGCTCGTCGGGCGGATCGCGGCGGGCGGCCCGATCCTCGCCGAGGAGTCCATCGAGGACATCTTCCCGCTGCCGAGGCAGATCGTCGGCGAAGGCAATCTGTTCCTGCTCAAGGTCGTCGGCGACTCGATGATCAATGCGGCGATCGCGGACGGCGACTGGGTCGTCGTGCGCCAGCAGCCGGTCGCGGAGAACGGCGACATCGTCGCCGCGATGCTGGACGGTGAGGCGACTGTCAAGACGTTCAAGCGCGCCGCGGACCACATCTGGCTGATGCCACATAACCCCGCGTACACACCTATTCCGGGCGACCAGGCGGAGATCCTGGGCAAGGTCGTGGCGGTGCTGCGGCGGGTCTGAGTAGCAAGGACCGATCCGGACGACCCGGGCCTGTCCGTATCGCGGCCGGGCCCGGGTCGGCGGTGGTCTCCGGCCGGTCGGGGTCCGGCTGCGCGTGTCATGCTCCTGCGGACAGCCGGCCAGCTAGCGCCCGTGCTTGGCCCGCCACTCGCCGTTCGCGGTGGCGGTCCCACGGCCCGGCTCCAGATCGTCGCCCGCGACATCCTCCGCGTCCAGGCGCATGAGGTCATCGCGGGTCCACCGCAGGCCTGGGTTCCCGGCGAGCCGGTGTGCGTGCCGCAACCGGGCCCGGTCAAGGCTGTTGCGGACGCTGCGCGCATTGGCGAACGCGGGCTGGCCCATCTGCCACGCCACGTCGGCGCGGAACGCGGCCTGAGCCGCCGGTGACAGGTGGTAGTTCGCCTCGTCGAGCATCAGCTGACCGATCGAAACCAGCTCGTCCAGGTCGTATGGCGCGAAATCGAGGTGATGCGCGATCCGTGAGCGCATGCCGGGGTTGACGGTAAAGAACTCCTCCATCCGGTCCTTGTAGCCCGCCAGGATCACGACCAGGTTCTCCCGGTCGTTCTCCATGACTTGCAGCAGGATGTCGATGGCCTCCTGACCGTAATCCTTCGAGTCGGCCGCGCGGTACAGGTAGTAGGCCTCATCGATGAACAGCACGCCGCCCATCGCGCGCTCCAGCACTCGCTTGGTCTTCGGCGCGGTGTGCCCGACGAACTCGCCCACAAGATCGTCCCGCATAGCGTGTACAAGCTGACCCTGCTCCAGGTAACCAAGCCGGTGCAGGAGATCCGCCATCCGCAGCGCCATGGTGGTCTTCCCTGTGCCGGGTGGCCCCGTAAAGCACATGTGCAGATTGGGCCGGGGCGCGGTGAGACCGAACTTGTTCCGCGCCCGGTCGACGAGCAGGAGGGAGGCTATCTGCTCGACCTTGCGCTTGATCGGCACGAGCCCGACGAGGTCGTGGTCGAGCGACGCCAGGACGCCGTCGATGTCGGCCTCCTGGCGCTCTGCATGGAAGCTGACAGTGGCTTCGGGCGGAAGCACGTCACTAGTACTTTTCTCGCGTCGGCGGCGTGACTTCGGCTGCGATCGGCCCGGGCGGACGGCGTCGGCGGAGGTCGAGCGGACCGTACTCGGCTGCACGACGCGAAGGGAAGGCTGGCGCGGAACCCCAGCGACCGAGGAGTCCCCGCGGGCCGTGGTGCGCGAGCTGGCGATCGCGAGCACGGCGATCAGGCCAAAAGCCAGCACGAGCAGCGCCACCACGATCAGCAGTTTCACGTGACAGGTCCTTCCCCACGCCCCATGTCCGATCTGCTGCAGCCCGCTGCCGGTGCTGACGGGGTGCCGCACCGACGAGCGTGACCACGTAGCCGCTGCATGCCGCGGCGAGCCCGCCGCATCAAGCAGAAACGATATTTACCAGCTTCGGCGCCCGGACGATGACGGTCCGGACACCGCGACCGGCCAGCGCCCGCCCGGCCGCCTCGCTGGCGAGGGCCAGCGAACGCAAGTCGTCCTCGTCGATGGCCACGGGTACCTCCAGCCGGTCCCTGACTTTGCCGTCAACCTGGACGACGCAGGTCACCGTGTCCTGGACGAGCAGTGCCGGGTCGGCGCTAGGCCAGCTGGCGCGGGCCACCGACGGCTCGTGCCCGAGGATCTCCCAGCACTCCTCGGCGGTGTACGGCGCGAACAGCGACAGCATGATCACCAGTGCCTCCGCCGCCTCCCGGACCGCCGGGTCGCCCGCGCCGGAGCCGGAGTCGATGGTCCGCCTGGCCGCGCTCACGAGCTCCATCAGCCGGGCCACGGCCACGTTCAGCCGGGTGGTCTCGACCAGCCTGGTGACCTCGTCGACGGTCCGGTGCGTCACCTTGCGCAGGTCCACGTCGCCCGCCGCCGGGTCGCTGCCGACCGCTGACGCGGCGGCCACGTCCGCGGCCACCCTGGCGACCCGGCCCAGGAACCGCACCAGCGCGTCGGGCTTCATGTCCGCCCAGTCGATGTCGTCCTCAGGCGGGCTGGCGAAGATCATCGTGAGCCGGATGGCGTCCACGCCGTGCGCCGCCAGCTGCTCCCCCAGGTCGACCCCGTTGCCCAGCGACTTGGACATCGCCTTGCCCTGATTGATCACCTGCCCCTGGTTCACCAGCGCCGTGAAGGGCTCGGTGAAGTCGAGCATCCGCATGTCGTGCAGCACCTTGACAAAGAACCGCGAGTACAGCAGGTGCAGGATCGCGTGCTCCACGCCGCCCACGTAGAGGTTCACCGGCGACCAGCGGCGAACCGCCTCCACCTCGAAGGGGCCGTACTCGAACGCGGGCGAGCAGTACCGCAGGAAGTACCAGGACGAGTCCACGAAGGTGTCCATCGTGTCGGTGTCCCGCTTGGCCGGCCCGCCGCACTTGGGGCACTCGGTCGCGACCCAGTCGGTCGCCGCGGCCAGCGGCGACACGCCCTTCGGGGCCAGCTCCTGGCCGCGCAGGTCGGGCAGCAGGACGGGCAGCTGCTCATCCGGCACCGGAACCTCGCCGCAGCCATCGCAGTACACGATGGGGATCGGCGCTCCCCAGAATCGCTGCCTGGACAGCAGCCAGTCGCGCAGCCGGTAGTTCACCGCGCCGCGGCCGAGGCCGCGCTCGGCCAGGATCTCGATGATCCGGTCAATCGCCGCCTGCTTCGACAGACCGTCCAGCGGCCCGGAGTTCACCAGCGTTCCCTCGCCCGGGGTGGCCACGCCACTGACGGCAGGGTCGGCCAGGCCGGTGTCCAGGACCACGCGGACCTGCAGGCCGAACGCGCGGGCGAAGTCCAGATCGCGCTGATCGTGCGCGGGCACGGCCATGATCGCGCCGGTCCCGTAGTCGGGCAGCACGTAGTCCGCCGCCCAGACCGGGATCAGTTCGCCGTTGACCGGGTTGATCGCGTGCACACCCAGGAAGACGCCGGTCTTCTCCCGGTCGGCGGACTGCCGCTCGATGTCAGTCAGCTTGCGCACCTGCGCGATGTACTCGGCCAGCGCGGGCCGCTGCTCGGGCGCGCACAGCTCATCAGCCAGCGGCGAGTCCGCGGCGACGACGAAGAACGTCGCGCCGTAGAGCGTGTCCGGCCGGGTGGTGAACACCGTGACCGGCTCCCCCCGGCCCTCGATCGGGAACGCAACCTCGGCGCCCTCGCTGCGGCCGATCCAGTTGCGCTGCATCAGCAGCACTCGGTCCGGCCACTTGCCGTCCAGCGCAGCCATGTCGGCGAGCAGCCGGTCCGCGTACTCGGTGATCTTGAAGTACCACTGTGTGAGCACCCGGCGGATCACCTCGGACCCGCACCGCTCACACTTGCCGGCGATCACCTGCTCGTTGGCGAGCACGGTCTGGTCGACCGGGCACCAGTTCACGTAGCCGTCGGCACGGTAGGCGAGGCCGCGCTCGTAGAACCGCAGGAACAGCCACTGCGTCCACCTGTAGTAGTCGGGATCGCAGGTCGCCAGCCGCCGGGACCAGTCGAACGAGACCGCGTACTGCCGGAACGACTCCGCCTGGACCTCGATGTTCTTCAGGGTCCAGTCTGCCGGGTGCGTGTTGTTCCTGATCGCCGCGTTCTCGGCAGGCAGGCCGAACGCGTCCCACCCGATCGGATGCAGCACGTTGTGACCGCGAAGGGTGTAGTAGCGCGCCATGGCGTCGCCCAGCGCGTACGCCTCCGCGTGCCCCATGTGCAGGTCACCGGAGGGATAAGGGAACATGTCCAGCAGGTAGGTGCGCGGCCGGGGGTCATCCGGGTCGTCGCTGGCGGTGAAGATGTCCATGGCAGCCCAGCGCTGCTGCCACTTGTCCTGGATCGCGCGCGGATCAAAGCGGTCCGCGGTCTCGGCGGCTGTCATGGTTTCCTCGCGAATCTGGTGCGGTCCGGATCGGCCCCTGCCCGGCCTGAGCTTCCCTTGCTCTCAACAGAAGCGCCCCTCGGGTCACGAGGGGCAGCCGCGCCAACGACAGGACAGTCGGCGCGGCTAGCTAAGGAGCAGCCGGGCGAAACGCACGCGTTCAGGGTAGCGCACGCCACCAGCAGGCGAGCGACAGCGGCACAGCTGCGGCCAGCGGACCGCGCCATCATTCGGTCGGCGCTCGCCGCGGCAGTCGGTATGTCGCCCCAGCCATAGCCAGATCGGCGCGGGCCGACACATTTCCCGACGACCCTGTCACAGACTCCGGAAAACCGCGTCAGTTACGAAAAGTAGCGCGTTGCGAATTTCTTCTTGACCACACCACGAGGCCGTCAAATAATGGCGTGACACCGAGCCGAGACGAGCCATCGGGGAGAACGCGCGCAGCGCTGGCGTACCAGGCCAGCCGGGGGAACGTGAGCTGCGCGCGGTTGGCTCTGGCGGCTTGGTGGGCCTATCTGCAGACGGCCATAACGCGGGGGAATAATGCATATCTGCGCGCGCGCGGAATTACTGTGCGGCATTAATAGAATTCGGTCAGCGCGGGCTGAAACTAACAGCCGGCCCGGATCAGGCAGGCCCGCCGACGGTACCTGCCTGGTCACGACAGCCAGCTGGCACGGCCATGACTGAGGCAGCCGCTCTCAGCCCGCCGACGTCGCTCGCGGTCGTGGGGCTCGCCTGCCGGTTCCCCGACGCCGATGACCCACCTGCGCTGCTTGATGTCGTGCTGACCGGCCGGCGGGCGTTCCGCCGGGTTCCGCCGGGCCGACTGAACCTGGCCGACTACTACCGGTCTGACCCGGCAACGTCGGACGCGACGTACAGCACCAGGGCCGCCGTTATCGACGGCTGGCGGTTCGACCGCGCGGCCTTCGGCGTCGACCCGACGATCTATTACGCCTCCGACCCCGCCCACTGGCTCGCGCTGGAAACCGCCGCGCGCGCCCTGGCCGCGGCCGGGCTGCCCGCGGGCGCCGGGCTCGATCGCGACCGAACCGGCGTCATCATCGGGAACACGCTGACCGGCGACACCTCCAGGGCTAACGCGCTTCGAGTCCGGTGGCCCTACGTGCGCCGGACGCTCGGCGAGGCACTCGACGCCGCGAACATCCCGCCGAGTCAGGCGCGCACCGTGCTGCGCCGGGCGGAGCGGCGCTTCCTGGCGCCGTTCCCGGCCATCGGTCCGGACAGTCTCGCCGGCAGCATGCCCGCCACGATCGCGGCGACGATCAGCGCGTACTTCGGATTCCGCGGCGGCAGCCACGCCGTGGACAGCGCCTCGTCGTCGTCGCTGCAGGCGGTCGCGTCGGCGTGCTCCGCCCTGGCCGCCGGGGAGCTCGACGCCGCGATCGCGGGCGGCGTCGACCTCAGCCTGGATCCGCTCGAGCTCATCGGGCTGGCCAAGGCGGGCGTGCTCGCCACCTCCGACGTGCGGCTGTACGACCGAAACCCGTCGGGCTATCTGCCGGGTGAGGGGTGCGGCGTCGTCGTCCTGCTCCGCACCGCAGACGCGCGTGCGGCCGGCCTTCCGGTGCACGCCGAGATTCTCGGCTGGGGTACCTCGAGCGGCGGGCTGCCAGGACAGCCCAGGTCGCAGGCGAGCAGCCAGCTGCTGGCGATGCGGCGGGCATACGACCGGGCCGGTGTCGACCCGGCCGAGATCCACTATCTGGAGGGGAACGGAGCCGGGACACCGGCGGACGACGAGGCGGAGCTCGCCGCGTTGGCCGCCATCCGGGCTGGCGCGCGGCACACGGCCGCGCTCGGGTCGGTGAAGGCGAACATCGGCCACGCCCAGGCAGCCGCCGGCGCCGCGGGGCTGCTCAAGACCGTACTGGCGGTTAACACCGGCGTGGTACCGCCGGCCACCGGCGTGGAAGAGCCGCACTCGCTGATCACCGACGGCGACGCCCGGCTGCACCTTCCGCTGGCCGCTCAGGAGTGGGCGCGGGGATCGCGGCTGGCGGCGGTGTCGGCGACCGGCATCGGGGGCAGCAACGTGCACCTCGTGCTGCGGCACGAGGCGAGCCGGTCGCGAGGGCACCGGGACCGGGCCGCGCCGGCCGCTCCGGTCGGGGTCCAGCGGGCTCCGAACGGCGCGCCGGCGCCCAGGGCCTTCCTCCTGCACGCGCACGACCGAGCCGGGCTGGCCACGACATTGTCCCAGCTCGCCGATCGGGCAGCCTGGCTGTCCGACAGCGAGATGCTGGATCTGGCGTGCGCACTCGGCCGCGACCCCGCCGCGCAGGGTCCGGCCAGAGTCGCGCTCGTGGCGACACGGCAGGAGCAGCTAGCGGCTCTCGCCAGGGAGGCCCTCGGCGTGCTGCCGGGCCTGACCGAGGGCAGGATCACGGCCAGGCCGGGCATCTTCGCCTCCGACGGCGCCGACGGCCGGCTGCTGCTGCTGATGTCGGGCGAGCATCCGGCCGGCGTGGCGATCGGACCGGGTGCGACCCTGGGTCACTGCCTGGACATGCTTCGCTGGCTCGACTCGCTGGAGGTTGCCGCCACCACCGCGGTCGGCCACGGATTCGGCCTGCTCGCGGGGCTGGCATGGGCCGGCGTGCTCGGCCAGAGCGAGGTCACCGAGATCGCCGAGCTCCGAACCCGGTTCCTGGCCAAGTCCG
>JASHPF010000151.1 GCA_030038295.1 Streptosporangiaceae bacterium
CGCCCACGGCAACCCTGGGTGACACGTGACGCTCACCCACCCGCCGTTCGGGTCGCCTTCGGCAAGAAACCCGCGGCGCCCCGGCTCGAACTCCAGGAACCCGGCGTTGCGTAGCTCTAACCGGACTCGGGCAGCCATGGCGCTAACGTCCACGCACAACACATACCACCAGTCCTGGGCCAGCTAGTGGTCGAGCACGTGCTGCATGTTTCGCAATTCCAGGTACTGCTTGAGGTCAGGTACCGACCGCACGATCACCGCGACGACCGTGATGAGCAGCGCTGCCGTGACCAGCTTCCCGATCATTGAAACCTCCCTCCGCTACGTGTGTGCCGCCGAGCGGTACGGTTCGACGAGATCGACCCAGCGCGGTTGCCCGCGCCTGCGACCAGCACACGGCGGGCACCGGGCACAGACCGTCAAGGGAGCCGAAGGATGAGCTCTTCTTCCCAGTGATCCGGCTCGTCCGGCCGCACCAGCTGGCGACCGCCCGTCGGGCCGAAACCCAGCCGCCGGTAGAACGCGCGCGCCCGGTCGTTCACCTCCGTCACCCAGAGCGTGACGGAAGTGGCCCTCGACTGCCTGGCCAGCTCGCACACGGCCGCCACGAGGCGATCGGCGACGCCGGTGCCGCGCGCCTTCGGCGACACCCACATGCCCACGAGATGCCAGTCACCGCCGTCCTCGGGCCGCCCAGTCGCCAGCCCAACGACGGTGTCACCCTCCCAGGCGGCAAAGGTCCGGCCGGACCCGGCTCGCTCCCGCCAGGTCTGCTCGGTGAACTGCTGCTCGCGCGCCAGCGTGGAGGCGAACGCGTACGGCGCCTCCGCGAGCGCTGCCAGCCGCGCCGCGCGCAGCGCCGCCCAGTCGTTCACCGTTAGCCGCCGTATCTGCGGGTCGGTCATGGCGGTTACTCGACCGAGGAGTAGGCGACGACGCCACGGCGCAGCGCGTCGGCGGCCGTGCGGGCCGTCCGGCTCAGCTCGCCGCCGACGACGGCGACCTGCCCCAGCAAGTCAATGAGCTGCTTCATCGCGCGGACGAAGTCACCGGCGCCGAGATCCGGGCCGACGAGCTCCTCCAGCGGAGCGCCCCGTGCCCACGCGTAGGCCGTCCAGGCGAAGCGGAGGTCCGGCTCGCGCAGGAACGACAGATGGTGACGGTCCTCCACCGCTGACAGCTCGGTCCAGACGGCGGTCATCTCCGCGAGCACCTCGCGCGCCCGGCCTGGCGGCAGCCGTCCCGCGCCGCCGTCCTCTCGACGCGACTCGTACGTCAGCGCGGATACGCACGCCGCCAGCTCCGGCGGGGTGAGGCCGGCCCACGTGCCGCGGCGCAGGCACTCGGCGGCGAGCAGATCGAGCTCCGTATACAGCCCCGCGAGCCGAGTGCCGTCGGCCGTGACGTCGTCGCCCGCGACGTAGCCGAGCTCGGTCAGCACCGCGCAGACCCGGCCGAAGGTGCGTGCCAGCACGTGCGAGTGGCCCGCCACCCGCTGCTCGAGCTTTTCCGCCTCGCGGTCCAGTCGGGCCCTCCGGCTCAGGTCACGCAGATGAACCTGCAGGTCGGGGCAATCGTGGCAGGAGTGCCTGCGCAGCCGCCGCCGGAGCTCGTCGACGGCCTTGCCATCCCGCTCGGCGCCGCGCCGATCACGGCCGGGTACCTCGCGGCCGGCCAGCTTGTTCCGCACGGTCGACGCGAGATCGCGCCGGTCGCTCGGCGAGCGAGGGCTGAACCAGGATGGGATCCTGATCCGCTCGATCGGGCTGACGGGCACCGGGAAATCGGCCAGCGACAGCCGCTTGACCTGCCTGCCCGCAGTCATCACCAGCGGCTGCGGCCCGCCGGCCGCGGCGGCCCGGCCGGGCTGCAGCACGACTGCTATCCCGGCCCGCCGGCCGCCCGGCACGCTGATGATGTCACCCGGCCGCAGCTTCTCCACCGAGGCGATGGCCTCCGCCTGGCGCGCCGCCGACCGCTGCCGTGACTCCTCGCGCTCGAGCTGGCTGAGCTCGCGCCGCAGCTGGTCGTAATCCTCGATGTCGCCGTGCTCGCACGTCACCGCCAGGCCGGCGATCTGCGCGCGCAGCCCAGCTGCCTCCCTGGCGAGCCCCACGACCCCGCGATCGGCCTGGAACTGCGCGAACGACGACTCCAGCAGCTTCGCCGCGCGTGCCCGGCCGAGCTGCCCGACCAGGTTCACCGCCATGTTGTAGGTCGGCCGAAAGCTCGAGGTCAGCGGGTAGGTCCGGGTCCCCGCGAGGCCCGCCACCGCGGCTGGGTCCATGGCGGGCTGCCAGACCACCACGGCGTGGCCTTCGACGTCGATGCCGCGGCGGCCGGCCCGCCCGGTCAGCTGGGTGTACTCCCCAGCGCTCAGCTCGGTGTGATGCTCGCCGTTCCACTTGTCGAGCTTTTCGATCACCACGGTTCTGGCGGGCATGTTGATGCCCAGGGACAGGGTCTCGGTGGCGAACACCGCGCGGATCAGCCCGGCCGTGAACAGCTCCTCGACGACCTCCTTGAACGTCGGCAGCAGCCCGGCGTGGTGCGCGGCGATGCCCCGCCGCAGGCCGTCCAGCCACTCCGCGTACCCCAGCACGGCCAGGTCGGCGTCGGCCAGCCCGGCGGTTCGCGCGGCCGCGATCCTGGCGATCTCCGCGGACTCCTCCGGGGTGGTCAGCCGCAGCCCGGCCGCCAGGCACTGCTGCACCGCGGCGTCGCAGCCGGCCCGGCTGAAAATGAAGGTGATGGCCGGCAGCAGGCCCGCAGCGTCCAGCCGTTCGATCACGTCGGGGCGGCTCGGCCGTCGGTAGCGCACAGCACTCCTGCCCCGGCCGCCGCTGCCGCGGCCGCCGCCAACCCGGCCGGATCCGCCCGACTGCCGGTCCGCCCCGAACCGCTGCGTGGCCCGTCGCAGCTCGGGATCGACCGCACCGCGCGAGGTGAACAGGTCGTACAGCCGCCGGCCGACCAGCATGTGCTGCGACAGCGGCACGGGCCTGACCTCGTCGACGACTACCGCCGTCCCGCCGCGCACCTGCTCGAGCCACTCGCCGAATTCCTCGGCGTTACTCACCGTCGCGGACAAGGCGACCACCTGAACGGACTCGGGCAGCTGGATGATCACCTCTTCCCACACCGCACCGCGCAGGCGGTCGGCGAGGTAGTGCACCTCGTCCAGCACGACGTAGCCGAGCCCGTCCAGCGTCAGCGACCCCGCGTACAGCATGTTCCGCAGCACCTCGGTGGTCATGACCACCACGGGCGCCTCGCCGTTGATGCTGTTGTCGCCGGTCAGCAGGCCGACCCTGGCGGCCGAATAGCGCGCCACCAGGTCGGCGTACTTCTGGTTTGACAGCGCCTTGATGGGGGTGGTGTAGAAGCACTTGCGCCCCTCGGTGAGCGCCTGGTGCACGGCGAACTCGCCGACGACCGTCTTCCCCGACCCCGTGGGCGCCGCGACCAGCACGCCGTGGCCGTCCTCCACCGCGGCGCAGGCGATCACCTGGAAGTCGTCAAAGTCAAAGTCATAAAGGCGACGGAACGCGGCCAGCCCGGGCCGGTCAACCGCCTCGCCAGGCCGCGGACCCGCCAGCGAGCTCATAGGGCCAAGACTAGGCGGTGTCTTCGTGGTCTGTGGCGGCGCGGATCCGCGGCGCTCGTCCCGCCCAGGCGTTCGGCTGCGGCGGCGACGGTCAGCGCAACACGCAGCTGGCCAGCCAGTAGTAGTCCAGCTCGGTCCAGTCCACGTCGGTGGCGGCGGCTTCCAGGTCGGCCGCCAGCTGCTCGCGGGTCGGGAAGTTCTTCAGTACCTCGTACTCGCGGCCGTCGGTCAGCAGACGACGCTGATAGGTGTCGCCGTCCGGCCCGGTCCGGCTGATCGGCGTGCTGCTTCCCGGCACGTAGCGGTTGTCGACCAGCACGAGCACGGTGCCGGGCCCGGTCCGGCCGCGCACGCCGGCCAGGAACCGGGCGATGTCGGCGCGCGCGATGTGGGACCACCAGAACCCGCAGAAGACCAGGTCGAACTCACCCGGCACGGTATCCAGGCGGTAACCGTCGGCGGTGCGCAAGCTGACCGGCGCCGGGCCGTACTCACGCTGCGCGGCGATGGCGATCGTCTCGGCGTTGACGTCGGTCGCGGTGATGGCGGCCGCGGTGCTGGCCAGCGCCTGGGTCCAGTAGCCGGTGCCCGCGGCGATCTCCAGCACTCGCGCGCCCGCGACCAGCGGCGGCAGCAGCTGCTTCAGCCTGGCCAGGTCGGCCTGACGCTCCGGCTTGCGGTAGACCTCGTCGTACTCGGCCGCCCGGTCGGCGTAGTAGTCGGCCAGCGAGCAGGCAGACATCAGACAGCCTCCTGTTCCTGGCGGCCGCCGGAACCCTGAGTCGAGCTTACTTGGGAGCGCCGGCCTGCTCGCCGAGCGGCTTGTCGAGGCCGTACGCCGCGACCTCGGCATCGGTCAGGCCGGGGAACTCGAGGCTGCCTCGGCTGGCGCGGCGGCGGTCGTTGGCCCAGACGAACACCTCGGCCGCCTCGACCAGCACGACGCACGGGATTGCGAGCAGCAGCATGGTGAGCGGGTCGGGGCTCGGCGTGAAGACCGCGGCGAACGCGAACACCAGGAAGATGATCACCCGGCGCCACTTCCGGAACCGTGCGTGGGTGAGCACGCCGGCCAGGTTCAGCAGCACGATCACCAGCGGCATCTCGAACGCGACCCCAAAGATCACCAGCATGGCACCCGCGTAGCTGAGGTAGGTGTTGATCGTGATCAGCGCCGTGACGTCCGACGGGAGCATGTAGTGCACCAGGAACCGCAGGCCCCGCGTCATCGCGAAGTAGGCGATGGTCGCTCCGATGCCGAAGAGCGGCAAGGCCGCGCCGACGAAGTAGTACGCCCACCGCCGTTCCCGCTTATACAGGCCGGGCGCGATGAAAGCCCACAGCTGGTAGAGCCAGATCGGCAGCGAGATGATCGCACCGGTGGCGATCGCGATCTGCATGCGCAGGAAGAACGCGTCGAACACGCCGGTCACGTACAGCTGGCAGTGCGGGCCGAGCGCGCCCGCCGAGCGCGCGAGTGCCGACGCCACCGGAGACGACACCTGGGCCTTGCAGTAGGGCGCCTTGATGAAGTTCCAGACCCACGGGTAGACAAACCAGCCGGCGATCGAGCCGACCGCGAGCGCGATGGCGGCCTTGATGACCCGGCTTCGCAGCTCGCGAATGTGCTCGAGCAACGGCATCCGGGCCTCCGGGTTGGCCCGGCGGGTAAGGCCCAGGTCCTGGTGGACCGGCTCGTCGGCCAGCCCGTCGTCTGCGGCGGCCATCGGCAGAAGCTAGAGCGGCTGGTGCGTCTGCGGCTGCCCAGCCTCGGTCTGCCCGGCCTGCCCGTTGCTGACGGAGGCGGCCTGCCGCTGCAGGTCCGCTACCTGTCGCTGCAGGTCAGCCAGCTGCTGCTGGGTGGCGTCCGGAGCGGCCGGCGGAAGCGCGGCCGACGGGAACGTGGTCACGCCGGGGCCCGGATTCGCCGCGGTGTCCTGCTGGTCCGGGTTCAGGCCCTGGACCGATCGCTTGAAGATGTGCATGGACTCGCCGAGCGACTTGGCCGCACCGGGCAGTCGCCTGGCTCCGAACAGCAGCACCAGCACAATCACCAGGATGATGATGTGCCAGGGAGCAAGTGCATCGCCCATCTCAGTGTCCCCATTCAGCAGAGCGTCCCGGACTGCGGAGCCGGCCTCTCTCGGACCAGAGTTTACACACGGTCCCCATCGAAGCCACCGCTCGTGTCCGCCCGGCGGCTGGCCGGTGACCAGCGAGTTACCGGCATGAGATAAGTCCGGCTACCTGGGTGATCCACTCCGTCGGCGGCATTGACGATCATTCGCGCCAGCTGTCGTAGTTGGCGAGCGCCGCGGTGGCATCCGCGAGCACCTGCTCGGCGAGCTCGGGCGGCGCCACCAGGCGCCCCTCCTCGCCCAGCCGCAACGCTAGCCTGCGGACCCACCGGGTGTCCGGCGTCCGCAGCTGGACCCGGAGCCAGCCGGCCGGCAGCTCGGTGACCTCCTCGCCCGGGTAGTAGTCGGCTACCCACCGGGCCGCCGGGCCCAGCTCGAGCACGACGGACACGTCCTGCGGGGACGGCCGGAACAGTCCCCGGTCCACGTCGCGCTGCTCAGCGCTGGCCGGGACGTCCTTGGGCACGTCGAGCTCCTCGATGGCCAGGATCCGGTCCAGCCGGAACAGCCGGACCGCGTCCGCCCGCCGGCACCAGCCTTCGAGGTAGCTATGGCCCTCGACCACCAGCAGCCGCATCGGGTCGACATCCCGCTCGGTGGCCTCGTCCCGGCCGGGCACGTAATAGGAAATGTGGAGCCGCCGGCCATGGTCGAGCGCGGCCGCGACGGAGGCCGCCGCGGAGCGCGCCGTCACGTCATCAACCTCGACGGCCACCTGGGCACTGGGTCCGGCTGCGGCACCCGCGGCGGCCTCGAGCTTGGCAATAGTCCTCCGCAGGGCCGGACCGTTGCCGACGTCGGGCAGCTCGGTGAGCATGCGCAGGGCGATCAGCAGCGCGCACGCCTCGTCGACGCCGAGCCGGAGCGGCCGGTCGATGGCCTCGGCCTCGCTGACCACGATCTCGCCGCCCTCGTAGGAGAGGTCGATCGGGCAGTACGGGTCGGGTGACCGCAGCTCCACGCACCAGAGCAGGTTGAGATCGTCCACCAGCTCGTGCTCGGTGATGCCGAAGGCCGCCGCGGTCTCTGCCATCCCGGCCACGTTCCTGCTGACGACGTACGGCACCAGGGCCAGCAGCCGCTGCAGCCGGTCCGTCGCGGTCTCGCCCGCAGGGCGGGCCGCAGCGCCCGCCCTGGTCACGCCAGCACCCCCTTCAGCCGGCCGATCACCGCGTCCCGCAGGTCGGTCGGCTCCAGCACGACCACATCGGCACCAAATGAGGCGATGTGCTCGCTCCACCAGGCGGTATCGGAGTAGCTCAGGGTGACCAGGTCCCAGCCAGGGAACCGGTCTGCCGTGATCGCCTCTGCGTACCGGCGCAGGCCATGACCGGCGCCCGCGCGCACCCGGAGCAGGCACGTGCGCGGCGCCGCGGTCTCGTAATCCCAGTCCCGGACGGCCGCCCGCACGTCGGTACCGGGCGGCACGGTGACCGACCCGGCCGGGCCGGTAAAGCTGACCGCGCCCTCGACCCGGCTGAGCCGGAACACGCGCTCCGCGTCGCGGTCGGTGTCGTGGCCGACGACGTACCAGCGGCCGCGGCGATAGGCAACGCCCCACGGCTCAAGGTTCCGGCGGAGCGCGGCGCCACGGCCAGGCGCCCGGTATCCGAAGGCGACCGGCCGCCGGTCCCTGACGGCCTGCCACAACGGCCCGAACGCGGGCTCTGCCGTCTGGACCCGCGGCTCAATCCTGGGCTGGCTCAGGGCGTCCTGCGCGTCGACCCCCGCAGCGCGGAGCTTGAGCAGCGCGCCGTCCGCCGCCCCGGCCAGCTCCGCCCGGCGCCAGACCCTGGCCGCCAGCCCGAGCATGGCCACCTCGTCCGGCTCCAGCCTGATGTCGGGCAGCTCGTAGGCCTGCCGCGAGATCCGGTAGCCGACCTCCTCGTCGGCGACCGAGTTGGTGCCGGTCTCCAGCGGGATTCCCAGCTCGCGCAGCTCGTCCTTGTCCCGCTCGAACATCCGCTTAAAGGCGTCGAACGACTCCGGGTACCCGGGCACGGCCGCCCTGATCTGGGTGGCGGTCAGGTACCGGCGCGCCGACAGCAGGCAGACCACGAGGCTGAGCAGCCGCTCCGTCTTGCGCCTGGACATCCCCATCCTTTCCCGCCACCGACGCTACCCTGCCGGAGTGATCAGGTGGCGAAGTGGCGAAGTTTCCGCGCTCGGCCGGGCGTGGCGGGGCGCCCAGGAACTCCAGGTCCGGGTCGGCGAGGTCAGCGTGCTGGCGCTCGCCTACCCCGCGCTGACCGGGACGCCGCGGCCGGGCGACCGGGTACTGCTCAACACGACCGCCCTGGACCTCGGCCTCGGCACCGGGGGGTACGCGCTGGTCGTGGCGATCCCAGACCGTCTGCCGCCCGATCCGGACGGCGCTGGCCACCTGGTCAAGGCGCGCTATACGCCGCTCCAGGCCTGTGTGGCCGGAGCGGACGAGCCAGGCTCGCCATTTCACGAGGCGCTGCGCGATGCCGACGACCTGGCCGGGCTGCCGGTCGTGGTCGCCGACCTGCACTCGGCCGTGACCGCCATCGCGGCCGGTTACCTGGCGAGCCGGCCAGGCGCTCGCATCGGGTACGTGATGCAGGACGGCGGCGCGCTGCCGGCCTGGTTCTCCCGGTCGGCGGCGGCGCTGACCGACGCGGGCTGGCTGACGGGGACCGTGACGGTAGGCCAGGCGTTCGGCGGCGACGTCGAGACCGTCAGCCTGCACAGCGGGCTGCTGGCGGTGCGGCACGTGCTGGACGCCGAGCTCGCGATCGTGGCGCCGGGTCCGGGCAACCTGGGCACCGGTACCCGGTGGGGGTTCTCCGGCGTCGCCGCCGGAGAGGCGGTCAACGCCGCGGCGGTGCTGCACGGCCGGCCCGTCGGCTCGCTGCGGATCAGCGGGGCCGACCGGCGCGACCGGCATCGCGGCATCTCGCACCACAGCCTGACCGCCTACGGCCGGGTGGCGCTGGCCCCGGCCGATGTGGTCGTGCCCGAGCTCGCCGGCGACCTCGGCGCGGAGGTGCGGGCGGCCGCCGCGGGGCTAGCCAGCCGGCATCACCTGGTGTTCGTGCCCGTTGCCGGGCTGGACGAGGCGCTGCGAGGCAGCCCGGTCGACCTCCAGACGATGGGCCGCGGACTGGCCGAGGAGCAGCCCTACTTCCTGGCGGCGGCGGCCGCCGGGCGGCACGCCGCGGCCCTGACCGCCGAGCGCCCGAGCTACGACGTGGAGCGGTCCTGCGTCCGGATCGTGCTCCGCGACCGCGACGGCCGGATCCTGCTGCTGCGGGCCGAGCTGGCATCCCGCGCGGCCGGCCACTGGTGGGAGCTGCCGGGCGGCGGGATCGAGTCTGGTGAGGGCTACGCCGACGCCGCCGTGCGCGAGCTCGCCGAGGAGACCGGGCTGGTGATATCGCCCGCCCAGGTCGGGCCGCCGCGCTGGCGGCGCAGCTCGACCTGGACGGCGCGCGGCCTGCGCCGGCTCCAGCACGAGGTGGTGGTCGGCGTGGATCTGGACGCGGTTGCCCCGCCGGTTACCGGCAGCGCGCGGACCGCCGAGGAACGCGAGGAGTACACCGGATCGCGCTGGTGGCTACCCTCCGAGGTGCTCTCGAGCAGCGAGCGGTTCTACCCCGGCCGGCTCCCGGAGCTGCTGCCCGCATTCCTGGCCGGCGCGGAGCTCACCGAGCCGTTCGAGCGCTGGAACTGAGCTAGCTGCTCCCGGCCGGCAGCGATCCGATCACGTCCACGATGAACACGAGGCTGTCGTTCTTCTCGATGCCGGCGCTGGAGTTGCCGCCCTCCGGGCCGTAGCCCAGCGACGGCGGGATCACCACCATCACCCGGCTGCCGACTGTGACGCCGGTCAGGCCTTCCGACAGGCCGGTCAGCACGTCGCCGCCGATCCGGAAGCTGAACGGGGCCCCGTCCGGCTGGTCCGTCGCGGGCCAGGTGCTGGCGAACACCTGCCCGGTCCGCCAGATGGCGCCGACGTACTGCGCGACCACGGTGTCGCCCGTGGCGAGGGTGCGCCCGGTGCCCTTGATGAGCGTGGTCACCGACAGCTTGCCGGGCGGTGCGGTCTTCGGGATCGTGACCACGGGGGCCTGGCCTGGCTTCGCGGTCACGGTCGGCAGCGCTCCGCCGCCGCTCGACACCTGGGTACCGGACGCCGACTGGGTGCTCGGGTACTGCTGGAGCAGGTCGATGACCCATACCAGCGTGTCGCTGCCGGTAACGCCGAGCGACGACTCGCCAGACGTCCCGTACCCGTACTTCGGCGGGAGCACGGCCACCACCCGGCTGCCCAGCCGGGCGCCTTTCAGCGCGGTAATCAGGCCCGGCAGCCCGTTATCGGCCGGGATCATCTGCGGGCCGGTGCCGAAGGTGGAGTCGACCAGGCTGTGGCTGGTACCGCTCCACTTGTAGACGGCGACGTTGGCGAGCGTCGCGTCGCCCGCCTTCAGCGCCGCGCCGCTGCCGTGGATCGGCTTGCTGATGACCAGGTTGGTGCTCGCCGGCTCGGCCGGGATGGTCACGGTGGGGGCCTTGTTGAAGCTGCCCGTCACCTTCACGGCGTCGTTGGCGTTGCCGGATGAGCCTCCTCCGCCGCAGCCCGCGAGGACGGCGACCGCGGCGATCGGGGCAAGTACAGCTATGGCGATGCGGCGCATGGCGGCCAGCCTACCGCCGCTCGCCAGCTACCCGGTCGCGACAGGGTTGGCCGGCGAGAGCAGCGGGAGCAGGTTGCGGTGCCAGACCAGCACGGTGTAGGCGGGCAGCACGTACACGCTGACCGGCTGCCCGAAGCTCTTCACGATCGCATAGGCCGCCGGGTTCTGCCGCCAGTCCCCCGGCCCCGTCATGATGACGAAGTTCGCCGAGTGCGTCCTGGCCGAGTACCAGCTGAGATTGATCTCCCACGGGTTGGGCTGGACGCTGCGGCCAGACGTCTGGACGGTGCGCACCGCGACCGCGCCGCCGCTGTCCACCGTCGTGGCGTTTCCGATCCAGTAGCTGGGCGTCAGCCCGTAGTGGAGCCGGTGCTCGGTCAGCCAGCTGGCCAGCGTCTGGTTGTTGGCGGGCACCGGAGGCCGCGTCGCGTAGAACGTCAGGCCGGCCAGGTAGATGGCGAGCACCGCCGCGAGCGCCGGGACGAGCCGGGCGCGGCGCAGCCGGCCCGCGAGCAGCCGGCCAGCCAGCGCCGCGCCGACCGGGAGAACCGCGGCGATCTCGCGGCTGGACTGCGCGTTCAGGGCGTTTGGGCCGATCAGGTATGCCAGCACGGTGATGCAGACCGACGCGGCCATCAGCTGCACCGCGATCGGCAGCCGCCACAGTCGCCGGGCGGCGATGCACACCGCCCACAGCACGAGCGCGATGCCGAGCAGGTGCAGCAGGCCGTCGGCGGCGACCAGTCCGACCTGGTGACCGGGGAAGTTCGCGCCGAAGAGCACGAGCAGGCCCTGGATCGTCTCCAGCAGGTTGTGCGGCAGCGTGTCGAACCAGGCGAGCTGGTTGTTGACCGGGCTCAGCCGGAAGCCGCCGCTCTCCCTGATCCGCCGCAGGGTCCGCTCAGCGGTGAACGCGCCCGCGAGCGCAGCCGCCACGAGGCCAAGCTCGAACCAGGCCGGCCAGCCCTTGCGGCCGAGCACGACGAGCCGGCGGTAGCCGCGCAGCAGCCCTACCAGGATCAGCGGCGCGATCATCGTGATCAGGATCACCTGGTCGGCGACGAGCGCCCACGCAACCAGCAGATAGGCGAGCAGCGGCACGAACCACCTGCGACCCGCCCGGTCGAGCACCAGCACCAGCAACAGGACCGGGACCGCGCTGCCCACGTGATCCGGCTCGAGCATGAGCACGTACACGCTGCCCTGCGGCGGCGCCACCATGATGCCGACCGCGAGCGCGGCGCGCAGCAGGCCCTCGCGGCCGGACGCGCGGCCCTTGGCCACGACCGCAGCCAGCAGCACCAGCAGGGTGTACGTCATCGCGGCCGCGATGTGCATGTCATCCGGCGTCAGGCCGTGCACCCACTCGATGATCATGTATTGCGGCAGCTCGGTCGTGTAGAACGCCACGTCCGACAGCCACCACCCGCGCAGCAGCAGATTCCCGTGCAGCATCGCCCACGCCTGGAGGGCGATAGACGCACCGTCCGAATTGGCGGGAACCGTGCGCGACAGATGCAGATAGCAGGTGAACAGCGCCACCGCAGCCAGCACCCAGGCGGCTAGTACCAGGGCGGTCCTGGCAGGCCGTGGCAGGTTGCGGTACCACGGTGTCCGGTCAGCGGTGCGGACCGGCGCCTCGTCCGGTCGGGACAGCGGCCGCAGCCCCAGGGGCAGCCGTGACATCAACCCGACCCCCCGTGTCCCGCTGTGTCCGTGTCCGTCCAGGGCGAAACGACCCCCGGACCCCCGACAAGGCAGCCGGGGAACGACCCCCGGACCCCGATAATGCGCCCGCAACGCCACCGTCACCGGCTACCTGCCAGTAACGGATGCCCTACCGTGCGTGCGTGGCGTTACATACCCGCGATGAGCTTCTCCACCCGCTCATCGACCGCACGGAACGGGTCCTTGCACAGCACGGTCCGCTGCGCCTGGTCGTTCAGCTTGAGGTGCACCCAGTCGACGGTGAAGTCCCGGCGGCGTTCCTGCGCTCTCCGGATGAACTCGCCGCGCAGCCGGGCCCTGGTCGTCTGTGGCGGAATGTTCTTCGCCGCGAAGATGTCGAGATCCCGGCAGACGCGCTCGACCGCGCCCCGCTTTTGCAGCAGGTAGTACAGGCCGCGGCCCCGGTGCACGTCGTGGTAGGCGAGGTCGAGCTGGGCTACCCTCGGCGAGGCGAGCGGCAGGTCGTGCTTAGCCCGGTAGCGCTCGATGAGTTCCAGCTTGGTGACCCAGTCGATCTCGCGCGAGACCAGGCTGAGGTCGCCGGTCTCGACCGCCCGCAGCGTTCGCTCCCATAGCTCGAGCACGCGGCTGGTGATCTTGTCCGCGCCCTTGCGCGCGGTGAAGTCCTGAGCCTTGGCCAGGTACTCCGTCTGCACGTCGAGCGCGCTGACCTCGCGGCCGTTCGCCAGCCGCACCTTGCGGCGCCCGGTCATGTCGTGACTGACGTCCCTGATGGCCCGGATCGGGTTCTCCAGCGTCAGGTCGCGCATCACGATGCCGGCTTCGACCATCCGCAGCACCAGGTCGGTGGCCCCGACCTTGAGCAGCATCGTGGTCTCGCTCATGTTGGAGTCGCCGACGATGACGTGCAGCCGCCGGAACCGCTCGGCATCCGCGTGCGGCTCGTCGCGTGTGTTGATGATGGGCCGGGACCGGGTGGTCGCCGACGACACGCCCTCCCAGATGTGCTCGGCGCGCTGGCTCACGCAGTAGACGGCACCGCGCGGGGTCTGCAGCACCTTGCCTGCACCGCAGATGATCTGCCGGGTAACCAGGAAGGGGATCAGCACGTCCGCCAGCCTGCCGAACTCGCCGTGCCGGCCGACGAGGTAGTTCTCATGGCATCCGTAGGAGTTGCCGGCCGAGTCGGTGTTGTTCTTGAACAGGTAGATGTCGCCGGCGATGCCTTCCTCGCGGAGCCGGGTGTCGGCCTCGACGAGCAGGCCCTCCAGGATCCGCTCGCCCGCCTTGTCATGCGTGACGAGGTCGATCAGGTTGTCGCACTCCGGCGTCGCGTACTCCGGGTGGCTGCCGACGTCCAGGTACAGCCGGGCACCGTTGCGCAGGAACACGTTGCTGGACCGGCCCCACGACACCACCCGCCGGAACAGGTACCTCGCCACCTCGTCCGGGGACAATCGGCGCTGCCCGCGGAAGGTGCAGGTAACGCCGTACTCGTTTTCCAGCCCGAAGATCCTTCTGTCCATCCTGCTACCAGTCCACGGCGATGTACTTGGTCTCGGTGTACTCGAGCAGTCCGTCGTGCGCGCCCTCGCGACCAAGACCTGACTGCTTCACGCCGCCGAACGGCGCCGCCGGGTCGGACACCACCCCCCGGTTGATCCCGATCATGCCCGCTTCGAGCGCCTCCGCAACCCGGAGGCAGCGCCGCAGGTCCGTCGAGTACAAGTAGGACACCAGGCCGTACTCGGTCGCGTTGGCGAGCGCGATGGCCTCATCCTCGGCCGCGAACCTGACGATCGGTGCCACCGGTCCGAAGATCTCCGTCGAGAGGATGCCGGCCGCTGGCGGCACGGCGTCCAGCACCGTCGGCGCGTAGTAGTAGCCCACCCGGTCCGGCGCGTGCCCGCCGGTCAGCACCGCGGCCCCGTCGTCGGTCGCCGCCGCCACCAGGCCCGCCACCTTGTCCCTGGTGTCGGCGTTGACGAGCGGCCCGAGGTCGACGCCGTCCTCGAGGCCCGGTCCGACCCGAAGCGCGGCGAGCCGCGCGCTGAGCTTGGCGCCGAACTCATCCGCCACGCGCTCGTGCACGTAGAAGCGGTTTGCTGCGGTGCACGCCTCACCGCCGTTGCGCATCTTGGCGAGGAACGCGCCGTCGACCGCGGCATCCACGTCAGCGTCGTCGAAGACCAGGAACGGCGCGTTGCCGCCGAGTTCCATCGAGCAGTTCGTGACGTAGTCCGCGGCCTGCTTGAGCAGCACGCGGCCGACCTCCGTGGAACCGGTGAAGGACAGCTTGCGGACCCGCGGGTCGGCGAGCACGGCCTCGGTCAGCGGACCGGGCTTGGTCGTCGGCAGCACGTTGATCACGCCGTCCGGCACGCCCGCCTCGGTGAGCACCTCCGCCACCGCCAGCGCGGTCAGCGGGGTCTCCTTGGCGGGCTTGAGCAGGACGGTGCAGCCGGCCGCGAGGGCTGGGCCGATCTTGCGGGTGGCCATCGCCGCCGGGAAGTTCCAGGGCGTGATCAGGTAGCTGACGCCCACCGGTTGCCTGATGACCATGATGCGGTTGGCGCCGGACGGCGCGATCGACAGCGAGCCGTCGATCCGGACGGCCTCTTCGGCGTACCACCGGAAGAACTCGGCCGCGTACGCGATCTCACCGCGGGCATCCCGCAGCGCCTTGCCGTTCTCCAGCACCATCAGCCGGGCGAGGTGCTCCGACCGCTGAATCATCAGCTCGTACGCCCGGCGCAGGCACTCGCCGCGCTCCCTGGGGGGCCGGGCCGCCCAGCCCGGCAGCGCCCGCGCGGCAGCCGCCACGGCATCAAGCGCGTCCTCCGGGCTCGCGTCGGCGACCTGCGTGATCGCGGCCTCCGTCGCCGGATTCATCACCGGCATGCGCCCAGCGCGTCCCGTCGACCACTGCCCGCCGATCAGCAGGCCGGTCGGCGCCTCGATGCCGATGATGCTCGCCAGGTCGGATGTCACAGTGCCCTCCATCACGCCGCGTCCTCGCGCGAAGCCTGCCTGCCTCCTGCTGGCGGGGACCCTACGTCAGTCGAGGCTACCAACGGCGCCGGGCGCCGTCACGGGACGCGAGCGGCGGCTGGCCGTGGTCAGTCGGCGTCGGCCGGGCTGGCGGTTTCCCCGCCGTCGGCCGGGCTGGCGGTTACCCCGCCGTCGGCTTCCCCGCCGTCGGCCCTGGCCTCGGCCAGCAGGGCATCGAGGCGCGTGCCGATAATGCGGCGGAACGCCCGGTGTGGCCGGTCGCGCTCGAGCAGCGCCACCTCGAGCTCCCCGCTGGTCAGCGGCTCCGTGCCGGCGGAGCCCTGGCCCGCGAGCGACGCGATCGCGAGGCGCATGGCCGCGGTCAGGGACATCGACGCGGAGTACTGCTCCTTGATCACCGCGGCCACCCGGTCAGCCTGCCCGCCCATCACCACGAACCCGTGCTCCTCGGCGACCGAGCCGTCAAAGATGATCCGGTAGAGCTCGTCGTCATCGGTGGTCTTGCCCACCTCGGCGACGACGATCTCCACCTCGTACGGCTTCGGGCTTTCGGTGAACAGCGAGCCGAGCACCTGTGCATACCAGTCGGCGAGGCCGCGCGCGGTCACGTCGCGCCGGTCGTACTGGTATCCGGTCATATCCGCGTACCGCACCCCGGCCTTGCGCAGCGTCTCGAACTCGGGGTAGCGACCGACCGCGGCGAACGCGATCCGGTCGTAGAGCTCGCTGAACTTGCGCAGCGCCCGGTACGCGTTGGGTGCCACGAACAGGATCCCGGCCTCGCAGCTGAGTACGACGCCGCTGCGGATCTGGGTGATACGCCGCTGGACATAGTCGGCCTTGTCCTTCATCACCTGCTCGGGTGACACGTAACCGAACGGCATCGACACCGCGGACGCTTCCTTACGTGAGTGAGGGTTGCTGGGTCAGGATGCGGACGTCCGCAGTGGCGCGGCGGGGCCGTCTGGCAGCTGCATCCGCTCGGTGATCACGGCCTCGGCGTACCGGCCCGCCTCCTCGTCGGTCAGCCGCTGGTAGCCATCCGCCGTGACGGTGGCGACGACGGGGTAGATCCGCCGCGACACGTCGGGGCCGCCGGTAGCCGAATCGTCGTCGGCAGCGTCGTACAGGGCCTGCATGAGCGCGAGCACAACGTCCTGCGCGGTCATGCCGTCCCTGTACAGCTTCTTGAGCGAGCCGCGGGCGAACACGGAGCCGGAGCCGATCGTCGCGAACCGCTGCTCTTCGTACTTGCCGCCGACCACGTCGAAGCTGAAGATCCGGCCCCGGCCGGTCTCCTCGTCGTAGCCGGCCAGCAGCGGCACCGAGACCAGCCCCTGCATGGCGAGGCCGAGGTTTGCCTTGACGAGCCCGGCTAGCCGGTTCGCCTTGCCCTCAAGGGACAGCGACCGGCCTTCCAGCTTCTCGTAGTGCTCGAGCTCCACGGCAAACAGCCGGACCAGGTCGACGCCCACGCCGGCCGCGCCGGCGATGCCGACGCACGAGTACTCGTCGCTGCGGAACACCTTCTCGATGTCGCGCTGGGCGATCATGTTGCCCGCGGTTGCCCGCCGGTCGCCCGCCATCACGGCGCCGACGTCGCACACCGCGGTGACGATGGTGGTGCCGTGCGCGACTCCGACCGCCGCGCCGCCACCGCCGGGCGCCGCCTGACCGTCCGCGTGCTGCGCGCGCGGCAGCAGGTCCGGCGCGGCCATGGTCAGGAAGTCGGCGAAGGATGAGGATCCGGCGGCCAGGAACGCCGCGGCCTGCCACCGCCCCTGAGGTTCAAAGCCGCCCACCGCGAAATCCCTCCGCTGATCCGGTCGCTACCGGGAACGCGCGTCGTGCACCGGCCCCGGCTAGCCCGTTCCCTCCTGCTGGCAGGACTCTACTGCCCGCCCTTTTGCACGTACGACCGGACGAACTCCTCGGCGTTTTCTTCCAGCACCTCGTCGATCTCGTCCAGGATCGCGTCCACGTCGTCGGTCAGCTTGTCCTGCCGCTCCCTGACTTCGTCGGTCTCCTGGACGTCCGTGTCCACGTCTTCCTCGGCGCGCCGAGGAGCCTGCCGCTGGCCGCCGGTGTCCTTCGTCGCCATGCCATACCTCCGTACTTCGCGGTGCCGCGCAGTGTCAACGCTATCCTCGCCTGCTGGTACGCCGTCCAACCCCGGCCGCACTGCATCGGTATCACGCTGAGACAACTCGTGGCCAGAATAGACACACCGGACCCGGTGCTGGCTGCCGCTAAGGTCGGTTAAGAGATGGTATGACCGTCTTGTCGGCGAGACATCAGCCGTAGGCAGAACGGCCGGGCCAGTTGCCGCAAAAGGGCAGCGACGTCACTGCCCGGTGAGCGCGGCCACGAGGTCCCCGGCGGTTGCACAGGTGTCCAGCAACCGCCCCACGTGCGCCCTGGTCCCCCGCAGCGGCTCCAGGGTGGGCACCCGCTGCAGCGACTCCCGGCCGGGGATGTCGAAGATCACCGAATCCCAGGACGCCGCGGCGACCGCGTCCGGGTACTGCCGCAGGCAGCGGCCCCGGAAGTAGGCCCGGGTGTCCTCCGGCGGCTCGTCAACGGCCCGGATGATGTCGGCCTCGGTGGTCAGCCTCGTGAACCGGCCGCGGTCGGCCAGGCGGTTGTACAGCCCCCGGTCGAGCCGGACATCGGCATACTGCAGGTCGACCAGCTGCAGCCGCGGATGACCCCAGGCCAGCCCGTCCCTGGCCCGGTAGCCTTCCAGGATTTCCAGCTTGGCCACCCAGTCCAGTTCCCTGGACAGCTGCCGCGGATCGTCGGCCAGCCGGGTCAGCACGCTCTCCCAGCGACGCAGCACGTCCGCGGTGATGTCGTCGACGTCGGTGCCGTACTTGTCCTCGGCGTACTTGCGAGCCAGCTCCAGGTACTCCATCTGCAGCTGGACCGCCGTCATCCGGCGGCCGTCACGCAGCGTCACCAGGTGCCTCAGGCCGGGGTCATGCGAGATCGCCCGCAGCTCCGCCACCGGTGCCTCGATGGCGAGGTCGGCGGCCAGGAACCGGTCCTCGATCATGGCCAGCACCAGCGCGGTGCTGCCCAGCTTGAGGTAGGTGGAGATCTCGCTCATGTTCGCGTCGCCGATGATTACGTGCAGACGGCGGTATTTGTCCGGGTCGGCGTGCGGCTCGTCGCGCGTGTTGATGATCGGCCGCTTGAGCGTCGTCTCCAGGCCGACCTCGACCTCGAAGAAGTCGGCCCGCTGGCTGATCTGGAAACCGTCCTCGCGGCCGTCCGCCCCCACGCCGACCCGGCCAGCCCCGCAGACGACCTGGCGGGAGACGAAAAACGGCGTCAGGTGCCGCACGATGTCCCCGAACGCGGTGGCGCGGTTCATCAGGTAGTTCTCGTGACAGCCGTAGGACGCGCCCTTGTTGTCGGTGTTGTGCTTGTAGAGCTGAATGGGCTGGCCACCGGGCATGCTCGAGGCGCGCGCCGCCGCCTCCGCCATGACCCGCTCGCCAGCCTTGTCCCAGATCACGGCGTCCAGCGGGTTCGTGCACTCGGGCGCGGAGTACTCGGGGTGAGCGTGATCAACGTAAAGCCGAGCGCCGTTGGTGAGGATGACGTTGGCCAGGCCTAGATCCTCGTCGGTGAGCTGCGAGGAGTCCGCCGTCTCCGCGGCCAGGTCGAAGCCGCGGGCGTCGCGGAGCGGGTTCTCCTCCTCAAAGTCCCACCTCGGCCGCCTGGCTCGCGCGGCCGTGGCCGCCTGGTAGGCATTCACGACCTGCGACGAGCTGACCATGGCGTTGACGCCCGGCTGTCCGGGCACGGAAATGCCGTACTCGGTCTCGATGCCCATGACCCGGCGCGCGCTCATGCCTAAGAGCCTAAGCCGCGCACGCAGTCGGCCGCACGCGGCGCCCCGCCGGAACCTGCTACAGGTACTGCCCGGTGTTGGACACGGTGTCGATCGAGCGGCCCGCCTCCGTGCCGCTCTTGCCCGAGATAAGCGTGCGGATGTAGACGATCCGCTCGCCCTTCTTGCCGGAGATCCTGGCCCAGTCGTCCGGGTTCGTGGTGTTCGGCAGGTCCTCGTTCTCCTTAAACTCGTCGATGCACGCAGTGAGCAGGTGCGCGACGCGCAGGCCCTTCTGACCCGTCTCCAGGAACTCCTTGATGGCCATCTTCTTCGCCCGGTCGACGATGTTCTGGATCATCGCACCGGAGTTGAAGTCGCGGAAGTACAGCACTTCCTTGTCGCCGTTGGCGTACGTCACCTCGAGGAACTTGTTCTCCTCGGTCTCGGAGTACATCCGCTCGACCACGCGCTGGATCATCTCGGCCACCGTCGCGTCCGCGAGCCCGCCATGCTCAGCCATATCGTCGGGGTGCAGCGGCAGGTTGGGCAGCACGTACTTGGAGAAGATGTCGCGGGCGGCCTCGGCGTCCGGGCGCTCGATCTTGATCTTCACGTCGAGCCGGCCCGGCCGCAGGATGGCCGGGTCGATCATGTCCTCGCGGTTGGAGGCGCCGATCACGATGACGTTCTCGAGTCCCTCCACGCCGTCGATCTCGCTGAGCAGCTGCGGCACGATCGTGTTCTCCACGTCGCTCGACACGCCCGAGCCACGGGTGCGGAAGATCGAGTCCATCTCGTCGAAGAACACGATGACCGGCATGCCCTCGCTGGCCTTTTCCCTGGCGCGCTGGAACACCAGCCGGATGTGCCGCTCGGTCTCGCCCACGTACTTGTTGAGCAGCTCCGGGCCCTTGATGTTGAGGAAGAAGCTGCGCCGCTCCTTGGCCGGGCCCGCCTCCGCCGACAGCGCACCGTCGCCGTCTAGCGCGGCGCGCGCCGCGACCTGCTTGGCCAGCGAGTTCGCCACCGCCTTGGCGATGAGCGTCTTGCCGCAGCCGGGCGGGCCGTACAGCAGCACCCCCTTCGGGGGCCGCAGCTGGTGCTCGCGGAACAGGTCTGCGTGCAGGTACGGCAGCTCGATGGCGTCCCTGATCTGCTCGATCTGCGGAGCGAGGCCGCCGATCTCCGAGTAAGAGATGTCCGGGACTTCCTCGAGGATGAGCTCCTCGACCTCGGCCTTCGGGATGCGCTCGTAGACATAGCCAGATCGCGGCTCGAGCAGCAACGAGTCGCCCGCGCGCAAGGTGGAGCCGCGCAGCGGCTCGGCCAGCCGGGCGATGCGCTCCTCGTCGGCGTGCGAGATGATGAGCACGCGGTCGCCATCCTCCAGCAGCTCCTTGAGCATGACGACCTCGCCGACCGACTCGTAGCCCTGGGCGATGACGACGTTCAGCGCCTCGTTCAGCACCACTTCCTGGCCGGGCTTCAGGTCGGCCAGCTCCACCCCGGGGCTGACGCTGACCCGCATCTTGCGCCCGCCGGTGAACACGTCGGCGGTGCCGTCAGGCGTGGCCTGCAGGAAGATGCCGAAGCCGCTCGGCGGCTGGGCGAGCCGGTCGACCTCTTCCTTGAGCGCGACGATCTGGTCTCGCGCCTCCCGCAGGGTGGCGGCCAGCCGCTCGTTCTGGCTCGTCAGCGCCGACAGGCTGGACTCGGCCTCGCGGAGCCGCTGCTCCAGCAGGTGGGTCTGGCGGGGCGTGTCGGCCAGCCGGCTGCGCAGGGCGGCGACCTCCTCTTCCAGGAAGGAGACCTGCGTGGTCAGGACCTTGACCTCGTCATCGTGCCGCCCGGAGTGGACGCTCTCGTCACGAGAGGCCATGCCCCTCACCCCCTCCTGAAGAGCTGAGTTACCTAGACCCTACCTATCCGCGCCCGATACGTAACCCGGCGACGTGCATCGAGTCCGCATCCCACGGTTACGATCGGAGAAACTCGCTGGCTGCCGCGCTATTCCCGGCCAGCCGTCCCGGCAACCCCGCCCGTCTCACCGGTAACTTCCGCACTGGGGTGCGGAATCTCCGCCGCTCGCGCCGTGGCCGCCGTCTCGGCCGTCTGGCGAGCTGCCGTCGCCTCTGCCGTCGCCTCTGCCGCGGCCGCTTCCGCCCCGCTGGACGGCCGCCGCCGCCGCGGCGGCGCGACCACGCCAGGCGCCAGCCGCCTGGCCGTCATGAGGAACCCCGTGTGGCCGACCATGCGGTGCTCCGGCCGGACCGCCAGCCCGTCCACGTGCCAGCCGCGCTGGAGCGTCTCCCAGGCCGCAGGCTCGGCGAAGCCGCCCTGCTCGCGCACCGCGGTCACCATCCTCGCCAGTTGCGTCGTCGTCGCCACGTAGCAGCACAACAGCCCGCCTGGCCGCAGCATGCTGGCCGCCGCCGCCGCGTACTCCCAGGGCGCGAGCATGTCCAGCACAACGCGGTCGGCGTCGGCGAGGCCGGACGGATCCAGGTCACCGACGATCAGCCGCCATGCCGGGTGCGGCCCGCCGAAGTACCGCTGGACGTTGGCGGCGGCGATCTCGGCGAAGTCCGGCCGCCGCTCGAACGAGGTGAGTCGCCCCGCCTCGCCGACCGCCCGCAGCAGCCAGCACGACAGCGCGCCCGAGCCCGCGCCGGCCTCCACCACGTGCGCGCCAGGGAAGATGTCGGCGAGACCGACGATCTGCGCCGCGTCCTTCGGGTACACCACGGCGGCCCCGCGCTCCATCGCCAGCGCGTAGTCGGCCAGCAGCGGCCGGAACGCGAGGTACGGCGTGCCGCCCGCGGACGTCACCAGGCTGCCCTCGGGCCTGCCGATCAGGTCGTCGTGCGCCAGCGCGCCGCGGTGGGTGTGAAACGACTTGCCGGGGCTCAGCACGAGCCGGTGCTGGCGGCCCTTCGGATCGGTCAGCTGCACCTGATCGCCGACCGCGAACGGGCCGCGAGGCGGAGTGATCACGGCAGCAGGCTAGCCCGCGAACGCGTGGTCGAGGTCGGCAGTGGACAGCACCCCGTAGACCTGCCCAGAGGGTTCCACCAGCAGGTACTCCGAGGCCGGCGCGCGCCGGACGGCCTCGATCAGATCCATGCCTGACAGGTCCGCGGACAGGATCATGTCCGGATCCAGGGTCCGCGCCAGCGAGCCCGCATCGACCCACGGGCGTCGCTGCTCAGGAGTCGCGATGACGGCGCTCTCGTTGACGATGGCGATGGGCTTTGCCTGGTGGTCGACGACCACGAGCGCCCGCGCTTGCGCGAGGTCGGCGCGCCTGATCGCCTCGGCGAGCGGCAGGCTGGCCGGAATCGGGATCGCGCGCCTGGCCAGCGCGCGCGCCTGCAGCGCAGGCAGCCGCTCGCGCACCCGGGACGACCGCAGCGCCTGGCCGGCGCTCAGCCACATGAACGCGGCCACCGCGATCAGCCAGATGCCGTAGCCATCGGAGATGCCAAAGGCGCTCTCCGGCCGGCTCAGCACGGCGACGACGAGGGCCAGCGCGATGATCCGCCCGGCCCACGCGGCGAGCACGGTCGCGTAGCCGGCGCGGCCGGTTAGCTTCCACAGCCCCGCCCGGAGCAGCCGGCCGCCGTCGAGCGGCAGCCCCGGCAGCAGGTTGAACACGCCCACGACGCCGTTGGCCAGGATGAGCCAGTCGAGGAGTACCTGCGGGATGCCGTGCGGGGCGGCGAGCACGTTGACAGCGATGCCCAGGCCGGCCAGCGCCAGCGACATGGCCGGCCCGGCCGCCGATACCAGGAACTCCCGGCCGGGTGTCGACGGCTCCTGCTCGATCTCGGAGAATCCCCCCAGCGGGTACAGCAGAATGCGCCGCACCGGTAGCTTGAGCCGGACCGCGACGAGGCTGTGACTCAGCTCGTGCAGCAGAACGGACAGGTAGAGCAGCACCACGAAGGCGACGGCGATCAGGTACCTCGGCACCGTGCCTTGCACGATGCCGGATAGCTCGACCGGCCCGCCGCCGAGCCGGGTCATGAGCGTGGCCAGCGCCGGCAGCGTGCTGGAATTGGAATACAGCACGACCAGCACGGCGGCGACCAGGAACCAGTATGGCGAGATGAACACGGGGATGCCGAACGGCCTGGCGATCATGATGCCAAGCCCAGGCCTGGACCGCGGCGAAGTCGGCCGCCCCGGCTGCTGCGGTCCGCCCGACTGCGTACCATCTGCCACGCATCGATGCTACGCGGCATGGGGCGCTGTCAGCCCCGCTGCGGAACGGATCTGGCCGGCGCGCCGGCCTGCTTGCCGGCCCGCCATTGTCACAGCCGTCGCCTAGGCTCACAGACGTGAGCGACACTCTCGCCGAGCCCGTGGTCCGGGCGGCAGCCGAACCGGACGGGCTCACCACGACGGACGAGCTCACCACGACGGACGGGCTCACCACGACGGACGAGCTCACCACGACGGACGGGCTCACCACGACGGACGGGCCGCCCGAGCCGGACGGGCTCGCCGAGCAGCCGGCCGGCCCGAGCCTCTCGCCATCCCGCGCCGCCGACTTCATGACCTGCCCGCTGCTGTACCGGTTCCGGGTCATCGACCGGCTGCCCGAGCCGCCGAGCCCGGCGGCCGCCCGTGGCACGCTCGTGCACGCGGTGCTGGAGCGGCTGTTCGATGAGCCCGCAGGCGCTCGGACCCCCGCCGCCGCCCGCACACTGCTGCCGGGTCAGTGGGACCGGCTGGTGGCGGAGGTACCGACGCTGGCCGAGCTGTTCGACGACGCGACGGAGCAGGTCGCCTGGCTGGACGAAGCCGCGCTGATGCTCGATCGCTACTTCACGCTGGAGGACCCCACCCGGATCGAGCCGAGCTACCGCGAGATGTCCGTGCAGGCGCTGCTGGAGTCGGGACTGACGCTCCGCGGCTACATCGACCGGCTGGACATCGCGCCGACCGGCGAGATCCGCATCGTCGACTACAAGACCGGCCTGGCCCCGCGCGAGGAGTACGAGGCGAGGGCGCTGTTCCAGATGAAGTTCTACGCGCTCGTGCTGTGGCGGACCCGCGGCACGATCCCGCGTCTGCTGCAGCTCGTCTACCTGGGTAACGGGGAGCTCGTCCGGTACGCGCCCGACGAGGCCGACCTGCTCGCCACCGAGCGCAAGATCAACGCGCTGTGGCAGGCCATCGACCGGGCCACCACGTCAGGCGACTGGCGGCCACGGCCGAGCAGGCTGTGCGAGTGGTGCTCGTACCAGGCCCTGTGCCCCGCCTACGGCGGGACGCCTCCGCCGCTGCCGGTGCCGGGCGCCCCAGTAGTCCCGTAGCGCGGTCAGGCGGCCGCGGTGTTCTCCGGGAAGTGGCACGCCACCGTGTGACCCGGTACCAGCTCGGTCAGCTGGGGTTCGACCGTCCGGCAGACCTCCTGCGCCTTCCAGCACCGGGTGTGGAACCGGCAGGCCGGCGGCGGGTTCAGCGGACTCGGCACGTCGCCGGCGAGCCGGATGCGCTCGCGGCGCTCGCGGGCACCGCCCTCGCCACGGACCGGCTCGGGTACCGGCACCGCCGACATGAGCGCGACCGTGTAAGGGTGCCGCGGCGCCGCGTACAGCTCGTCCCGGCCCGCCACCTCCATCAGCTTGCCCAGGTACATCACCGCCACGGTGTCGCTGATGTGCCGGACAACCGACAGGTCGTGGGCGATGAGCACGTAGGTCAGGTTGAGCTCCTGCTGGAGGTCCTCAAGCAGGTTGACCACCTGCGCCTGGATCGACACGTCCAGCGCCGATACCGGCTCGTCGGCGACGATCAGCCTGGGCTTGAGTGCCAGCGTGCGCGCGATGCCGATGCGCTGCCGCTGGCCGCCGGAGAACTCGTGCGGGTACCTGTTGTAGTGCTCGGGGTTGAGGCCGACGAGCTCGAGCAGGTCCTGCACCGTTCGCCTGATGCCCTGCTCGGTCTTCACGCCCTGCAGCCGGAACGGCGCCCCGACGATCGTCCCCACGGTGTGCCGCGGGTTCAGCGAGGAGTACGGGTCCTGGAAGATCATCTGGATGTCGCGCCGGAGCGGTCGCATCGCGCCCATCGACAGGTGCGTGATATCGCGCCCGTCGAACAGGATCTGCCCGCCCGTGGGCTCGAGCAGCCTGGTCAGCAGCCGTCCGGTGGTGGTCTTGCCGCAGCCGGACTCGCCGACCAGTCCGAGCGTCGTGCCTGCCGGGACCGCGAAGTCGATACCGTCGACCGCCTGCACGGCACCGACCCGATGCCGGAAGATGATGCCGCGCGTCACCGGAAAGTGCTTCTGCAGACCGGTCACGCGCAACAGCGCATCGCCCTCGGCGCCGACGTCTCCGGTCACCGCCGGCGTGCTGGCCGGGGCGCTCATGCGTCCTCCCCGTCGCCGCCGGCGAGAGTGCCCACCCGCTCGGTTCGCAGCGTCGCGCGCTGCTGGCTGGTGAGGTGACAGGCCACCCGGTGGCCCGGCTCGATCTCGCGCAATTCTGGTATCTCCGTCTGGCTCCGGCCGCCGGTCATGCCTGCGTAGTCGCAGCGCGGGTGGAACGGGCAGCCCGGCGGCACGTGAATCAGGCTCGGCGGCGTGCCCCTGATCGGAATCAGCCGCTCGGCCCTGGCCTCGTCGATCCGCGGCATCGAGCTCAGCAGGCCCCAGGCGTAGGGGTGGGCGGGCCGCCAGAAGATGTCCTCCGCCGAGCCGTACTCGGCGACCCGGCCGCTGTACATGACCAGGATGTCGTCGGACAGCTCGGCAACCACGCCCAGGTCGTGCGTGATGATGATGACCGCGGAGCCGAATTCGCGCTGCAGGTCGGAGATCAGGTCCAGGATCTGCGCCTGAACCGTCACGTCGAGCGCCGTGGTCGGCTCGTCTGCGATCAGCAGCTCGGGGTTGCAGCACAGCGCCATCGCGATCATCGCCCGCTGTCGCATGCCGCCCGAGAACTGGTGGGGGTAGTCGTCGACCCTGGCGGCCGGCTGCGGGATGCCGACCCGGCCGAGCATGTCGATGGTGTGCTGGCGGGCCGCCTTCTTGCTCACCTTGTTGTGGATCAGGAACGCCTCGCTGATCTGCGAGCCGATCGTGAAGTACGGATGCAGCGCGGACAGCGGATCCTGGAAGATCATGGCCATCTTGCTGCCGCGCAGCTGGCGGACCCTGGCGGGCCCCGCGGTGAGAAGTTCCTCGCCGTCCAGCCAGATCTGTCCGGTGATCTCCGCGCTCGTATGCTCGTGCAGCCCGAGAATGGCCAGACTGGTGACGCTTTTGCCCGAGCCGGACTCCCCGACGATCCCCAGCGTCTTGCCGCGCGCCAGCGAGAACGACACCCCGTCGACGGCCTTCACCAGGCCATCGTCGGTCGGGAAGCTGACCCGCAGGTCGCGGACGTCGACCAGGGAAGCGGTGCCGGGCGCGGCCGCGGCGGCCGCCGCCGAAGGCTCGGTCTGGGTGGCGACGGCCCCACGGCCGCGCAGCAGCCTGCGCGCCGTGCCGCTCGGCCCGGTCCGACCAGTTGCCGTCATCACAGCCTCACCCGGGGATCGACCGCCGCGTACAGGATGTCGACCACCATATTCGCGATGATGATGAAGAACGAGGCCAGCAGCACCACGCCCATGATCTCCGGCAGGTCCTGGTTATTGATGGCCTCGATCGTGAACAGGCCGAGACCGTGCAGACTGAACGTCTCCTCGGTCAGGATCGCGCCGCCGAGCAGGAGGCCGAGGTCCATGCCGAAGATGGTGAGGATGGGTGTCAGCGCCGCCCGCAGGCCGTGCTTGAAGATCACCGTCCGCTCCGCCAGGCCCTTGGCTCGCGCCGTCCTGATGTAGTCCTCATTCATGGTCTCGAGCATCCCGGCTCTGGTCAGCCGCGCATACAGGGCCGAGTAGAGGAACGCGAGGACGATCCACGGCAGGATCAGGTTCCTCGCCCACTCCAGCGGGTTCTGCGTGACGCCCACGTAGGTCACGTTGAAGATCTGCCAGTGATAGCTGAACAGCAGCAGCGCTATCTGGCCGGTGAAGAAGATCGGCAGGGACACGCCCGCCAGCGCCGTGCTCATCGAGAGCCGGTCGAAGAAGGTGCCCCGCCTGAGGGCCGACACGACGCCGATTGCCACGCCGCCGATCACCCAGATCACCGCGGCGCCGATCGCCAGCGAGGCTGTCACCGGGACGTTGCTGACCAGCAGCGGCCATACCGGCTGCTGGTTGCGCCAGGAATAGCCGAGGCAGGGTGCGGGACAGTACACCTTGCTCGTGCCGTTGGTGTAGGTCTCCCCGGCCACGATCGCCTTGAGGAACCTGCCGAACTGCACCGGCACCGGCTCGTTCAGGCCGAGCCTGGCCTCCATGGCAAGGATCTCGGATCGGGTCGGGATCTTGCCTACGTACCTGGCCGCCAGGTCATAGGTTGTCACGCCGGCCAGCCTGGGCAGCAGGAAGAAGATCGCGTACGTGATGGCGGCGACGATGACCAGCAATATCACGGTGGCGAACAGCCGTCGGACGATGAACGTAATCACGCTGTGCGGAGCTCCCTGCGCCTGTCGGTCGGGCGTCGGGCGCGCTGGCGACCGGGAGGTCGCCAGCGCGCCCTAGCTGGTTACGCGCCCTACCCTGTTACTTCAGTCCGAGCACGGCGTAGTTGTACATGCCGTAGTACTGGTCCATGTACACGTTCGTCACGTTCGGGTTCCGATACAGCAGCACCTTCTGGTACACGATCGGCAGGATGTAGGCCCCGGCCATGACGTCCTTGTCCACCTGGGCGTAGATCGCTGTCGCGGTAGCGGAGTTCGTGTCGCCGGCTGCCTGGTTGAACAGCGAGTTGATCGTCGGGACGTTGATCTCCGAGATATTGGTATTGCCGGCCGGCGCGATGGTGGCACCGTCGGTCAGGTCATACAGGAAGCCGAACCCGTCCGGCCAGTCGGCTCCCCAGCCGCCGAGCGCGATCCCGATGTTGTGGCTGTGCACGTAAGCCGGGACGCCGGCGTAGTTGCTGTAGTAGTCGCCGGTTGGGTACCCGTCGAGCGTGACCTTGATGCCGACCGCGCCAAGCGCCGCCTCCAGCGCCGACGCCGCGGCGACGTCGGTCGGCCGGTCGGACCGATATGCCAGTCCGATGGAGAAGCCGTTGGGCTGACCGCACAGCGACAGTTGCTGCTTGGCCGCCGCGTCGTCCCCGTTCGGCATGCTCAGGGCGTTGTACAGGTCAATCTTCTGGTAGCCGGGGAAGATCGGCGGGATCACCGTGCTGGCGATCTGGCCGCCCACCACCGGGCCGCCGTAGGCGTCCTGCAGCGTGATCTTGTCGGCCGCGTATTCGATGGCCTCACGGCAGTGCACGTTCGGAACGACGACGGAGTCGATGTAGGCGAACCGAAGGAAGTTGTTAATCGGGTTGTCCGCGTCCGACTTCAGGGACGGCGTGCTGAGAATCTTGGCGCGCGCCGCGGTCTGCACGCCGAGGCCCTGCAGGTCCATGTCGGCATAGCCGGCGATCTGGTCCTGATCGACCGTGTTCTGGTTCATGTTGAAGTTCACGACGATCTTGTTGACCAGCTGCTTGGCCTCAGGGTCGGTCGCCGCGTTCCAGTACGGGTTGCGTACGAGCGTCAGCTGCTTGTTCAGCGTGTAGCTCTGGAACTCGTACGGCCCGGTGGAGATCGGGTCGAGCTGGTAGTTCGCCCCGCCGTGCGAGCCGGTGTCCCAGCTCGGCAGCACCGGAGAGCTCTGCGGGATGGCCACCACGTAGTTGAAGTCGGCGAACGGGGCCGACAGGTGGAACTGGATCGTGGTCGAATTCGGCGTGGTGACCGAGGTAAGGCCCCACATGTTCTTGCTCGGGTCGGTGTACGGTCCCGGGTAGCTGGGGTCGTTCAGCAGCGTCTGGTAGTAGACCGGGCCGTTCGGCAGGAGGTTCTTCGCGAACGTCCGCTCGACGCCGTACTTGACATCCTGCGAGGTGACGGTGACGCCGTTCTGGAACTTGACGTTTGGCTTGATGTGGTAGGTCCAGATGAGGCCGTTGTCGCTCACCACGCCGGGACCGGTGGCCAGCTGCGGCTCCAGCTGCAAGCCGCAGGCGCCGGGGCAGGACTTGTAGGTCATCAGCGACATGGTGTACAGCCGCACGAAGTCCCACATGAACGCGTAATAGGTGTTGTCGGGGTCGGTGGAGTCCGGGGTGACGGCAGCGTCGAAGGTCAGCGTGCCCTTCGTGCTGGTGGCCGACGGGTTCACCACCGACGTGATGCCCGCGTTGTAGGAACTCGTGGTCTTGGTAGTCGAGCTAGTGCCGCACGCAGCCACGGCGAGTGCCGCGGTTGCGACGAGCGCGACGAGCCCGAGGCTCTTGCGTCTGTTCATATGGGGAAAGTGCCTCCTGTCGTTACCGCACGTGGCCGGGTGAGTCATGGGTCAGCGGGTTCTCGGGTCGAGCGCATCGCGCAGCCCGTCGCCGAAGAGGTTGAAGGCCATCACGGTGAGGAAGATGGCCATGCCGGGGATGAACATGTACATCGGATCGATGTAGTAGTAGCCGTTGGCGACTGCGTTCGAGAGCATGTTGCCCCAGCTGGGCGTCGGCGGGATGATGCCGACGCCGAGGAAGGACAGCGCCGCCTCGAACAGGATGTTGGTCGGGATCAGCAGGGTGGCGTAGACGAGGATCGGGCCCCACAGGTTCGGCAGCAGCTCCCGGAACAGGATGTACGGCCCGCGGCCGCCGATGCTTCTGGCGGCGTCGACGAACTCGCGCTCGCGCAGCGACAGCACCTGACCGCGGATGATCCGGCCCATATACGGCCAGCTGAAGAACCCGATAATGAAGATCAGCAAGCCGATGCGCAGCGTGTTGCCGGCTAGCGAGATGCCGAAGAAGCTGGCGCTGGTCGGCAGCACGCCCACCAGCGCGATCGCGAACACCAGCAGCGGGAATGCGAGGAATACGTCCATCGTGCGGGCGATGAGGCTGTCGAGCCAGCCGCCGAAGTAGCCGGCGATGAGGCCGAAGAACACGCCGATGACGACCGCCAGCACCGTGGACAGAAAGCCGATGATGAGCGAGTACCTGGCGCCGTTCACGATCCGGCTCAGCACGTCCCGGCCCGTCTCCGGCTCGACCCCGAAGGGGTGGGCGACGCTGATGCCGCCGAACGCACCGTTCGGGCTCAGCAGCGTGGGGTTCAGCAGGTTCGCGTGGTAGGTGTCGGGGCTCTGCACCAGGAACGGCCCGATGACCGCGGCCAGGATCAGGAAGATCACGAAGATGGCGCTGCCCATGGCCACCTTGTCCCGGCGCAGCCGCAACCACGCGATCTGACCCAGGGAGCGGCCCTCGATCCGCTGCCCGGACAGGCCGGTGGTGATCGCCTCGGGGACCGCCTCGGCGCCGACCGGTGAGACATCAAGCGGCGCCGCCATCTAGCTCCTCACTCCCGCTACCAGAACCGCGTTCCGCGCTGCTGGCCGCGGGGCCGCCACGCAATGTTTCGACCGGATCAGCCACCAGCGCCTGGCGAAACAGACACGGCGATGGCCCCCCACAACACTCTTTGTTGGAGGATGCCAAGGTTCGCGTTTAACGCCAAGAAGAACGAATCGGTCGTGGCTGGATTGTGACCGAATGACGATCAGGCCGCGATCAGCGCATCCGGGCAGCGGTCAGTGACGCCAGGTGGGCGCCGGGTTCGAGGGGTCTTCAAGCAGCCAGCGCCGCGGCGGAGCTGACCCAGCCGGGCCCCGCGAGCTGGACTGGTCAGCGGGTCAGCTGATGCCGTGCTTCTTGAGGATGTCGCGGACGTCGGCGAGGTCATCATCGCCCGCCCCGACCGCGGCGGGCTTGTGGGACGACGCGACCGACTTGGGTGACCCGCTGCCGGACCCACCGCCCTCCGCGCCGACCTCCTTCTTGCGCCGCCGCCGTCCGCCGATCATCGGGATGCCCCCGGACACCAGGAAGAACAGCACCGACACGCCGACGAGGATGACGCCGAGCCAGGCCTCGGGCGAAAGCACGAACCCGGCGGCGAACCGCACGACCGCCGACACGATCCGGCCGACGAGGCCGAGCGAGTGAGTCAGCCAGGCCGCGGCGGGGAGCAGCGACCAGGCGACGCCCCGGATGCCGCTGCGCGCACCCTTCCGGCGCCAGGTCAGCCCGCTCAGCACCAGCCCGGCAACCGTGACGGCGACGAAAATCGGACCGGCCCAGTCGCCGGTCACGAAGCTCAGCCAGCTATTCACCGTCGCCTCCCCTCGAAGCCGCGAGTACGCGTCGCGGCTAAGGCGTCATCTCTCGCATTATCGCACAGTTCGGGGGCTCAGCCGCCGAGCTCCGTCCAAGCGCGCAGTTCGGCCAGCGTCACGCCGGCCAGCGTGCCGACCACCACCCGGCCGGGCCGGTCCGGCACCGGCACGACGCTCGGCACCGCGACTACCCGGTACCCGGCCGCCTCGGCCGCGGCGACGCCGTTCGGGGAGTCTTCCAGCGCGATGCACCGCCGCGGGTCCGCCCCGAGCTTCTCGGCCGCCAGCAGGTAGCCCTCCGGGTCGGGCTTGGTCCGCGCCACGTCGGCGCCGCCGACCACCACATCGAACCGAACATCAAGCCGCGCCAGCACCGCGTCCACCACGGCCGGCACGGACGAGGTCACGAGCGCGCACGGCAGCCCGGCCGCCCGCACCTCCGCCAGCAGGCTGGCCGCGCCGGGCAGCACGGCCAGCGGCTGGGTGCTGATCTGCGCCACCATGCTCTCGATCAGCCAGCGCGCGACGACCGCCGGCGCGGCGGGCCTGCTCGCCTTCGCGAGCAGGTACTCAACCGTCACCGCCAGCGAGCCGCCGACCAGCGGGTACTGGTCAGCCGGGCCGAAGTCGCCACCGAGCCGGGCCATGACCGCGCTCTCGGCCAGGAACCACAACGGCTCGGAGTCCACCAGCAAGCCGTCCATGTCGAACGCGACCGCGGCCAGGCGGGCCGGCGTCCCGGGCTCGGCACCGAAGGACTGCGCGGCAGGCAGATCGGGAGGCTGTCCGGATTGCCGCATGATGCTCCCATTCTAGGCAACCGGCTGCCGGGTCGAGCCCAGCCGGGCTTCTCTTCATCTGCTGGCCGCAGAACGTAGTCTTGACCTTGACGGGCCCCCGGCCGGTGCCGGAACGCGGACGACGAGGGAGGTGGCCGGCGATCGAGCTGGACTCAGTTGGCGAGCTCTCCTCGCCCGTCCTGATTGCTGCCTTCGAGGGCTGGAACGATGCCGGCGAGGCAGCCAGCAGCGCCGTCGGCCAGCTCAGCTCGGCCTGGGACGCCAAGGTCATCGGCGCGATCGACCCGGAGGACTACTACGACTTCCAGGTCACCAGGCCGGTGATCGAGGTCGCCGACGGCAAGGCGACCGAACTGGTGTGGCCCACGACGCGGCTGGCCCTCGCGCGGCCGCCGGACTTCGGGCGCGACCTGATCCTGGTGCACGGCATCGAGCCCAACATGCGCTGGCAGGGCTTCACCGCCGAGCTGGTCACCGCGTTCACCGAGCTGAAGGTCGAGCTCGTGATCTTGCTCGGTGCGCTGCTGGCCGACTCGCCCCACACCCGCCCCCTCCAGGTGACCGCGGCAACGTCCGGGCCCGAGATCGCCGCGCAGCTGCACGTGGAGTCGGTGGACTACAAGGGCCCCACCGGGATCGTGGGCGTCCTGCAGCACGCGTGCAGCGCGGCCGGATTGGCCTCGGTGTCGCTGTGGGCCGCGGTGCCGCACTACGTCGCGCAGCCGCCAAGCCCCAAGGCCACGCTCGCGCTGCTGCGCAGCGTCGAGGACATCATGGACATCGCCGTACCGCTGGCGGACCTGCCGGCCGAGGCCAGGGCGTGGGAGCGGGGCGTCGACGAACTCGCCGAGCAGGACAGCGACGTGGCCGAGTACGTGCGCACCCTCGAGGAAGCCAAGGACGCCACCGACCTGCCGGAGGCTAGCGGGGACGCGATCGCGCGGGAGTTCGAGCGGTACCTCCGGCGGCGCGGCGATAACGGCGGGCGCTGACACCCACCCACAGCCGCTGACGGCGCGCTCTAGACGGGCGGCCAGGGCACGGCCGGCCAGTCGGCCGGCGGGGACGGGTGCACCTTGCGGTCGAGCAGCAGCTCGACCCGCCGCCTGGTGGCGGCGATCTCGGTCCGGGTCAGCCACGGCGCCAGCGCGTCCGTCAGGGCACCGCCGGCGAGCAACTCGTGCGAGGTGCGCAGCGCCGCGAGCGCCGCAGGGGTCAGCCGCTTGCCCCGCCACTGCCAGAGCACCGTCCGCAGCTTGTACTCGGCTCCGAAGCAGACCCCGTGGTCGCAGCCGTACAGGTGACCCGCGGGCGTAGGCAGCAGGTGACCGATCTTGCGGTCGGCGTTGTTGATCAGCGCATCGAATACGGCCATCTGCCGCAGCCGTGGGTCTTCTCCGTTGCGGGCGAGCTCCACCAGGTCGACGGACTCGTCCGCGTCGATCCACAGCTGGCACATGCCGGGACCGAACGGCCCGTCGCGATACACGGTCGGCGGCACCACGTGCCAGCCCGCCGCGCGCGACACCAGATACGCGGCGAGCTCGCGGCCCGCGAGCGTGCCGTCGGGGAAGTCCCACAGCGGACGCTCGCCGACCACCGGCTTGTAGACGCACGCCGCCTGCCGGCCGGCCGCCGTGATGGTGCAGTAGAGCGTCGCGTTCGAGGCGCCCACGAGCCGGCCCTCGACGCTCAGCTCCCCGGTCGTGAGCAGCTCGAGGCTAGCCTCCTCATCGACGCCCGGCCGCGGCGACGCTGGGTGGCCGATGTCGCCAGGTACGCCGGCCGTCGCCTCAGCCATGCCCGACCCGGTGGCCGTTCTGCCGCGGGCAGACGTGGCCTGCCGGGTCGAGAGGCAGCCCGCACAGCGGGCAGGGCGGCCGCCCGGCGCGCACGATCTGAATCGCACGCCGGGAGAACGCACGCGCCGCCTCGGCGGTGATGCGCACCCGCAGCACCGCAGGTCCGTCGTCGGGGACGTCCTCGGCGAGCGGCTCCAGCGGTTCCTCGCTCTCCTCCTGCGCCTCGATGATGACCCGCTCGCCGTCGTGGTCCCAGGCCAGCGCGATGGCGCCGACCCGGAAGTCCTCCGTCAGCGGCAGGTCGAGCGGCCCGTCATCGATCTCGGCGGCCAGGCGTGACGTCGATGCCACGCCGGTGCGCCTGGTTACCTCGTCCAGCAGTTCGTCCAGCCGTTCGGCGAGCTGGCTTACCTGGCCTTTCTCCAGTGCGACGCTGGTGACCCGGCTGCCCACGGTGGCCTGTAGGTAGAACGTCCGCTCCCCGGGCTGGCCGACGGTGCCCGCGACGAATCTCTCCGGCGGGTCGTACGTGTAGACCGGCATGACCCCTATCCTCCCGCGCCCATCCTCCCGCGCCGACGCAGCCCGCTCCCAGGCTACCGGCGCCAGCACCCGGCGGCGTGATCCCTGGCTAGCCGCCCGAGCCGCCGCCCACCTGCGCGTCGGCCTGCGCGACGGGCCGCGCCGCGGCCCTCGGCCTGGCGAGCCCGGCGAGTGCGGCCGCGTCGGCGCCCGTGTCGTTCAGCGCCAGCACGAACGGGCGAAGCGGCGTGTACCGGATCACGCTGAGCGAGCACGGGTCGACCTGGATCCGCTGCGACATGTCCAGGTGCATGCCGAGCGCGTCGGCCAGGATCGCCTTGATGACGTCGCCGTGCGAGCAGACCAGGTAGGCAGCGTGCGGGCCGAGCCGCGCGTTCCAGTCCCGTACCGCCTCGACCGCGCGCTGTTGCATGCCGGTCATGGTCTCGCCGCCCGGGCCGGGAAACCGGACCGCGCTCGGGTGCGCCTGCACGACCCGCCACAGCGGATTGCGCGCGAGCCTGCGCAGCGACTGGCCGGTCCAGTCGCCGTAGCGGCACTCCCCGAGCCGATCGTCGAGCTGCACCGCGATCTGCTCCCCCGCTCCCGCGTGCGGCAGCTGGCCGTTGCCGCTGGCCCGGTCGGCCGCGGGCGCTCCGTCCGGCGCGGCTGCCTGTGCGGCGTGTCCGGCCGCGATGATCGACGCGGTCTGCGCGCAGCGCTCCAGCGGGCTGCTCACGATGGCCGCGAGCGGTACCGGTGCCAGCCGGGCCGCGACGGCGGCGGCCTGCGTCTGACCCCGGTCGTCGAGCGAGATGCCGGGCAGCCAGCCGGTGAGCGCCTTGCCGGTCGAGGCCGTCAGGCCGTGCCGGACGATCAGGACCAGGGTCATTCCTCGACTCTAGTGCTGGTCGGCCCGGCATCCGCTGGCGCTTACCGGTGCCGGTCTGCGACCTCGAACGTCACCGCGCCGAACGACACCAGATCGCCCGCGGCGAGTCGGCTCCCGGTGGTTACCCGCCAGCCGTTCAGCCGGGTCCCGTTCGTCGACCCCAGGTCGTCCAGCAGCCAGCTGTCACCGTCGCGGCGCAGGCTGGCGTGCCACCGTGACACCGTCTCGTGGGCGACCGTCAGGTCGCACGCTGGCTCCCGGCCGATGGTGAACCGGCGCTGCGGGCCGGACGGCAGCTGCAGCACCGGTGGCCAGCCCCGCAGCCAGCGATCGGCCGACCGCAGCACGCGCCGGCAGGCTGCGCTCGCCCCGGTGACCGCGGCGCCGAGCCGCCACGGCCGCGGCAAATCGGCGACCACGGCGTGCAGGTCCTCGGCGACGCGCGCCAGCAGCGCCGCCTCGGCCCGGTGCGCGAAGGTGTCGTCGGTGAGCCGCCCGGCGGCAAAGCCGTCCCTGAGCGTGGCCAGCGCCTTGTCGCGGTCGGCGTCGGACACCCGGACGCCCGGTTTCGCGGGCCCTGCCACACCTGGATTATCCGGTCGCGCCCGCGGGCGCCGCAAGCCGCTGGCCGACCCGCCGAGAGCCGCGGCCCGGCGGGGTTGGCGAGCCAGGTGACCCGCCGTTCCCCCCTACGCGCCCATGGCGTGCACGCCGCCGTCCACGTGCACGATCTCCCCCGTCGTCGCCGGGAACCAGTCTGACAGCAGCGCCACGCAGCCGCGCGCGGCAGGCTCGGCGTCGGCGAGATCCCAGCCGAGCGGCGCCCGGGCCGACCACACCCCCTCGAACCGGTCGAAGCCGGGGATGCTACGCGCCGCCATGGTCTTGACGGGTCCAGCCGACACGAGGTTGACCCGGATCCCCTGCGCCCCGAGATCACGGGCGAGGTAGCGCGCGGTGGACTCCAGCGCAGCCTTGGCGACGCCCATCCAGTCGTAGGCAGGCCAGGCGACGCTCGCATCGAAGTCCAGCCCCACGATGGCCCCGCCCGCCTGCATCAGCGGCAGCGCCGCCATGGCCAGCGACTTGAGCGAGTACGCCGACACGTGCAGCGCCGACGCCACGTCCGGCCACGGCGCCTGCAGGAAGTTGCCGCCCAGCGCGCTGGCGGGCGCGTTTCCGATGCTGTGCACCACCCCGTCGAGCCCGGACACGTGCTCTGCCAGCCGCGTCGCCAGCGAACCAAGCTGACCGTCGTCCGTGACATCGAGCTCGAGCACCGGCGGCGGGTCAGGTAGCCGCCGCGCGATCCGCTCGACGAGGCTGAGCCGTCCGAATCCGGTGAGGACCACCGTGGCGCCCTCCAGCTGGGCCAGCCGCGCGACGTGGAACGCGATCGACGCGTCGGTGAGCACGCCGGTGACCAGGACCCGCTTGCCGTCCAGGATTCCCATCGCAGTGTGCCTTCCGGTCTCGAAGGGGAAGGGGCCGTCAGTGGCCCATGCCGAGCCCGCCGTCGACCGGCAGCACGGCGCCGGTGACGTAGCCGGCGTCCGGCCCAGCCAGGAAGGCCACGGCTGCGGCGATCTCATCGGGTGTGGCGTAGCGGCGCAACGGCACGTTCGCGAGGATCGCCTGCTTCTGCTCGTCGGTGAGCACCGCCGTCATGTCGGTGTCGACGAAGCCGGGCGCGACCACGTTGACGGTGATGTTGCGGCTGGCCAGCTCGCGGGCGAGCGACCGGCCGAAGCCGACCAGGCCCGCCTTGGACGCCGCGTAGTTCGCCTGGCCCGCCGAGCCGAGCAGCCCGACGACCGAGGAGATGAGGATGATGCGGCCCCGGCGCAGCCGGATCATGCCGCGCACCGCGCGCTTGGCTACCCGGTAGGCGCCGGTCAGGTTGGTGTTGACGACGTCGGCGAAGTCGTCCTCGGTCATGAGCGCCAGCAGCTGGTCCCTGGTGATGCCGGCGTTGGCGACCACAACCTCGACCGGGCCGTGGGCCTCCTCGGCCACCCGGAACGCGGCGTCGACCTGAGCAGTGTCGGTGATGTCGCAGGCCGCGACCGTGAACCCGTCGACGGGCGCGCCGGACCTCGACGTCACCGTCACATCGTCACCGCCCGCCGCTAGCCGGCGCGCGATCGCGAGGCCGATGCCCCGGTTACCACCGGTGACGAGTACCGATCGGCCCATCTAGCTGCCTCCCGCTCCTGCCCTGTGGCGCGACCGCAGTCGGGTCGCGAGCGAGCGTACCGGTCCCGGCCCGCCGCCGCAGCCTGGGATAGGTTGGCAACTCGTGGACCACACGACGATAGATCCGGAGTTCACCGCCTATCCGCTGCGACAGCTCGCCGACGCGGCGCTGCAGCGGGCCGCCCAGCTCGGCGCCGAGCACGCGGACTTCCGCGCCGAGCGGATCAGGGGCCAGCAGATCGGCCTGTCCGACGGCAACCTGGAGACCCAGTTCGATAGCGACGACCTCGGCCTCGCCGTGCGCGTCGTGGTGGACGGGACCTGGGGATTCGCGGCGGTGGGCGACCTGACGCCGGAGGCCGCCGCCCGCGCCGCCGCCGACGCCATCGACGTCGCGAAGGTCGCGGCCGCCATCGCCGCCGAGCGGATCGAACTCGCCGACGAGCCGGCCCACGGCGAGGTGACCTGGCTGTCGGCCTACGAGGTCGACCCGTTCGACGTCGGCGTGGCGGACAAGATCGCGCTGCTGGGCGGGTGGAGCCGCGAGCTGCTCGCCGCCGAAGGCGTGGACCACGTCGACGCGTCGCTGTACCAGGTGAAGGAGTGCAAGTTCTACACCGACGGCGCGACCACGGCGCTGCAGCAGCGAGTCCGGGTGCACCCGTCGGTGACCGCCGTCGCGGTGGGCGCAGACGGGCGGTTCGAGACCATGCGCACGCTCGCGCCCCCGGCCGGGCGGGGGTATGAGTACCTGACCGGCACCGGCTGGGACTTTCCGGCCGAGCTGGCGGAGATCCCGTCGCTGCTGGCAGAGAAGATGGCGGCGCCGTCGGTCCAGGCCGGCCGGTACGACCTGGTGATCGACCCGTCGAACCTGTTCCTGACCATCCACGAGTCGATCGGGCACGCGACCGAGCTGGACCGGGCGCTCGGCTACGAGGCCGCCTACGCCGGCACCTCGTTCGCGACCTTCGACAAGCTGGGCACCCTGCCGTACGGCTCGCCGATCATGCACGTCACCGGGGACCGCACCGCCGAGCACGGCCTCGCCACCATCGGCTACGACGACGAGGGCGTCGTCGCGCAGTCCTGGGACCTCATCGCTGGCGGCGTGCTCACCGGCTACCAGCTCGACCGCAGGATGGCCCGGCTCAAGAGCCTGGGCAGGTCCAACGGCTGCTCGTTCGCTGACTCCTTCAGTCACATGCCCATCCAGCGGATGGCCAACGTCTCGCTGCAGCCGGCCACGGGTGGTCCGTCGACCGCGCAGCTGATCGCGTCGGTCACCGACGGGATCTACATCGTCGGCGACAAGAGCTGGTCGATCGACATGCAGCGGTACAACTTCCAGTTCACCGGCCAGCGGTTCTACCGGATCAGGAACGGGCAGCTGGCCGGCCAGCTGCGGGACGTGGCGTACCAGGCGACGACCACCGACTTCTGGAACGCGATGGAGGCCGTCGGCGGGCCGCAGACCTACGTTCTCGGCGGGGCGTTCAACTGCGGCAAAGGGCAGCCAGGGCAGGTGGCGCCGGTGAGCCACGGCTGCCCGTCGGTGCTGATGCGCGGGATCAGGATTCTCAACACGGTCGAGGAGGCGGGCACGTGAGCGGCGAGGTCCAGTCGGTACCGTCCCCCCAGGAGGCGGTCGAGCGCGCGCTGGCCGCCGCCAAGTGCGACGACTGCATCGTCATCGCGGACGAGGGCTCCTCGGCCAACCTGCGCTGGGCGGGTAACTCGCTGACCACCAACGGCGTGTCCAGGGCCCGGCAGCTGACCGTCGTGGCGATCAGCCGCAGCGGCGACCAGGCGCGGGTGGGGGTCGTATCCCGGGCAGGCGTCCGCACCGATCAGATCGGGGACGTCGTGGCGGAGGCCGAGGCCGCAGCGGCCGAGGCCTCCCCGGCCGAGGACGCGCAGCCGCTGATCGCGCCCGCGGCCGGCCCGGCCGAGTCGGCGGGCTTCGACCTGCCGCCGACGGCGACCGAGATCAGCGTGTTCGCCGGCTTCGCCGCCGAGCTCGGTGCTGCGCTCGGCACGGCCGCGAGCGCCGGCCGCAAGCTCTACGGTTTCGCCGAACACCAGCTGACCTCGACCTACCTGGGCACCTCGGCCGGACTCCGGCTGCGGCACGACCAGCCGACCGGGCGGCTCGAGCTCAACGCCAAGTCCGCCGATCTGACCCGGTCAGCGTGGGCGGGGGCCGGCACGCGGGACTTCACCGACGTGGACGTCACCACCCTCGAGGCCGACCTCGCGCAGCGGCTCGACTGGGCCGCCAGGTCGGTCGAGCTGCCCGCGGGCCGGTACGAGACGCTGCTGCCGCCCACCGCGGTCGCGGACCTGCTGATCTACCTGTACTGGTCGGCCGGCGCCAAGGATGCCCTCGACGGCCGGACGGTGTTCAGCAAGCCAGGCGGCGGCACCAGGATCGGCGAGGAGCTGGCCAGCCTGCCGCTGTCGCTGCACAGCGACCCGGCCGAGCCGGGCCTGCAGTGCGCGCCGTTCGTCATCGCGCACGCCTCCTCGAGGGAGTCCTCCGTCTTCGACAACGGCCTGCGGACGGGTCGAACGGACTGGATCGCGACGGGAAGGCTCGGCGCCCTCACCCAGACCAGGCACACCGCCCGGCTTTCCGGCCAGCCGGTGACCCCGGCGATCGACAACCTCGTCCTCACCGCGCCCGGCGCCACCGGCTCGGTCGCGGACCTGGTCAGCCGGACCAAATCGGGGCTGCTGCTGACGTGCCTGTGGTACATCCGCGAGGTCGACCCGCAGACGCTCCTGCTCACGGGCCTGACCAGGGACGGCGTGTACCTGGTCGAGAACGGCGAGGTGACCGGCGCGGTCAACAACTTCCGGTTCAACGAGAGCCCGGTCGGGATGCTGAGCCGGATCACCGAGGTCGGCGCCACCGTGCCCACGCTGCCGCGAGAGTGGAGCGACTACTTCACCAGGGCCGCCATGCCGGCGGTCCGGGTCGAGGGATTCAACATGTCGTCGGTGAGCCAGGCCAGCTAGCCCGATCGGCGACCCGGTAGCCTGCCTGCCTGCCCGTCATGGGAGCGGGATCGCACTGGCTATAGGCAGTGCAATCCCGCTCCCATGCACCGCCGCCAGGGCAGAGAGCGTCCGCGGGCCCTCGGGTCACGGATCTTCGAGCCGGAACCCGATCTTCAGGTCGACCTGGAAGTGGGCTACCTCGCCGTCGACGATCTGCCCGCGGACCTGAGTGACCTCGAACCAGTCGAGGTGCCGGAGCGTCTGAGCGGCCCGCCGTAGCGCGCCGCGGATCGCGGTCTCGATGCTGTCCGGTGAGGTTCCGACGATCTCGGTGACCCGGTATGTCCGATCAGTCATAGGTTTCCTCCGCGCGAGTGCCAGCGCCGTCACGCCTTCAGCATGCCGGATCGGCTCCGCCGCAGCCGCGCCGTCCCAGCGCTAGCGGCGGGCAGGTGAGCGGCATAACGTGGATGGTGTGAAGACGGCTCCGCGCAATCGCGATGAAGCCCACCTGGTGACTGAGGCCAGGCCGGGCTTGTCCGCGGACATCCGCTACCGGGAGCGCCGCTATCTGATCATGATGGGCATCCGGACGGTGTGCTTCGCGGCCGCGATCCTCATGTTCGTCAACCACCTCGGCTGGCTGACCGCGATCCCTGCGGTCGGCGCGCTGGTGATCCCGTACTTCGCGGTGGTGTTCGCCAACGGCGGCCGAGAGCCCACGGCGAACCGGACATTCCGCCAGTACGAGCCGAACTCCCCGGCTATCTATCGCCCGCCTACCAGGCCGGGCAGCCCGCCGTCGCCCGACAAGTAGCCGATCTGCCCAGACGCCAGGACTAGCCGCCCATCGCGGCTTGATTACCGCGTAATCCTGTCTTGATGCACTAGGGGGACGTTCGGTGTAACATGCATACCGGTGCTCTGGTCCCCCGCCGGAGCATCAACTGCCGGCGTTCCGGGCCCCCGTCGGAGCGCCGATGATTGCGACGCCGGGTGGTTTGCCCCCGTAGCCACCCGGCGTCGCTTTATGCTCGGGGGCTTCGCCCCCTCGCCGTCGGCTCGCAGTGCTTGCCCCGGGGGACACCCCCCGGAACCCCCCACCACGTCGCTTTATGCTCGGGGCTTCGCCCCCTCGCCGTCGGCTCGCAGTGCTTGCCCCGGGGGGACACCCCCCGGAACCCCCCACCACGCCGCTTTATGCTCGGGGGCTTCGCCCCCTCGCCGGCGGCTCGCAGTGCTTGCCCCGGGGGGACACCCCCCGGAACCCCCCACCAACGCCCGCGCGCGTGCCCCGGCCGAGAAGCCAGCGAGGACTGCGTTACACCCCCGCTGCGCGGCGCCTCGGGAGCTATCGCCTCGCCGTGCGTGTTGTCTGGCCGCGAGCGGCGAGCGGCCGGGATCCGGTCGGGCCGTTTCCGTTGGCCCGACCGCGGTCCCGGCTGCCCGCCGCGACTACTCAGGCCCGACCGGTGTGCCGGCCTCATCGCGCGACGCAGAACGGTCTTACTCGGTCTTCGCGAACTCCGCGATCGCGATCGACATCATCCCGAGCCCCATGATCCCGACGATCCCGAGCGACAGCCACAGCGGCACCGGCCAGCCGACCCAGGTGATGGCCGGCGCGAGGTGCGCGTTGATCGCCGCGGCGACGGGCGCCGGCACGCTGAGGTGGCTGAAGACCAGGTGCCGCATCGGGCCGACCACGTAGGTCAGCGGGTCGAGCCGGGTGAGGACGGTCAGCCAGGCGGGCAGGCCGTTCAGCGGGTACAGGGCGCCGGACAGGAAGAACAGCGGCATCACGAGCATCTGCGTCAGCGCCATGAAGGCCTGGAACTGCCTGATCCTCGCCGCCATCATGACGCCAAACGCGGTCAGCGTGAACGAGAGCAGCAGCAGCATCCCGATCAGGCCGAGGATCAGCAGCGGGTCGTAGGGCACGTGCGCGAACCAGGCCAGGCACAGGAAGATCACTCCCTGGAAGGTGGCGATAGTCGCGCCGCCGAGGCACTTGCCGATCACGATCGCGCCGCGGCTGACGGGCGCGACCAGGATCTCCCGCAGGAAGCCGAATTCCCGGTCCCACACGATCGAGGCCGCCGAGAAGATGGCGGTAAACAGCACCGACATGGCCAGGACGCCGGGGAAGATGAACGTCTTGAAGTCGAAGTTGGCCGCGTGCGGCAGGTTGCTCCCGGCCAGCCTGGACAGCCCGGTGCCGAGGATGAACAGGAACAGGAACGGCTGCACCAGCGAGGTGATGGCGCGCAGCCGGTCGGTACGGAACCTGATGAGCTCGCGCCGCCAGACGATGCTGATCGCGCGGAAGTCGTGCTTCAGCCCGCGGTCGGGCACCGACACCCGGATCCGTTCGACGACGGCGCCGGCGCCGGCGGCCGTCGTGGGCTCGGTTGTCTGCGTCGCCATGGCTACCGCCTCCCGCCGGTTCGCATCCGGTGCATGTTGCGCATGAACTCGTTCCCGGCGCCGCCCTCGGCATCCCTGATCGTCGTGCCGGTGTAGGACATGAACACGTCGTCGAGCGAAGGCCGGGACACGCTGACCGACCGGATGGGGACGCTGAGCTCGGCGAACAGCCGGGGCACGAACTGCTCGCCCGAGGTCACCGCGAACGTCACAGCGCCCTCGTGCATGGCCGCCTCGAGGCCGAAGACCGACTTGAGCTCGGCGATCGCGCCGCGGTCGTCGGCCGTCTGGATCTGCACCCGGTCCTTGCCCACGCTGGCCTTCAGCGCCTCAGGCGTGTCGATCGCCACGATCTTGCCGTGGTCGATGATCGCGATCCGGTCGCAGTGCTCCGCCTCGTCCATGTAGTGCGTGGTGAGAAAGATGGTGATGTCCTCGCGCCGCTTCAGGTCGTTGATGTAGGCCCAGATCGATGACCGGGTCTGCGGGTCGAGCCCTACCGTCGGCTCGTCCAGGAACAGCACGTGCGGCGCGTGCAGCAGGCCCCTGGCGATCTCCAGTCGCCGCTGCATGCCGCCCGAGTACGTGCTGACCAGGCTGTCCTTGCGGTCCCAGAGGCCCACCATCTCCATGACCTGGCGCATCCGCGGCGCCACCGCGGCCCTCGGCACGCCGTACATCTCGGCGTGGAAACGCAGGTTCTGCTCGGCGGTGAGGTAGGTGTCGAGCGTCGTGTCCTGGAACACCAGGCCGATTTGCCGCCGCACCGCGTCTCGTTCGGTCGTCGCGTCGAGCCCGTTGACCAGCGCCGTCCCGGCAGTGGCGGTCGCCAGCGTGCAGAGGATCTTGATAGTCGTGGACTTGCCGGCGCCGTTCGGCCCGAGGAACCCGAAGGTCTCGCCCCTGGCGACGGTGAAGTTGATGCCGCGCACCGCCTCCACGTCGCCGTATCTCTTGACCAGGCCGGAAACCGCGATCACGGTCTCCGGCCCGCTGCCGTCAAGCAGCGCCGCCGACGCTCGCGGCCCGGCCTGCGCTGCCGTTCCCGATGGTGTCACTCCGGATCGAGCCTCCCTGGATCAGCTATCGACGAGCCTAATCGCGGCCGGCGAGCCGTGCTCGTCGGCGCCCGCCGTCAAGTTAAGTTGACGAAGGCGCATGTGTCAACAATAGTTGACGATGATCGGCGAGCCGGCCGCGCGACCTCGCGTCGCGGGCCGGCTCGGCGTCACTCGCCGTCGCCGGCGCTCTCCTCGTCTGAGGCGAGAATCCGGTACAGCGCCTTCCTGGTGTCGGTCAGCAGCTGCCGCGCCTCCGCGGCCTGGGCGTCCGTGCCCGCGCTGACCACCTGCACCGCGGCCATGGCCACCTGGCCGACCAGCCGGCGCATCTCTAGCGCGGCACCGCCGGCCCCGCCGGCCACCACGTCCCACGGAGCGCGCAGCTCGGACTGGTGCGTCTCCGCGTACTGCCGGCCCTCATCGGTCAGCTGGTACGCGCGGCGCCCGCCGTCGCCCGCCTCGGCCCTGATCAGGCCCTCGTCCTCGAGCTGCTGCAGGGCCGGGTAGACCGAGCCGGGGCTCGGCCGCCAGACGCCGCCGCTACGCTCGGCGATCTCCTGGATGATCTGGTAGCCGTTCAACGGCTGCTCAGCCAGCAGCGCAAGCGCCGCCGCCCGCACGTCACCTCGCCGGGCACGCGGCCCGCGCATCCGGTGCGCCTCCTTCAGCCAGGGGCCTCCGCGCAGCTCAGGGCCGGGAAACCCTGGCCCTGGCGGGAATCCCGGACCGCCAAGCGGGCCGCCGAAGTGCGGCCGCGACCGGAACCGGCCACGTCCGCCGCCCCGCCGCTCGCCGTCGTCACCGTGCCAGCGACGGTGCTCGCCATCGTCGGCGGGCTCCCACCGGCCCGGTCCGCGACGCCAGTCGCGTTCGTTGTCGTCACGCATGAATTACTCCCTTCGGGAGTGACCGTCTGATCCTACTCAGACTGTCACCGTACTTCTTTGATAGGTCAACGATATATCTAAATAGCTCGCGACGCAAACGCAGCTGGGTAGCTGGCGGACCGGGGAGCGATCGGAGCAGCCGCCGAGCAGGCGACCGCTCGCTCACGGCGGCGGGTCAGCGTCACGCAGGAAGCGGTCAGCCGCCGATGGCCGACATCGGCCGCGCGGGCTGCAAGAAGCCAGGGTCGTTGATGCCGTGGCCAGGCAGCTTGGCGGCCAGGCACCGCTGCCAGCGATCGGCGAGCTCGTCGTCGGAGGCCCCGGCCCGCAGCGGAGTCCGCAGATCGCTCTCGCTCGTGGCGAACAGGCAGTTGCGTAGCTGCCCGTCGGCGGTCAGCCGGACCCGGTCGCAGGCTCCGCAGAATGGCCTGGTCACCGACCCGATGATGCCCACGGTCTGTGGCCCGCCGTCCACCAGGAAGATCTCGGCCGGGGCCGAGCCGCGCTCTGCCGGGTCGGCCGGCGTCAGCCGGAATTCTGCTTGCAGCGTCGCCAGGATCTCGTCGGCGGTGACCATCTCCGCGCGCCGCCAGCCGTGCTGAGCGTCCAGCGGCATCTGTTCGATGAACCGCAGCTCGTAGCCGCCGCCGAGACAGAATCGCAGCAGATCCCCGGCCTCGTGATCGTTAACGCCGCGCATCAGCACCGCGTTCACCTTCACCGGCGCGAGGCCGGTCTCCGCGGCTGCAACCAGGCCCTTGAGGACGTCCCCCAGCCGATCCCGGCGGGCCAGCGCGACGAAGGTCTCCGGCGACAGCGTGTCCAGCGACACGTTGATCCGGTCCAGGCCGGCGGCGTGCAGAGGTCCGGCCAGCTTGTCCAGCCCGATGCCGTTCGTGGTCATGGAGATCTGCGGCCGCGGCCGCAGTGCGGCCACCCGCTCGATGATTCCGGCCAGACCGCGCCGCAGCAGCGGTTCGCCGCCGGTGAATCGCACCTCGGTAATGCCGAGCCGGGTAACCGCCAGCCTCACCAGGGCGACGAGCTCATCGTCGGTAAGCAGCTCCGGTCGGGGCAGCCAGTCGAGCCCCTCGGCCGGCATGCAGTACGCGCAGCGGAGATTGCACCGGTCGGTCACCGAGACGCGCAGGTCGGTGGCTACCCGTCCGTACGAATCGGTCAGCGCCACAATTTCCACCTTAAGGCCCGTCCGTCCCGGGCACACCAGCACCCGCCACGGCCGGTGCAGCAAAGCCGGCGCCAGAATGCTTCCCGTGGCGGCCACCACGTTAGGGGAACGGGGCCGTCTCGGGCTAGGCGACTTGGTCGGCGCTCGCCGCGAGGGCGGACCAGCCCCGGTTCGCATAATCGGCGAAATCAGGCTGCCGTCGTTCATATCGCCGGGCGAACAGCGGCGACGAGATCATGTAGTCAGCGCTCGACCGGTTGCACGCAACCGGGATGTTCCAGGCCACCGCGAGCCGTAGCAGCGCCTTGACGTCGGGATCATGCGGATGCGGCTCGAGCGGATCCCAGAAGAAGATGAGCATGTCCACCGCGCCGTCCGCGATCCGGGCGCCGATCTGCTGATCACCGCCGAGCGGCCCGGAGCGCAGGCAGGTAACCGGAATACCCAGCTCGGCTGCCAGCAGCTGGCCGGTGGTTCCGGTCGCGACCAGGTCATGCTGCGCGAGCAGGGCGCGGTTGAACCTGGCCCACTCGGCGATGTCGCGCTTGCAGTTGTCGTGGGCGATCAGCGCGATCCTGCGGCGGACTGGATTCTCCGGATGGCCACCCATGCTCCTAGCTTGCCGTCGCGGCGTTTCCCAGCCGGGAACGCGACGTTGCCTGCATGTTGCGGGTTGGCCATCGTTTCCGGCAGCCCGGCCGGACCGCGCCAGGCCGGCCAGTGTCGCGTCGCCTACGATGCAGTCGGCAGCAGCAGGCGTCGTAGCCCGTTCGCCGACCCGGGATGTGGTGTCATGACGGTGACCGGCGCCATCTGGCGCGACCAGCTCAGCGGCGACGAGCGCGCCGTGCTCGGCCGCGCCGACGACGGCGTGCCGGGCTCGCGGCCGGATGTGCTCGTCGTGGGCGGCGGCATCGTGGGCGTCAGCACCGCATTCGCGTGCGCAGACGCCGGGCTCGGCGACGTGCTGCTGATCGAGACGGGCCGACTGGGCGCCGGCGCGACCGGCGGCGCCACCGGGCTGCTCATCCCCGAGCCGCACCAGTGGAGTGACCCGGCGCCCTTCGTCGACCTCGAGCGTGCATCGCTGCAACAGTGGCGCGACCTGCAGCAGACGCTGCCGGGCGGCGTCGGCCTAGTCGAGCTCGACTGGCTCGGGCTGGCACCGCACGCCAGCGGTTTCGCCGCGCACCAGCCGCGCTACGTCGAGTGGCTCAATCCGGGCCAGGTGGCCGAGCTCGTGCCCGGCCTCGCGCGGCCGATGGAGGGCGCGCTCATCCGCCGCCAGGCCCGCGTCAACCCGCTCCGGGCGGTGGCCAGGCTCGCGACCCGGCTGCCCGCCGTGGCGACCGGAGTCGCGGCCACATCCGTCGACATCCGCGGTGACCGGATCGTCGGCGTCGGCACGTCCAGCGGCACGATTACCCCCGGCGTGGTGGTATTCGCCACCGGCAGGCCGCCGGTGCTGGACGGGCTGCCGCTGCACATTCCGTCGGACCGGGTCAAGGGCCACCTGCTGGTGACCGAGCGAACGGAGGTAACGCTGCCCGGCATCGTGGCACCGGTCGGCACCCAGATCGAGAACGGGCAGCTGCTGGCGGGCGGCACCTTTGACGCGGACGACGAGACCCCTGCGGTCCAGCCCGACGTGATCAACGCGATCGCCGCCAGCCTTGCCGCGGTTCTGCCGCCACTGCGCGGCATCGGGGTTGCCTATCAGTGGTGCTGCTTCCGGCCGCGGCACCCGGACCGCCGGCCCGTCATCGACAGGGTGCCCGGCCTCGGCAACGCCTGGCTGACGTCGGGGCACTTCCGCACCGGAATCCTCAACGCTCCGGCCACGGCGGCCGTGTTGACCAGCTGGATCGCGACGGGCGTCCCGCCAGCCGACGCCCGCACGTGGTCCGCGACCCGCTTCGGCGGGCGCTAGCGGTCGAGCGCAGCCGCCGCCGCTGTCGCGTCGGCGGCGACTGACGCGTCCGGGACGCGCGCCGGAGCCGCCGCTCCGTCCCGGCCGACCGTGGCCCGGAGCACCCTGCGGTCATCGGCCAGCCGCTCGGTGATGCCTGCCGCATCGAGGAACTCCAGCAGCGGGATCGCGGTCCGCCGGGTAGTACCGAGCGCCTGCCGCGCCTCTGCCGCCGTGAATGGCTGGTCGAGCCCGGACAAGATCGCCGCGGCCGCCTCGTCCGCGCCTGGTGCTAGCACCACCTGATCGCTGATGCGCAGCAGCTCCCCGGCCCGCACGGCGACGGCGATGCTGCGTGCGTCCAGCCCCAGCTTGCGCAGGCGGCTGGCGTCCGGAGACGCAAACGGGGCAGCGGCGAGATCGGCGCGCAGCACCTGGATCGCGGCCTGCGCGGACTCCGGCAGCTTCGGCCCGGCCGTCGACCCGCCCAGGCCGATCTGCACGGCGCCGCAGGAAATCCGGAACGGCGGCCTGGCCAGCGCCGTGACAAGCCGGCGGTCCGGCAGATCAAGGGCCTCCCTGGCCACCTCGATCGGCAGGCCCGCGGCCAGCGGCTCGGCCGCGGCGTGACTCGCCAGCACCTCACCTAGCTGGTGGGAGAGCGCCCGCCAGCGGTCAGGATCGGCAAGCCACTCGCCAGTCACTGGCTCGGGCAGCTCCGGCACGCCCATCGCCAGCAGCGCGCTGCCGCGCAGCAATCCGTGCCGGGCGAGCAACTCGGCCGCGGTCGGCCGGTCCGGCCAGCTGGCGAGCTGTCTCGCGGCCGCGGCGGCGGCCCCGCGGCGAGCTAGCGGCGGCGGCGCGACATCGAGCACGACCGCCCCGCTCACCGGTGGCCACCAGTCGGGCCGCCGGGTGCCGGGATCGCGCAGCAACAGCCGGTCGCCGACATGGACCGGCAGCGGGTCGGCGAGGCCGAGCCGGGCCAGTCCGGGTCCCAGCGGGCGCACCCGGGCGATGACCCGGGCAGAACCGACATGAAGCGCGACCGACCGACCGAGCTGGCCAGGTGCCGCGGTCCCGGCGCCCGGTTCGCCTGCGGCACCCTCGCCGTCCGCAGCGGGCGGCGGAGACACCGCCCCGATCCGCACGTCCAGCACGTCGGTGAGAGTCCACCGGCCGGGCGACACGAGCGCGGTGCCCCGGTGCAGCGTGTCCCGGCTCACGCCGGCCAGGTGCAGCGCCACTCGGGTGGGGCCGGCCGCCGCGTCCACTGGCTTGCCCAGCACCTGGAGCTCGCGAACCCGGACCGGCCGCATGCCGGGAGTGAGCAGCAGCTGATCGTCCTTGTGCACGGTGCCAGCTGGCAACGTGCCCGTCACGACGGTGCCACCAGAGACGCTGAACGACCTGTCGATCCAGATCCGTACCGCGGCGCCCGGATCGGGCGCAGCCTGCCCAGCGCACCACTGGTCAAGCGCCGCGACTAGGTCCGGGACGCCCGCGCTGGTGGCCGAGCTGACCGCGACGGCCGGGACGGCACCGAGCGGGCTGCCCGCGATCCGCGCCGCGGCCTCCGCCAGCGCCGGGCCCGGATCGGCAAGGTCGCTCTTGGTGACCACGAGCAGCGCCTGGCTGACGCCGAGCGCGCTCACGACCGCCAGGTGCTCCGCGGACTGGGGCATCCAGCCCTGGTCCGCTGCCACGATGAAGAGGACGGCGGGCACCGGGGCAGCTCCGGCCAGCACGCTGGCGATGAAGCGCTCCGGGCCTCCGGCGTCGACAAGACCCAGCTGCGCGCCTGAGGGCAGGGTGAGCCAGGCGAACCCCGGTTCGGCGGTGCCGCCGCGCTGGGCGTCGGCTGGTCCGCCGTCGGGCTGTACGCCAGTGAGAGCGTGAATGAGCGCCGACTTACCGTGGCCGACCTGGCCGGCGGTAGCGACGATCAGCATGGCGGTCACTCCGGGCCCGCGCGTTAGCCCGCCGCAGCAGGACGCGGGTCAGCGAGGACGACCCCCGCGCGCCGGGGGAGCCTGCGGACGTCCACGACCGCGACCATACCTGCCGGCTGCCGTGGCACGGCAGCGGCTGAACAGCTCTTCCGACCCGATTTACCAGCACTTTGCCGAAGGAACCCGCCGCCGAGTGACGAGCATGTGTAAGTCTTTAAAGAACCGATTGCGCGGGGAAGTGGATGACATGAACCCTGAAGGCCGTATTCCGCGACGGCGTGGTGCAGTCTGCGGGCTGCTGCTGATCTTGCTGGGCCTCTGGGGCGGCCTGGCACCGTTCGTGGGCCCGTATGTTCACTTCGGGTACACGCCGGACAAGACGTGGCTGTACAACCCCGGGCGGCTCTACTACTCGATCATTCCCGGCGCCGCCGTGCTGCTCGGTGGCCTGGTCATCGCGGTGACCAGGAACCGGGGCGTGGGCGTGTCCGCGGGGCTGCTCGCCGCGCTCGGGGGCGCGTGGTTCGGCCTGGGGCACGACTTCACCACGATCGTGATCAGGAGGTCAATCGCGGTCGGCAAGCCGATCCTGTGGGCCGGCGCGGGGCCGGACTCGCTCCGCACGTACGTCGAGACGGTCACCCTGTTCACCGGGCTTGGCCTGCTGGTTGTCTTCGTGGGCGCAATCGCGATGGGCCGGCTGTCGATGCTCGCCGCGGGCGATCTCCCCGCCGAGGCAGACACCTACTACGGCGACTTCCCGGCGGCCCAGACGGCCGGCTTCCCGTCCGCAACGGGCCAGCTTCCGGACACGACAACGAACATCAGGCCGCCTGACCTGCTGACCTAGCCGCGCCAGGCCAGCCGGTTACGCCACCCGCCTGGCGGCCGGGCCGGGCAGCGGCGTGACGTCGCGCGCCGAGCCGAGGACGTGCCCGGCGGCGCACGTCAGCTCCAGCCGCACCGGCGCGCCGCAGTCCCGGTGCGTCAGCAGCACCGGCGCTCCGTCGGGTCCGGCCGCGTACCTGTCGCCCCAGGTCAGCAGCGCGACGACGAGCGGGAACAGGTCCAGGCCCTTATCGCTCAGCCGGTATTCCTCGCGCGGCCGCTGGCCCTCCTCGCGATAGGGCACCTTGCGCAGGATCCCGTCACCAACCAGCCGTGCTAGCCGGTTGCTCAGTACCTGGCGCGGCATGCCGGTCCGCCGCTGCATGTCGTCGAACCGGCGTACGCCGTTAAACGCCTCGCGCAGCACCAGGAACGTCGACCTCTCCCCCACGACCTCGAGCGCCGCCGCGATGGTGCAGCTGGCGGTGTCGTAGTCGAGGGCCCACGATCGTCTCATGCACGCAGGCTAGGTCCACTTGACAGACTTAGCAAGCACAGACGATGCTGAGTCTATGGATCGAACCCCGGTCGCCGAGCTCCGGCGGGCTGGCCCTGACGACCTTCCGGGCATCCGTGCGTTCCTGTGCGGGCTGTCGCGACGTTCGCAGTATCTGCGGTTCTTCGCCGCGGTGGCGCCGCCGAGCGGTGGCCTGCTGCGCGCGCTGGGCGGCGCCACCGGCGCAGACGTGCTGCTCGTCACCGACCAGCGGGGCACCGTGATCGGGCACGGAATGGCCGCCGACACAGCGATCGGCGGCGGGACCGAGACCAGCATCGGCCTGGTCGTCGGCGACGAGTGGCAGTGCCGGGGCATCGGCACCCAGGTGCTGCGCACCCTCACGGACCGGGCTGCCCGGCGTGGCGTGGACACGCTCGTGCTCGAGGTGCTTCCAGAAAATCGGCTGATGCTGGGCATCATCGGCCGACGGTGGCCGGACGCGCCGTCCGAGCGCACCCTCGACGCCATCGTGTTCCGGCCGTCGATCGGGCCACCAGCCGGTCACTGGGCCGTCCCGCGCCCGCTCACCCTCGGCAATCCCGGCAACCAGGGAGGTCATGGTGCACGACGCAGACCTGCGGCCTAGCGAGACTGGCCGCCACGACCCGGCTCGCGACCGCGCGTACAGCTGGGACGATCCGACCGTCGCCGCGGGAGCCGCCGGCGGCCTCGACGGTATGGCGTTCCTGCAGGCCATCGTCGACGGCGCCCTGCCCGCCCCGCCGCTCGCGCGCACGCTGGACTTCGCGGCAGTCAGTGTGCGGCCCGGCCAGGTGACCTTCGAGTTCACGCCCGCGGAGTTTCACTACAACCCGATCGGCTCGGTGCACGGCGGAGTGCTGGCCGCGCTGTGCGACTCAGCCTGTGGCTGTGCGGTGCACAGCACGCTGCCGGCCGGGACCCACTACACCAGCCTGGACCTCAGCATCAAGTTCCTCCGGCCGGTGACGTCCGCCGTCGGCCCGATGAGGTGCGAGGGTGCCGTGACGCACGCGGGCCGCCGGTCCGCGCTCGCCGAGGCCCGGCTCACCGACGCCGCCGGCAAGCTGTACGCGGTCGCGACGAGCACGTGCCTGATCTTCCGGCCGGGCGGCGGCCACGACGCCGCGCCGCACCGCTCGGCCGGGTCAGCTGCGGTACAGCCCGTCGATCACGTCGGCGTACTTGGCGTGCACGACGCGGCGCTTCAGCTTGAGCGTCGGGGTTAGCTCCTCGCTTTCTGCGGTCCACTCAACCGGCAGCAGCTCCCAGTACTTCACCTGCTGCACCCTGGCCAGCCTGCCGTTGGCCGCCTCGACGGCGCGACTGACCTCGGCGAGCACCTGCGGATTGCCGGCCAGCTCGGCCAGCGAGGTCGCCTCGATGCCGTGGGCTCGCGCCCACGCCGGCGCCACCCCGCTGTCGAGGGTCAGCAGCGCGACCAGGTACGGGCGCCGGTCACCGTAGGCCAGCGCCTGACCGATCAGCGGATGGGCGACCAGCAGGTTCTCCACCGCGGCCGGCGATACGTTCTCGCCCCCGGCGGTGATGATCAGCTCCTTCTTCCGGTCCAGCACGCTGACGAAGCCGTCGGCATCGATGCTGCCAACGTCGCCGGTGTGCAGCCAGCCGTCGGCGTCGATCAGGTCGGCGGTCTGCTCCGGCAGATTCAGGTAGCCGGGCGTCGTCAGCGGTCCGCGGGTGAGGATCTCCCCGTCGCCGGCGATTCGTACCTCCATGCCCGGCACCGGCCGGCCAACAGTGCCGAGCCGAAATGCCTGCGGCGTGTTGGTGGTGAACGCCCCGGTCGTCTCGCTCATCCCGTACACGTCGAAGACTTGCATCCCGAGCCCGGCGAAGAACGTCGCTACCTCTGGCGGGAACGGCGCCGCGCCGCTCGATAGCACCGCCTCGCCGAGGCCGAGCAGCGACCGGATCGGACCCAGCACCTGCTGATCCACCGCCGCGAACCGGTCGGCCAGCTCGCTGGCGGTGGTCTCGCCGAACTGCAGGCTGCGCACGTACTCGAGGCCGGTCGCCATCGCCTGAGCCACCGCCGCTCGCTTGCCCTCGTCTTGCTCAGCCGCGAGCAGCGCCTGGATGCCCGCCATGACTTTCTCGTAGATCCGCGGTACGCCGAAGAACGCGGTGGGCCTGGCGTCGGTCAGGGTGCCGACGAGCTGGCTCGCCGCGTCGCGACAGAAGTACACGTGCCGGGCGTGGCATACCCCGAGGTACACCGTGAGCATCCGCTCCGCGATGTGGGCGAGCGGCAGGTAGGAAACGACCCGGGCGTGCATCGGGACGGCCCCGCCGGCCTCGAGGGCGGCCACCTCGTAGAGCACGTTGGCGTGGGTGATGCGGACGCCCTTCGGATTCGCCGTGGTACCCGAGGTGTACAGCAGCGTGACCGGGTCGTCCGCTCGGATCGCGGCGATCCGAGCGGACACGGCGTCCGGGCTGGCCGCGTGCCGGGTCGCGCCGAGCTCGGTCAGGGCGTCCCAGCTCAGGAACGGCGGTTCCGCCGGGCAGGCGGCCGCATCCCTGACGATGATCGTCCGCAGCGACGGCAGACGCGCCAGCACCTGCTGCCAGCGGCCCAGCTCGCTAGCTCCGTCGAGGACGGCCATGGTCGCACCGCAGTTGGCGGCCACGTACGCGATCTGCTCCGGCGCCAGCGTCGCGTAGAAGGTCACGGGAGTCCCGCCCGCGTGCAGCACGCCAAGGTCGCCCAGGACGTGTTCGAGCCGGTTTGGGAGCATGAGCGCGACATGATCGCCGGGCCGCAGCCCGAGTTCGATGAAGCCCGCAGCGAGCTCCAGGACCCGCTGTCTCGTCTCCGCCCAGGTGAGCGTCTGCCACGGCCCAGCACCGTCGCGGTCGGACAAGGCCGGCCGCGAGCCGAATCGTCCGGCCGCCTCGGCCAGCGCGTCGCACACTGTCTTGCCCGCCCACTCCGCGCGCATGGCTGCCCGCTGCGCTGCGATCTCGCTCATCCCGGCGCCCGTCCTCCCGCCTGCAGTGCTGCCTGACGGTCATGCCACCACGGCGGTCGCATATCCGCAAGACGCAGCGCGCCGGGCGGCAGGGGGCAGTCAGGCGTACCGGCGCGTTGGGACGATCCGGGTGCCGAGCGGCAGCAGCGTGATCGGAATGATCTTGAAGCTGGCGAGGCCCAGCGGAATGCCGATGATCGTCAGGCACAGCGCGACGCCCGCGATCAGGTGGCCGAGGGCGAGCCACCAGCCGAACAGGATGATCCACAGGACGTTACCGATCACCGAGCCCACCCCGGCGTCGGGGCGGCGCTCAGCGGTGCGGCCGAACGGCCACAGCACGTAGCTCGCGATCCGGAACGCCGCTATGCCGAACGGGATCGTCACGATCAAAATCAGGCAAATCACTCCAGCTATGACATAGGCGATGGCCATCCAGATGCCTTCAAGCACCAGCCACACGATGTTCAGAAGTGCGTCGAGCATGGTCCCCCCGTTCCCTTACCGGCCGATACCCAGCACTATCCCCCGCTCTGGCGGGTATCAGCTTCACTCTTGGCGGGTGATGACTGGCGACGCGGCAGCGCGCAGTGTCGCAGTAGACCGCCGCCAGCCGGGCAGCGGGCAGCGCATTGTTTGGGGGGCACGTGAGCGTTTCCGGGTCTGGCAGGGCGGTCGACCGGGCCACCAGTGAGAAGCTGGCGGCGCTGGCCATGGGTGATGCCGGCGTTCTCGGCGAGGCCGCCGACCTAAGAGAACAACTGCGGGCCGACAGCAGCCTGGATCCCAAGTCCTTCGCGCTGGTGAAGATCGCCGCGCTGGTTGCCATGGACGCGGCGCCCGCGTCGTACCTCTTCCAGGTCCAGGCAGCGCTCGACGCCGGCGCGGAGCCGCGGGAGATTCTCGGCGTCCTGACGGCGGTGGCACCGCAGACCGGCATGGCCAGGGTCGTGTCGGCGGCCCCGGAGATCATGGTCGCGCTCGGCCTCGAGCTGCCTGCTGGCACCGACGGCTGACCGCGCCGGAGAAAGGACGATCATGTACGGAAGACCAGGGCTAGTGCGCCGTCGGCCGCTGCTGCGCGCGGCGGCGATCGGGGGCACCTTCGCGGCCGGAAGGGCGACCGGCCGCCGCGCGGCGGAGCAGGCCGACGCCGCTGCCTATCAGGACGACAGCCGCGGGCAGCCGGTGCAGGCGGCCCAGGCCGTCCAAGGCGGCGAGACCGCACCGGCCTCGTCTGCCGACCAGCTCAGCCAGCTAGCTGAACTGCACCAGCAAGGCGCCCTGACCGACGAGGAGTTCGCCGCCGCCAAGGCGAAGATACTCGGCGGCTAGCCGCCGCCGTCGTGCGGCGCCGGACCGGCGGATTGCGTGTCCGGCTGCCGTCCGGGTCTGCGGGAGAGTGTCGAGCGACGGCCGCGTGGGAGGTCACGCATGGCGCATCCGGTGGTGCACTTCGAACTCAGCGGCCCGGATGACAGGGAGCTCGCCGGGTTCTACGCGGAGTTGTTCGGCTGGCGGGTGCGCCCGGTGCCGGGCATCAGATACACCCGCATCGATACCGGTGGCGGCATCAACGGCGGCGTCGCGGCCGCCGCTGACGGCCCGGCCACAGCGACCTTCTACATCGAGACCGACGACCTTCAGGCCGCGCTGGACAAGATCAACCTGATCGGCGGCAAGACCGTGCGACCCATCACCGAGCTGCCCGGCATGGCGACCTATGCCCTGTTCGAGGATCTGGACGGCCTCGTCGCCGGGCTGGTGCTCGGGGCCGGCGAGTCCGGCGCGCCGACGGCCGCACAGACCGAGATGCCCGCGGCCGATCGGGCCGACGGCCCCCCGGTGGACTGGTTCGAGGTGCTGGGCACGAACGCGACGCGCAGTCAGCGCTTCTACGCCGAGGTCTTCGGCTGGCAGGTGAGCCCGGCCGCCGTCGGCTACGGGATGGTGGACACCGGCACGACCCGCGGGATCCGCGGCGGCATCGGGGCCGCCGGTCCCGGCCCATGGAGCACCGTCTACGCAGCCGTCAGCGACGTGGCGGCGACCCTCGCCAGCTCCGAACGCCTCGGCGGGTCACGGGTCCACGGCCCGGTCGTGATCGACGACCACAGGGACATCGGCGCACTGCGTGATCCGGCCGGCAACGTGCTCGGCGTGTACCACCACCGGCCGCACTGAATCGCCGCGCCGGCCCCGTGCCGGAGGTCAGCTCGAAACCGACGGGTCCAGCAGGCCGCGGCGGCGGCGGATCGCAAGATCGGCCTTGGTGAAGATCATGTCAACCACGATGCCGAGGATCAGGATCACGATGATGATCGAGGTGACTCCCCTGAAGTCCTGGACGCTCTCATCGGTGTTGAGCAGCACTCCGAGGCCAGGCGGACCGACGATCGACACGACGAGCTCGCCTGCCATGAGGCTGCGCCAGGCGAACGCCCAGCCCTGCTTGAGCCCCGCGACGAAGGCCGGCAGCGAGGCCGGCACGATTAGGTACCGGTAGAGCGTCACCCCGCGTAGGCCCATCGTCCGTCCGGCCCGCAGCAGCAGCGGTGGCGTGTAGTCGACGCCGGAGATCAGGCCGTTGGCGATGGACGGCGCGGCACCCAGGATCATCACGAAGATGATCGCGTCCGTGCCCTGGGTAAACAGGATGATCGCGAACGGATACCACGCGATCGAGGGCATCGTTTGCAGGCCGGTGATGATCGAGCCGATCGCGGCGCGGAGCGGCGGGATCCTCGCCACCAGCAGCCCCACGACCGAGCCAACCAGCAGGGCCACCAGGTAGCCGATGAGCGCGCGCTTCATGGTCACGCCGATGGCCGCCCAGAGCTGGCCGTGGCCGGCCATCTGCCACAGGTCGGACAATACCGAGCCAGGACCCTGGAGGACGAAGTGCTTCCAGCCGGTCAGGTGCACGATCTGCCAGACGGCGAGCACCAGCCCGACCGCGAGCACCTTCGGCCACGTCTTGGCCCACGCCCTCCTGGCCAGCCGGGCCGGCCCGCGGTCGTGCGCCGCCCCGCTGAGCTCAAGGCTGTCCAGGCCGTGCAAAGCCTGGTTAGCTGCCATGCCGCCCCATCTCCTCTCGCAGCCGTTCAGTCAGCAGGCCGGCGAGCTGCGCGACCTCGGGACTGTCGGTCCGCCGCGGGCCGCGCGGCGCCGCGTACTCCGCGATGACCCGGCCCGGCCGACTGCTGAGCACGATCGTCCGGTCCCCCAGCCTCGCCGCCTCCCGGACGTTGTGCGTGACGAACAGCACCGTCAGCGTCCGGTCCGTGCAGATCCGCTCTAGCTCGTCGTGCAGCAGGTCCCTGGTCATCGCGTCGAGCGCGCCGAACGGCTCATCCATCAGCAGGACGTCCGCGTCCTGCGCCAGGGCGCGGGCCAGCGCCACCCGCTGCCGCATGCCGCCAGACAGCTCGTGCGGACGCTGGCCGGCGAAGCCCTGCAGCCGCACCGCGGCCAGCAACTCGGCCACCTGCGCCTGCCGGGCAGCTTTCGGCACCCCCCTAGCGCGAAGCGCTAGCTCGACGTTGCGCCCCGCGGTCAGCCACGGAAACAGGGCCGGCTCCTGGAACATCAGGCCTACCCGGCGGCCGCCGGCCTCGACGCGCCCCGATGTCGGCTTGTCGAGTCCGGCCACGAGGTTGAGCAGCGTGCTCTTACCGCAGCCGGAGGCGCCGATGATGCACACGAACTCGCCGTCGCGCACCGTCAGCGACACCCCGTCGAGTGCGAGCAACTGCGTCCGGCCGGTCCCGTAGGACTTGCTGACGCCGGTGAGCCGGACGGCTTCGGCCGCGGCTGCGGGCGGCGGTGCCTCCTGGTGCGCACCGGGCAAGGCTGACGCCCCCGGCGCGGCCGCTGGGGGCGTCAGCTGGTTGTCGCGTACCGTCACGATCCGACCGTCGGCTGGCCGTCCGCAGCCAGCAGCTTGTTCAGCGGCGCGAGGTCGAATATCGCGGTCAGGTCGCTGACAGGCTTGAGCAGACCCAGTGACACCGCGTGCGAGGCGTCGGCGACGAGCGAGCTCTCGATCGGGTCATCGGTGAAGGTGACCTGGGCGAAGGACGCCGCCAGCACGGAGGACTTGAGTCCCTTGCCGGTCAGGCTCGCCAGCTCCGCGTTAGCCGCGCTCTCGGCGGCCGACTTGTGGCTGGCGATGTAGGAGTTCGCCTCGATCTCGGCCTTCAGCAGGTCACTGACCACGGTGGGGTTGGCGGCCAGGAACGGCTGCGTCACGACGAGCAGCGTGGTCACGAACTGCCCGCCCGGCCAGAGAGTCGCCTCGTTGACGAGGACGTGCCCGCCGTCGGCGACCATCTCGGTGTCGTAGGGTGCGGGCTCCCAGCCGCCGGCGATCTGGCCGGAGGCGAACTGCAGCACTGCCGCGGAGTTCGGCGTGATCGGCGTCACGGGCACGTCGCCACCGCCGGTGGGCGTGGTGGTCAGGCCCTGCGTCTTCAGCCAGTAGCGCAGCGAGACATCCTGAGTATTGCCGAGCGACGGGGTCGCCAGCTTCTGACCCTTCAGCTGGCTGGCACTCGTGATGTTCTTGTTGACGACCAGCTCTGCGCCGCCCGATGCGGCACCGGAGATGACCTTGATCAGCGTGCCGTTGGACTTCTGCCAGGTGTTGATCGCCGGGTTAGGGCCAACGTAGGCGGCATCGAGCTGCCCCGCCAGCAGTGCCGTCGCCTCTTCGGTACCGGTGCTGTAGGGATACAGCTTGAGCGTGACGTTCTTCCCCAGGTTCTTGGTGAAGAAGCCGTCCTTGACGCCGATCAGCGCGGGTGCGTGCGTGATGTTCTCAAGGAAGCCGAGCCGGAGCACAACCTTCTTCGCCGGCGTGCTGCCGGAGCTGGCCACCGATGAGCCGCACCCGGCCGCGAGCACAGTCATGCCCGCGACCACGAACCCGGCAAGCAGTCTCCGCATAGTTCCACCTTTTCCTATCGAATAACTCGATATTTGCACCAGGAGTTTACATTGCGGTCGGGAGAAGTTCACCTGATGCGCGAGTATCAGCGGGACGGACCAGCGGACGTGGGGCTGACCGCGCCGCGCGTGCAGCGCTAGCTGCCCTCGTCCCCCGCGTCCTCCGGATCGACGCCCTGGACGGCCGTGAACCGCTGCAGGCAGGTCTGCAGCTCGGCGAGATCAGCCGGGGAGGAGTTGGTCGTGTTGAACCGGATGCCGTACATGATCGCGACGACAGTGTGCTGGGTCGGCAGTGCCATCGGCGGCGTGTTCTGGATGTGCGAGCACTCGGCCCGGACGTGCAGCGCAGTGGCCTCTGAGGTGTGCGGGCCGAAGTCGACGACCATCCACTGCTGATCGAGGGCGGCGTCCATCTTCGCGCATCCGGTCAGGACGAGCAGCCCGACGATGCCCGCGAGCGCAGTCACGACCAGGCGGTTACACCCGGTGACTGGTCCGTTGCTCCGCGCCGGAGCGGTACTGGTCAGCCCGCGCGGCGCTCGTCGTGGTTGCACGCGGCCACTTTACGGCCACGGCCCGGCCGGCGTGCCTCCGGCCGCCGGCACGCTGCATCCCGTGCCACTCTTGATCCCAGTGACGCGCTGGACCAGGAGGTGCGATGGCGGGACTGATCGAGGACTACGCGCTGATCGGGGACATGCAGACGGCCGCGCTCGTGAGCCGGCACGGCTCGGTGGACTGGCTGTGCCTGCCCAGGTTCGATTCCGACGCGTGCTTCGCCGCGCTGCTCGGCGACGAGCGCAACGGCCACTGGCGGATCTGCCCCACGAGCTCCGAGGGCCCCGTGTCCCGGCGCGGCGAGGTCAGCCGGCAGTACCTGGGCGACTCGCTGATCCTGGTCACGACCTGGCGCACCTTCAGCGGCGTCGTCCGGGTCACCGACTTCATGCCCCCGCGGGACCATGCTGACCCGGTGCTGGTCCGCATCATCGAGGGGGTCGAGGGCAGCGTCGAGATGGAGTCCGTGCTCAGGCTCCGGTTCGGCTACGGCAAGGTCATTCCCTGGGTACGCCGCAACGGAACCGACATCCGGGCGATCGCGGGCCCCGACTCGGTGTGCTTCCACGGCTCGATCCGCAGCATCGGGCAGAACATGGCCCACGAGGCGGTGTTCGACGTCAAGGCCGGGGACCGCCAGTGGTTCGCGCTGGCCTGGAAGCAGTCACACCTGTTCCCCGATCCGTGCGTGATCGCGGCGGTGGCGCTGGACGCCACCAGGGAGTTCTGGTCCGACTGGGCTGCCCGCTGCACCTACCGCGGCCCGTATCGCGACGCGGTCATGCGGTCGCTGATCACGCTCAAGGGGCTGACATACGCGCCGACCGGCGGCATCGTCGCGGCGCCGACGACGTCGCTGCCCGAGGACATCGGCGGCGTGCGGAACTGGGACTACCGCTACTGCTGGCTCCGCGACGCGACGATCACGCTGGAGGCGCTGCTGCGTACCGGGTACACCGCCGAGGCCGATAGCTGGCGCCAGTGGCTGGGCCGCGCGATCGCCGGCGATCCCCGCGATGTGCAGATCATGTACGGCGTGGCCGGCGAGCGGCGGCTCGCCGAGTGGGAGGTCAGCTGGCTCCCCGGCTACGAGCGGTCAGCCCCCGTGCGAATCGGCAACGCCGCCGTCGATCAGCGGCAGCTCGATGTCTACGGCGAGGTTACCGACGCGCTCACGCTCGGCCGCCAGGCCGGCCTCGGCTTCGACAAGCACACCTGGAGCCTGCAGCGGCAGCTGCTGGGCTTCCTGGAAAAGCACTGGGATGAGCCCGACGAGGGAATCTGGGAGGTGCGGGGACCGCGGCGGCATTTCGTCCACTCCAAGGTGATGGCCTGGGTCGCGTTCGACCGTGCCATTCACCTCGTCGAGCAAGGCAATCCTGGGCCCCTGCAGCGCTGGCGAGACATCAGGGACCAGATCCACGCGCAAGTACTCGACCACGGCTACGACGCCGCCCGCGGCGTGTTCACCCAGTACTACGGGAGTGCTGAGCTCGACTCCTCCGTGCTGCTGATCCCTGAGGTCGGTTTCCTCCCCCCGGACGACCCGCGCGTGGTGTCCACGGTCCGCGTACTGCGGCGCGAGTTGATGCGGGACGGGCTGATGCTGCGCTATACCCAGGCGGGCGGCAGTGGCGGCACCGCCGACGTCGACGGCCTGCCCGGAGCGGAGGGCGCGTTCCTGGCGTGCAGCTTCTGGCTCGTGAACGCGCTGCACCTGATCGGCGAGTACGACGAGGCGGTGGCCGTATTCGAGCGCCTGCTGGCCCTGCGGAATGATCTCGGGCTGCTCAGCGAGGAATACGACCCGCGGTACGGACGCCAGGTCGGCAACACGCCCCAGGCGTTCAGCCATGTTCCGCTGATTCAGGCAGCGCTGAACCTCGAGGGCCACGCCACCGACCACTGCCGCCGGCGCGGTGGCGACCAGGACGGCACGGCCGACGAGCGCGGTGCTGTCCCGGCTGAGGCCGGCCACGACGGCGGCGGTCGGGGCGGCGCGACGGTGACTCCCGGCTAGGTGCCCGGCTAGGCCGGACCACGCGCTCGCGGCCGCGAGGGCGGGCCGTCCGGGCAGCACGGTGGCAATGACACACTGATGGGTAGCCATGCCACCTCGCCCACACATTCTGGTCGTTAACGGTCGTAAGGTCCACCGGCCGGTGTTCGTCCTCGGGGCGCCACACTCCGGTGCCGACCTGATCGGCTGCGCGCTCAAGCGGTCCCCTGGCTTTCACGTGACCATTGGCCAGGAGATCGTGCAGAGCGTGGTCTACGCCTTCGCCCGGAGTCCGTCGATCCAGCACGGTCGCGGCGCGGCGGCCGCGACGGTGCTGCGCGACGCGCTCGCGCAGGGCTGGCTGGTGACCGCGCACGGCTGCCTGACGTGCTCGGCCGTATGCCGGCGCGCGGGCGGGGTCACCGGCCCCGCCTGCTGCGTTTCCGAACGCCAGATCGTCAGGTACGGCGACGCCAGCCCCGACCTCATGTACTGCACCGCCGCGCTGATGGCCGCGTTTCCCGACGCCCGGCTCGTGCAGATCATCAGGGACGGCAGGGACGTCGTGGCGGCGATGCTAGCTGACCCGCAGGCGCTGAGCTGGTTCAAGGCCGGCGTCGCCAATGTGGAGACGGAGTTCCCCAATCCGTTCCTCGGCGTGGAGACCGAGGACGACCGGGCCCTGTGGCCCCGGCTCAGCGTCGTCGGCAAGTGCGCGCTGCGGTGGCGCGGGTCGGTGCGGGCGATGGCCAGGCTGCGCGCGGCCATGTCCGCCGATCAGCTCACCACGCTGCGATACGAGAACGTCGTCAGCCAGCCGGCCGCGACCGCGGCTGCGCTCGCCGGATTCGTCGGCGGGGAGGTCGGCCGGGTCGACCTGCCGACCGGGCCGGATGCCGAGCCCGGGTGCTGGCGGCGGGTGCTCACCTCCGCCCAGCTCGCCGAGCTCGACTCCGTGGCCGGGCCGGACCTGCGACGGGTCGGCTACCTAGACTGACGCTCTCACGGGGGCGGTGCTGGACGGCGCCGTCTGCTGCCGGGCGAACTGCGTTTCGTACAGGTCGGCGTACAGGCCGCCCGCTGCCAGCAGCTCCGCGTGCTGGCCCGCCTCGACCACCCGGCCGCCGTCGATCACCAGGATCTGGTCTGCCTCCCGCACGGTTGACAGCCGGTGGGCGATGACAAGCGAGGTCCGCCCGGCGAGCGCGGTCTTCAGCGCCCGCTGCACAGCCGCCTCGGACTCGGAGTCCAGGTGGGCCGTGGCCTCGTCGAGGACGACCACCGAGGGCGCCTTCAGCAGCAGCCTGGCCAGCGCGACCCGCTGTTTCTCGCCGCCCGACAGCCGGTAACCCCGGTCGCCGACGACGGTGTCGAGGCCATCAGGGAGCACCGCGATCAAGTCCCAGATCTGGGCGGCCTGGCAGGCCAGGATGAGCTCCTGCTCGGAAGCCGCGGGGCGGGCGTAGCGCAGATTGGCCCGGATCGTGTCGTGATACAGGTGCGCATCCTGGGTCACCACGCCGACGACATCGTGCAGCGAGTCCAGTGTGACGTCCCTGATGTCGGTCCCGCCGATGGACACGACCCCGTCGGTCGGGTCGTACAGGCGCGCCACCAGGTGCGTGATCGTCGTCTTGCCTGCCCCGGACGGGCCGACCAGGGCGGTCAGCTTGCCGGCCGGGGCGACAAAACTCACGTCCGTCAGCGCCTGCTGGCCCGGTCCGGTCCGCTCCGGTGCCGGCAGGGCGATCGACTCGAGCGAGGCGAGCGAGACCTCTGAAGCCGTCGGGTACCGGAAGCTGACGTGATCGAACTGGATGTCCGGCGCCGCCCCGGAGCCGCCGGAGCCGCCGCGCCCGGCCGCCGGGAGCGGCGTCGCGTCCGGCTTCTCATCGATGATCGGCTTCAGGTCCAGCACCTCGAATACCCGGTCGAAGCTGACCAGCGCGGTCATGTAGTTGACCTGCACGTTCGACAGCGACGTGATCGGCCCGTAGAGCCGGGTCAGCAGGGTGGCAAGGGCCACCATGCTGCCGATCTGCAGCGCCCCGTGGATAACCAGCTCGCCGCCGAGTCCGTAGGCCACCGACTGCGACAGGGTGGCCAGCAGGCTGAGCCCGGTCACGAGTGCGCTGCCCCACAGCGCGGTGAGCACGCCGATGTCCCTGACCCGAGCCGCCCGGCCGGCGAACAGGCCGAGCTCGTCCGCCGGGCGACCGTACAGCTTGGCCAGCATGGCGCCCGCCACATTGAAGCGCTCCGTCATCGTGGTGCCGAGCTGGGCGTCCAGCTGCATGGACTCCCGGGTGAGCCGTTGCAGCCTGCGGCCCACCCGGCGGGCCGGATACAAGAACATCGGGATCAGCACGAGCACGATGAGCGTGACCTGCCACGAGTAGAAGAACATGGCGGCGAGCACGAGAGCGAGCTGCAGTGTGCTGGACACCACCGACGACAGCGTGGACGTCAGGGCCTGCTGCGCGCCGATGACGTCGCTGTTCAGCCGGCTGACCAGGGATCCGGTCTGGGCCCTCGTGAAGAACGCGATCGGCTGACGCTGCACGTGCCCGAACACCTGGGTCCGCAGGTCATAGATGAGACCCTCGCCGACCCGCGAGGTGAAGTAGCGCTGGACGACCGACAGGAACGCGTCAAAGACAGCCAGTCCGGCCATGATCCCGGCCACGGTCAGCACCACGGACGGCCGCTTCGGAATGATGCCCTTGTCGATCACGAATCCCAGCAGCACGGGATACCCAACCGTGACGCCCGCATCCAGCGCGGCGGCGAGCAGGAAGATCGCCAGCTCCAGCCGGTACGGCCGGGCGTAGCCGACGATCCGCCGCACGGTGCCCGGCGTCAGCTTCTGTTTGGTGACCGACGGATCGCGGGTGAAGCCGCGCATCGCGTGGAACTGGGCGTGCATCGTCATGGTCGGTGAACCTACCCGGCCCGGCGGATCATCCCGCCTCCGCTCTGGGCGAACCCCGGCTGGCGACTAGCCAGAAACCGCCTGGGTCGGCTGCACCTGCTGATCGGCCGGCCTGGCCTGGAGCAGCCGGGCCTGCGCCGCGCGCTCGGCCACGGCCTGCTCGTCGAGGCTGCGCTCGTGCGCGTGGGCGAGCAGCGCCTTGGTGGCCCTGGCGGCGGCCGGGTCCGCGGTCTGCAGCTCCTTGGCGAGCTCACGCACTGCGTCGTCGAGCTCGGCCGCAGGGACGACGCGTTCGGCGAGACCGAGCCGCGCGGCCTCGGCCGCGTCTATCGTCCGCGCGGTCAGGCAGAGCTCGACCGCCCGCGGCAGGCCGACGATATCGACCAGCGGTTTGGTCCCCGTCAAGTCAGGGACGAGGCCGAGGGCCGGTTCCTTCATACAGAGCTGGGCGTCGTCGGCCAGCACACGCAGGTCGCACGCGAGCGCGAGCTGGAAGCCCGCCCCGATGGCGTGCCCGCGCACGGCGGCGATCGACACGATCGCGGGGTCGCGCAGCCAGCGGAAGCCCGCCTGGTAGCCCGCCAGCTGGGCATCGAAGCCGGGGTCCGACGGGCTGAGCCCGCGGTCCTCCCCCGGCACGCCCTCGGGGGTGAACATGCGCAGATCGATGCCCGCGCAGAAGGACGGACCGTCGCCCGCCACCACCACGACCCGGACATCACCCGACAGCCTGCCGGGCACCTGCGCCAGCCCGCGCCACATGGACGGCGTCATCGCGTTCCGGCGCTCGCGCCGCATCAGGGTGACGGTGGCGACAGCGCCCTCCACCTCGAGCTTGAGCCCGGCGACACGGTCGGTCGGCTCGGCGGACATGATCCCCTCCTGGCAGTGAGCGGCCGCCCCGCGGCGACCCGGGTCACGCTTTCGACTTCGCCTTGCCCCTGGTCGCCCCGCCGCGACCGCGCAGGGACACGCCGCTCTCGCTCAGGATCCGGTGAATGAAGCCGTACGACCGCCCGGTGGAGGCGGCCAGCGACCGGATGCTCTCGCCGGCGCTGTAGCGCTTCTTCAGGTCCGCCGCCAGCTTGGTGCGGTCGGCACCGGTGACCCTGGTGCCCTTCTTGAGAGTCTCGGTCACGCGAACCTCCCGGGGTTGAGCCAAGTGACCGCTGCGTAGCCGTATCCCGCCATGATCACTCATTAGCTCGCAGTCGGCTACCCGGACGCCAGCAAAAAGATCATTCTTTTGTCAGGCGAGCGCCACCAGATCCACCAGGTCCTCGCTCCACGAGTCCTCGACGCCGTCGGGTAGCAGCACCACCCGCTCGGGTCGCAGCGCGTCGACCGCACCCTCGTCGTGTGTGACCAGCACGATCGCGCCTGCGTAGGTCCGCAGGGCGGAAAGGATCTCGGCCCTGCTGGCCGGGTCGAGGTTGTTGGTTGGCTCGTCGAGCAGCAGCACGTTGGCCCCGGACACCACCAGCAGCGCGAGCGCGAGCCGCGTCTTCTCCCCGCCGGACAGCACGCGCACGGGCTTCGCCACGTCATCGCCGCCGAACAGGAACGAGCCTAGGATGCTGCGGAGCTCCCGCTCCGCGAGATCGGGCGCCGCTGCCCGCATGTTGTCCAGCACGGTCGTGGCGCCGTCGAGGGTCTCGTGCTCCTGTGCGTAGTAGCCGAGCCGCAGCCCGTGCCCGGCGACTACCTCGCCGGTGTCCGGCGCTTCCAGCCCGGCGAGCAGGCGTAGCAGGGTCGTCTTCCCGGCGCCGTTGAGCCCGAGCACCACCACCCGGGCGCCCCGGTCGACAGCCATGTCCACGTCCGTGAACACCTCGAGCGAGCCGTAGGACTTTGACAGGGCCCGCGCGCTCAGCGGGGTCTTGCCGCAGTGCGCGGGTACCGGGAACCGGAGCTTCGCCACCCGGTCGGGCGCTCGGTCCGCGCTGACCCCAGCGAGCAGCCGCTCCGCGCGTCTGGCCATGTTATGCGCGGCTCGCGCCTTGGTCGCCTTGGCCCGCATCTTGTCTGCCTGCGACTGCAGGGCTGCGGCCTGCCGCTCGGCGTTCACTCGCTCGCGGCGCCGCCGGCGGGCGTCGGTTTCCCGCTGCTCCAGGTAGGCCTTCCAGCCGAGGTTATAGATGTCCAGCTCGGTGCGGTCGGCGTCCAGGTGGAAGACCTTGTTGACCACCGCGTCGAGCAGGCTGGTGTCGTGGCTGATCACGATCAGACCGCCGCGAAACGCCCGCAGGTGGTCGCGTAGCCAGCTCACCGAGTCGGCATCGAGGTGGTTGGTCGGCTCGTCAAGGAGCAGCGTGTCCGCACCCCCGAACAGGATCCTGGCCAGCTCCACTCGCCGCCGCTGCCCGCCGGAAAGCGTGCGCAGCGGCTGCCGCAGCACCCGCTGGGGCAGTCCCAGGCTCGCCGCGAGCGAGGCCGCCTCGGCCTCGGCCGCGTAGCCGCCGAGTACCGCGAGCCTTTCCTCGAGCCGGCCGTACCGGCGCACGCCCGCGTCTCGTGCACCGGGGTCTTGCGCCGCCATCTCGACCTCCGCCTCGCGGAGCGCCGCCACGAGGGTGTCGAGGCCGCGCGCCGACAAGATGCGGTCCAGGGCGAGCGCCTCCAGGTCGCCGACCATCGTGTCCTGCGGCAGGTAACCGACGGAGCCGCCCGCCACGACCTGGCCGGCGGCCGGCAAGACCTCGCTGGCCAAGACCCTGGCCAGGGTGGTCTTGCCCGCGCCGTTGCGCCCGACCAGGCCGATTTTGTCACCAGGAGAAACCTGGAACGTGGCGGCCTCGAGCAGCAGCCTGGCGCCAGCGCGCAGCTCTACTGCGCGTGCCGTGATCATTTCGGGGAAACTCGCTCTCTCTCCAAGATCTGACGCTGGGCAGACTTCACCCCTGGGCGGGGCGCGGCGTCACGAGCAGAGCGGTTGCATGCAGACGAGCCTACCCGAGCAGGTCCGCGGCGGGGTAACCGGTTATGGCCGTACTCCTGACCGACAGTGCCGAGCGTGCGGCAAGGTCAACGGCTCGACGATGCCCGGCAGCGAGGGCAAGCTAGTGGGCGGGCCGGGCTGCGCCGTCGATCTCGGTCAGCCGGATCTGGATGGCGCGGAACTGCCGTGGGGTGCCCTGGAGCACGGCCAGGCGCGGGTCGGGGACCGTCAGGAACCGGTCGACGGCGAGGTCAAAGTACCGGCCGAGCCGCGGATCGTCGCGCAGCGCCGCCATGGCGCGCCGGTCCCCGCCGAGCACCACCGCATCCAGCCGGTCGTGGTATGGCCCGAACACTCCGGCGGCACAGTCCGCCGCCGCCGTCAGCGCCTCCCGAGCCTGTTTCTCCCGGCGCCGGGCGAACCGCTGCTGTGACTGGCCGCCTGCGGCGCTGCGACCGTGGACCAGCCGGCTGCCGACCTTCGATGCGATCAGCCGCGGCGGGGCCCCGGCGAACACGCCCGCCGCGTAGCCGCCGAGCCGGACCAGCAGCACGCCGACGGTCCGGTCCGCGGTGGCGTGCGCGGCCAGCTCTGCCCCCGTCGCGGCGGCGGCTCGCAGCGGCGGGAACGGGACATGGCACTGCGCGACCGCACCGTCGGCCGCCCGCACCGTCACGATTGTCCGGCCGACGTCCACGGTGGTCGTCGTCGCCCCGTGCCGCGCGGCAAACTCCGTGAGCCAGCCCTCGATCCGCTCCGGAGCGACGTCCACCCGGTGCAGCACGGCACCTCGGCCGTTTTCCACTACGCAACGCCTCCAAGCGCCTACTATCCGTGAGATGAACGTCTGGCCGGCTCGCCGGGTCACGCCGCTGAGCCGGGGTTCGATACATCCGCAGCCGTCGAGGGAGAGATCATGAGCCTCGCCGCCGACAGCAACACTGCCACGCGCGCCGCCGACCTCGCGGCCGCCACTGGTCAGGTCGCGCCGAGTACCGAGGACGAGCCCGTCGAACGGGCTCTCGCTGCGGCCGTCCAGGACGCTGACCGCATCGGCGACCTGCTCGACGTGCTCAGGTCGGCACGGCTCTGGCTGCCGCTGCCAGCCGACGGCCGCCCCGCGATCGCCGGCGACGCGGTCACCCTGCCAACGGTCTCCTACCTGGGCACCGAGTTCGTGCCCGCCTACTCCTCGGCGCGGCTGCTCGAGCAGTTCGCCCGGCCGGCGCCGCCGCCAGACTCGTCGTCCGGGCCGCAGCCGGCTGGGGCCCGCCCGACCCCATGGTCCGCCAGCGGGCCGAGCGCGGACCAGGCGCCCGCGGCGGTCCCGCACGTCGTGGTGCGG
>JASHPF010000152.1 GCA_030038295.1 Streptosporangiaceae bacterium
CGCAGCGGCGGTACGAAGAAGAGCCGGGCCAAGGCCGGCAGTAAGGAGTTCGAAGTGCTCTGCCCGGCGCCGGGGACTTATGTTCACGACCGCTAGGGCGCGCCCGACCATGGATGTGCGCACCATCGCGATCGGGAGTCAGCTGGTGCGCGTGGCGGTACGGCCCGCCCGCCGCGCCCGCCGGGTCAGGCCAGCCAGCACGCCGCTCCTGCTGATCAACGGCATCGGCGCGAGCCTTGAGCTGCTGCAGCCGTTCGTCGACGAGCTCGACCCGGCGCTGGAGGTCATCCGGTTCGACGTGCCCGGGGTGGGCGGGTCGCCGCTGCCCGCGGTGCCGTACCGGTTCACGGGCCTGTGCCGGCTCATCTCCCAGCTGCTGACCGAGCTCGGCCACGACCGCGCCGACGTGCTCGGCATCTCCTGGGGCGGCGCCGTTGCCCAGCACTTCGGTTACACCCAGCGACCGCGCTGCCGACAACTGGTGCTGGTCAGCACCGCCACCGGCATGATCATGGTGCCAGCCCGGCCCTCGGTGCTGGCACGGATGGCGACGCCGCGCCGCTACACCGACCGCAGCTACCTGGCTGGCGTGGCGGGTGACCTCTACGGCGGGAGCGCGCGGACCGATCCTGGCCGGGTGACCGCGGCCATGCACGCCGACAACCGAGTCGGGTCCAGGACTGGCTATCTCTATCAGCTCGCCGCGGGGCTCGGCTGGACCAGCGTGCCGTACCTGCGGCTGATCCGACAGCCGACGCTAATCGTGGCCGGCGACGATGACCCGATCATCCCGCTTGCGAACGCGCGCCTGATGCACCGGCTGATCCCTGACTCGCAGCTGCACGTCTTCAAAGGCGGACACCTCGGTCTCGTCACCGAGGCCGCCGAGCTCGCACCGGTGATCAGTTCGTTCCTTACGACGCCGGTGCGCGCTGCTCCCCGCAGGTCAGCATCAGGAAGGACCAGCTGACATGGACCCGCTCGAGAGCGCCGACTTCTATGCACTGGAGCAGCTCCTCGACCCGGTCGGCCGCCAGCGGCTGCTCGCCGTGCGGGAGTTCATGGCGAAGGAGGTAGCGCCCGTCATCAATCACTACTGGACCAGGGAGGAATTCCCGTTCCCGGTGCTACCGGGGCTGGCCGCGCTCGGCATCGCGGGCCTCGCCTGCGAGGGCCACGGCTGTCCCGGCGGCGATCCGCTGCTGGACGGCATGATCGCGATGGAGCTGGCCAGGACCGACTGCTCCATCGCCACGTTCATGGGGGTGCACGGGGGGCTCGCCATGGGATCGATCTACCTGTGCGGGTCGGACGAGCAGAAGGACCGCTGGCTGCCGGCCATGGCCCGGATGGAGAGGATCGGGGCGTTCGCGCTGACCGAGCCCGACGTCGGCTCCGGCGCGGCGGGCGGGCTGACCACCACCGCGCAGCGGGACGGCGATGTCTGGGTGCTGAACGGCCAGAAGAAGTGGATCGGCAACGCTACGTTCGCCGACCTCGTCGTCGTCTGGGCTCGTGACGTGGCCGACAATCAGGTCAAGGGGTTCGTGGTGGAGGCGGGCACGCCGGGCTTCGCGCCGGTCAAGATGCGTGACAAGATCGCGCTTCGGGTGGTGCAGAACGCCCAGATCACGCTCGACAACGTCCGGGTTCCCGAGGAGAACCGGCTCCAGCAGGCCACCACGTTCCGCGACACCGCGCAGGTGCTGCGGCTCACCAGGGCCGGCGTCGCCTGGATGGCGACCGGGTGCGCGCGCGGCGCTTACGAGCTCGCGCTCGGCTACGCCACGGAGCGGCAGCAGTTTGGCCGGCCCATCGGCGGTTTCCAGCTCGTCCAGGACCTGCTGGTGAAGATGCTCGCCAACGTCACCGCGTGTGCGTGCCTGTGCGTGCGGCTGTCCCAGCTGCAGGCCGAGGGCCAGGCCAAGGACCACCACTCGGCGCTCGCCAAGGCGTTTTGCACGGTGCGGATGCGGGAGACCGTCGGCTACGCGCGGGAGCTGCTCGGCGGCAACGGCATCCTGCTCGATTACCAGGTCGGCCGGTTCGTCGCCGACGCCGAGGCCATCTACTCCTACGAGGGCACCCGCGAGATCAACACCCTCATCGTCGGCCGCGCGATCACGGGGCTGGGCGCCTTCGTCTGACCTCGCGCCGCACCACGTCGACCCGATCGGCGAGCGGCCCCGGGGCCACGTCCACTAGCCGGAAGCCGAGTTCGGCGTAGGTGCGCTCGTGCACCTGCTCGAACGCGAGGCTGTCGGCGAGGCTGATCCGCCTGGCCGCGGTCGGCGCCACGAACCCGAGGCTCCGCACGAAGAAGACCGTGCTGGCGTAGCTGCCACTCTGCAGCAGCCGGTCCACCTCCGCGGTCAGGAGCGCTGACTGCGGGTACCCGAGCCAGCGGGTGAGCGCCAGCGTGCACACCGGTGACCGGTCGAAGAACACGATGTCCGCGGCCGCGGTGACCACGGCCTGCTGCCGGCGCCGCTGCAGCCCGACGATCGCGTCGATAAAGCCCGGCAGCGTATGCGGCTCCGGATTACCGCGTGCCTGCTCGAGCGCGATGACGTCGGTCGCCGCCTCCTCGACGACGGCGTACCCGTCGAGCTCGAGCTGCCGCACGATGGCGGTCTTTCCGGCACCGGGCGTGCCGGTCAGGACGTAGCAGGGCATGACGCCTCCTCGGCGTAACTGGGGAGCAGAGCGCTCCGGGCCGGCGCCCGGTCGCGCGAGTCAGGCGGCGGAGTCGGCGGGCGGGATGGCGGCGAGCGTCGCCAGCCGGGCCAGCTCGGCCATCACCGAGTTGGCGAGCCTGGCGATGCCCCACACGGCGGCCAGCACCGCGAGCACCTCGATGGTGATCCGCAGCCCGCCGCCGCCAACCTGCTCGTGATAGATGAGCAGCCCGAGCAGCGATCCGACCACGGGCTCGAGCACGACGAACGCCGGGAGCGAGGCTGCCAGCCCGGCCGCGCGGTAGGCGTTTTGCTGCAGCGTCATCGTGAGCAGGCCGACGAGGGCGAGCAGGTACAGCCGGACGTCGCCGAAGAGCCCAAGACGCTGCGTCCCGAGCAGCGTCGCCACGGTCTTGGTGAGCGCGTCGGTGACACCGGCGCCGACGCCACCGGCGATGCTGAGCACGAGCGCCCGCCGCGGCGCTGCCACCCGAGCCGCAGCCAGCCAGCACGCTAGCGCCGCGACCACCGACCCGGCGGCCGCCAGGCCCAGCGAGGTCGCCGGCGCGGTGCGGTCACCGCCGGACGGCTCCGCGGCTATCAGGAAGGCCGCAAGCCCCGCCACCGCCGCCGTGGCGGCCGCCCACTCGGGCCGCTCCAGCCGCCGCCCCTCCGCGCGGGCCGCGAGCACCAGCGCCAGCAGCAGCCCGAGCGGGAACACCGGCTCAACGATCACCAGCCGGCCGAAGGCCAGCGCCGCGGCCTGCAGCCCGAATCCGACCCCCACCCCGACGAGCCCGAGCAGCCACGGCCGGCTCCGGGCGAGCCGCAGCACCAGCGCCGGCTCCAGCGGCCGGCCCGACGCCAGCGCAGCCGCGGATCGCTGCTGGGTTACCGACGCGATCGCATAGCTCAGCGCACCGGCGAGCGCCAGGACCATCGCGAGCGCCTGTTCGGGTACCCCGGTCATCTAGGCCGCGTCTCGCCGGTCGCGGCGGTGGCAGCGGGCGGTGATGCGCGCGCCCGCCGACCACGCTGAAGAGTGGCCACTAGCGGGGCTAGTGGCCACGACGACAACGCCGGGTGCTGGCTGGGCGCCGATCCGCGCCGCCCGAGAGCTACGAGCCACTGCTGAGTGGGCCACCTGCCTTCCAGCCGCCCTAGCCAGGAGTCGCCGGCAAAGGTGATTAAGCCGACGATGGCATACACTTCCGGCATCCGCCAGTCCCTGGCCGGTTTCTCGTTCTTCCCCGGTCGGCCGGGCCGTCACCCGCGTGCGCGGGCGGCGTCCGGCACCGGCACGGCCAGCTCGGCGAGCCGGCCGAGCTCGGCGATGACCGACCGCGCGAGCCTCGCGATGCCCCACACGGCGGCGAGCACGGCGAGCACCTCGATCGTGATCCGCACCGGGTCGGCGCCCACCCGCTCGTGATAGATCATCAGGCCGAGCGCGGAGCCGACCACGGGCTCGAGCACGACGAACGCGGGCAGCGACGCGGCCAGGCCTCCGGCCCGGTACGCGTTCTGCTGCATGGTGAGCGCGAGCAGCCCGGCCAGCGCCAGCAGGTACAGCCGGACGTCGCCGAGCAGCGCGAACTGCTGAGCGCCCGCCAGCGGCACCACGCTCTTGGTCAGCGAGTCGGTGACACCGGCCGCGATCCCGCCGCCGATGGCGATCGGCACGGCGCGATGCGAGGCGGGCGTCTTGGTGGCGATCAGACAGCACAGCGCCGCGACCGTGACCGCGGTCGCCGCGGCGAATCCCAGCGGGGCGGTCCCGGCGATCTGCTGGCCACCGGAGGGCTGCGCCGCTACCAGGAAGACGGCGAGACCGGCCACGGCCGCCACCGCCGCGGTCAGTTCGGACCAGCTCAGCCGGCGGCCCTCCGCCCTGGCACCGAGCACCAGCGCCATCAGCAGGCCGAGCGGGATCACCGGCTCGACCACCACCAGCCGGCCGACGGCGAGGGCCGCCGCGTGCAGCACGTAACCGCCAACCACGGCGATCATGCTGAGCTGCCAGCTGCGGGTCCGGGCGAGGCGGAGCACGACCCGGAGATCAACGGCGGAGCCGGACGCCAGCCTGGCCGCGCAGCGCTGCTGTGTCACTGCGGCGATTGCGTAGCAGAGCGCGCCGCCCAGCGCGAGCACGACCGAGAGCGCCTGCTGGGTTGCCCCGGTCAACGGGTCGGCCACCTGCCCTTTCCGTGGGGGGTACAGGGAAGACTACCGGCAACGCTTACATACCCGCCCTCGGCTCCGCTATCGGTTCGCGCCGACTTTGCTCTGTTAGTCGGCTTCGACGAGCACGGCGTCCCGGACTTCTGCCCAGCGCAGCGAGTCGGCGATGCCATCGGTCAGCGAGTGCGAAGCCGTCCAGCCCAGCAGCCGGCGCGCGCGGTCGGTACGGGTGAACGCGCCAGCCGCGTCGCCCGGCCTGCGGGGCGCCTCGACGACGGCGACGGGCGGCGAGACCACGCTGTTGAAGGCGGCCACCAGCTCACGGACCGTGGTGCCGGACCCGGTCCCGAGGTTGATGGCCAGCGCTGTCGCACCGTCGAGCACGGCATCGAACGACCGGAGCGCGGCGACGTGCGCCGCGGCCAGGTCCCAGACGTGGACATAGTCCCTGATGCCCGAACCGTCCCTGGTCGGATAGTCGGTGCCGGTGATCCGGAACGCCGTACCTGACCTGTGCGCCTCGATCAGCTTGCCCAGCGCGTGCGACGGATACCGGACCTGCAGGCCGGTACGCAGCTTCGGGTCCGCGCCGATCGGGTTGAAGTAGCGGAGCGACACCACCCGCAGCGGCGTGCCCGCCGCGACGTCGGCGAACATGCCCTCGCAGACGGCCTTGGTGCGGCCGTACGGGCTCAGCGGGACGATCGGCGACTCCTCGTCGACACTGCCGCCCTCGCTCGCCTGGTAGATCGCCGCCGACGAGCTGAACAGCAGCCGGTGGCAGCCGTTCCTGAGCAGGTGCCGGACCATCTCCAGGCTCTTGGCCACATTCCACTCGTAGTAGCGAACCGGGTCGGAGACCGACTCGGGCACGAGGATGAGGGCTGCGCAGTGGACGACGGCGTCGATGTCCGGGTGCTCGGCGAAGACCTTGTCCAGCAGCGCACCGTCGGCGATGTCGCCCTCGTAGAACTCGCGGCCGGCGGTGAACTCACGGCGTCCGGTCACGAGGTTATCGACGATCACCGGCGTGATCCCCGTGTCGAGGCAGGCCGACGCGACCGTGCTGCCGATATATCCCGCGCCGCCAGTGATCAGGACCTTCACGCCACTCCCGTCTCCATCGGGTCGCCGAAACCTGGGCTTCGCAGACTACCGCGAACCCAGTCCAGGGCCGCCGTCCCACCGAGCCCGGCTACGCCGAGATCGCGTCGAGCGAGGGGCGGGCGGCCAGCCAGGGCTGCTCGGCGACGCCCATCGGGGTGCTGGGCGGCACCGCCATGAACGGCCAGATCTCCTCGGCGACCGCTCGCCAGTTCGCGGTCGCCTTCATCTCGCCGAGCAGGGCGAACAGGCCCAGGTTGATCCGCTGCAAGATCACGTAGGACCGCGGTATCCGGGCGTACTGGGCCACCGGGCTGCGCACGTCGAAGAACCGCCTGACCACGGCGGAGGCGTACTCCCCGGTTACCGTCACCACCGCGGGCTCGCGGATGAGCTGGTAGAACACGGCCAGGTGGTCGACGACTTCGGCATCGCTCAGCGGCGCGCCGGGCACCAGGAAGCCCGCCTCCTCCAGGCTGGCGCGGAACCGCCCGGGGTCGTCGTCCACGCACAGCGTCCTGGCCATCTCCATGAGCGGCAGCAGGTCGGTGTGGGTGAAGTGCTTGACCATGCCGAAGTCGAGGAACGTGACCTTGCCGTCGCCGTGGAAGAGGTAGTTGCCCGGGTGCGGGTCGCCGTTGAACGCGTGCACCTCGTACAGGCTGCGGAAGACAAACCGGTAGAGCGTCTCCCCGGCCAGGTCCCGCTCGTTCTGGTCCCAGCCGAGCACGTCGGAAAAGCGGGCGCCCGTGACCAGCTCGCTGGTCACCACCCGGCGGGTCGACAGCTCCGGCACCACGGCCGGCACGCTGATGGTCGGGTGCCCGGCGAAATAGCGATGCAGCCGCTGCTGGTTCGCCGCCTCGCGGCGATAGTCGAGCTCCTCGAGCACCCGCTCTCGCAGCTCGGCGACCAGGCTGTCCACGTCCTGGCTCGGCGCGGTGACCCGGAGCATGCGGCGCAGCAGCGACACGTTGTCCAGGTCGGCGGCCATCATCTCGGCGATGCCCGGGTACTGCACCTTGACGGCGACGGCGAGGCCGTCCGGCGTGATCGCGCGGTGCACCTGGCCGATCGACGCGGCGGCGATGGGCTCGGGGTCCCAGCGGGCGAACAGCCGGTCCGGCGGCGCGCCCAGCTCGTCGGCGATGACGCCGGCCGCCAGCTCGGCGCTCATCGGCGGCACGCTGTCCTGCAGCCGGCTGAGCGTCCGTCGGACCGACGGCGCGAGGCCCTCGTCCACGTAGCTGGCCAGCTGGCCGAGCTTCACCATGACGCCCTTCATGGTGCCGAGCGTCGCGGCGATGTCGTCGGCCGTCTGCATGGCCAGATCGGTGCGCAGTCGCTGGCGTTGCTCGCCCGCGGCCGCGAACAGCCGCGGCGCGCTGCCGGCGTAGCGGAGGCCACCGCGCATCGCGAGCTGGGCGGCCGCCATGCCACGCTGGAATCGCAGCCCGCCGATCCGCCGGCGCACCAGCGCCACGAGACCGGCCGCGGCGATCGTACCCGCCGTGACCGCAGCGAGCGCGCGCAGCAAGCGTCTCATGCGCGCGCTGCTACTGGCCCGGGTGGACGACCCCCCGAACCCTCCGCAGCGGCCGCGGCGGCGCGCATCCGCAGCGTGATGCGCTGCCGGGCCTCCAGGACGCCCGGCTCGCCCAGCAGCACGGCATCGAGTACGCCGAGCGCCTGGCGGATCTCTGCCCGGCGGCCGGCGGTCAGCTCCGGTGCCTGGTAGCCGTAGCTGTCCCTGGCCCAGCCGGGCAGCGAGACGAGCACCGCCTCCCTGACGTCCTGCCAGATCTCGGCGACCTCCTCGTCCAGCCCTGGCGGATCGAGCACGTACGCAGCGGACTCGCGCGCAGCCGGGGTGCAGCGCAGCCGCGGCCGGACCGAGGCGAGGTAGCGATCGAGCGCCGCGGCGCTGTCCGGGACCAGCTCGGCGGGCACACCGACGAGCTGGGCCGCGACGACCATTTCCTCGATGTAGCGGTCCGCGTCGTCATCGGTCAGCGGCGTGCCGAACAGGTTGCGCGCGACTACGTTCGAGTCGACCAGCGCGGCGTGCACCCAGAGCAGCAGCGCCGGGTCACTGGCGCAGTACTCCTGGCCGGTCACCCCGTCGACGCCACGGACCCGCTCGTGGATCCGCCGCACCCGAGCGGCCGCGCGTTCCGCACTAGCCCGTTCCCCGAACGTTGTGATCGCCAGGTACCCGGACGTGGCGGCGAGCCTGCCCACGGGGTCGGCGCGCCAGTCGCTGTGCTGGTCGACGCCGGCCATCGCGAGCGGGTGCAGGGCCTGCAGCAACAGCGCGCGCAGCCCGGCGACGGGCGCGGACAGGTCGCCGCTGATTCGCCAGGCCACGCTCGCGGGGCCGAAGAAGCCGTCGTCGGCCGGCTCGGCGGGGATGCCGCCGACGAATGCGGCCGCCGACCGCTCGATCAGGCCCGCCGCATCGGCATACTCGGTCACCTCGTCACGCTACCCGTGCCGGCCCGGCGACCGTCAGCGCCCGGACAGCCGGTCGCGCCCGGCGGGCGCGGTCCAGTCGAGCAGCGGCCCGTCCGGCACGATGCGAGACGGGTTCAGCTGCGGGTGGGTCGTGTAATAGTGCCGCTTGATCTGATCGAACCGGGTGTTCCGGCCGAATGCGGGCAGCGCGTACAGGTCGCGGGCGTAGCCCCACAGGTTCGGGTAGTCGGCGATGCGACGCAGGTTGCACTTGAAGTGCGAGTAGTAGACGGCATCGAACCGGGCGAGCGTCACGTACAGCCGCACGTCCGCCTCGGTGATGGCGGCGCCGAACAGGTACCGCTGCCCGGCCAGCCGCTGCTCCAGCTCGTCGAGGGTGGCGAACAGCCGGGTGACCGCGTGGTGATACGCCTCCTGCGTGGCGGCGAAGCCGGACCGGTAGACGCCGTTGTTCACGGTCGCGTAGACGAGGTCGTTGAGCTCGTCGATCTGCGGCCGCAGCGGCTCCGGGTAGAGGTCGTACGCCGGGTCGGCCCACGCGCCGAACTGAGTGTCCAGGTCGAGGGTGATGTCGGGGAAGTTGTTGCTCACGATGCGGGCCGTCTTCTTGTCCCAGAGGACCGGCACCGAGATGTGACCGTCATAGCCAGGCTCGGTCGCCTCGTAGGCCTCGCGGAGGAAGGCAAAGCCGTTGACCGGGTCCAGGCCGTAGCCATCACCCTCCCGAAACGCCCAGCCGCGGCCGTCGCGGACCGGGTCGACCGCCGACAGCGAGATGACGTCCTGCAGCCCGAGCAGGTCGCGCACGATCGCCGTGCGGTTCGCCCACGGGCAGGCCCAGGAGATGTAGAGGTGATAGCGACCGGGCTCGGCTGGGTAGCCGCTTGACCCGTCCGCCGTGATCCGGCCCTGAAACGGGTAGGCGGGCCGGACGAACTCGCCTGCCTGCGCGTCGGCCGGGACCTTCCGGGGACGAAAGTCGCCATAGTCCCCGAACGCCGCAAAATCAACCGGGCTGGCGCCTCCAGCCTGCGTCGTGGTGCTCATCGCTTCCTCCGGCTTCCTCCCGCGAGCGCGTCATCCGCAGCAACCAAGCCGCCGCGTGAGCCATTCCGGCGGCACGGTACGGCCCATTCGCGGTGCCCGCCCGTGCTGACGGCCGTGCCCGGGGCAGGATAGGCGCGTGACCACGGACAGCGGCCCCGAGCCGCAGGCGGTCGTGTCGCCGCTGACCAAGGCGGCGATCTTTCTCGTCGTCGTCATCAACCCCGACGAGGCCAGCGCGGACGTCGCACGGAACCTGTGCGCGGACATGTCCGCGCTCGTCCGGGCCGTCGGCTTCCGCGACCTGACCGGGCGGCTGACGTGCGTGACCAGCGTCGGCGCGGCGGCCTGGGATCGGCTCACCGGGCTGCCGCGGCCGGCCGGCCTGCACGCCTTCCGCGAGATCCGGGCCGATGGGCGGCACGCCGTCAGCACGCCGGGGGATCTGCTGTTCCACATCCGCGCCACCACGCGGATGGACCTGTGTTTCGAGCTGGCCACGCAGATCATGCGACGGCTGTCCGGCGCCGTCACCACGGCCGATGAGGTGCACGGGTTCAGCTATTTCGACGAGCGCGACCTGCTCGGCTTCGTCGACGGCACGGAGAATCCGACCGGTCCCGCCGCCGAGCGGGCCGCGATCATCGGTGCCGAGGAACCCGACTACGCCGGCGGCAGCTACGTGATCGTCCAGAAGTATCTGCACGACCTGGACGCCTGGAATGCCGTGCCGGTCGAGGAGCAGGAGAAGATCATCGGGCGGACGAAGCTCGACGACATCGAGCTGGCCGATGACGTCAAGCCGACGTCGGCGCACAACGCGCTGAACACGATCGAGGTCCAGGGCGAGGAGATCAAGATCCTCCGGGACAACATGCCGTTCGGCTCCGTCGCGGCCGGGGAGTTCGGCACGTACTTCATCGGCTACTCCCGGTCGCCGGCCATCACCGAGCAGATGCTGCAGAACATGTTTGTCGGCTCCCCGCCCGGTAACTACGACCGCATCCTCGACTTCAGCCGCGCGGTCACCGGGACGCTGTTCTTCGTACCGTCGCAGTCGCTGCTCGACAGCTTCGGCGACCTGGGCGCACCGGGCGCCGAGTCCGCCAGCACCGACCTTTCCGCCCGTACCGGCCTGGCCGCCGGCACTAGTCCGCCCGCCAGTACCGACCTGCCCGCGAACACCAACGACGGCTCGCTGAACGTCGGCAGCCTGCGAGGAGACACGCCGAGATGAACAACCTGCACCGCGAGCTCGCGCCCGTGTCGGCCGTGGCCTGGACACAGATCGAGCAGGAGACGACGCGGACGCTGAAGCGCTACCTCGCCGCGCGGCGCATCGTCGACGTGGCCGGGCCGACCGGGCTCGACACGGCCGCGGTGGGCACCGGCCACCAGGCGGCTATCGACCCGCCTGCGCGTGGCGTGCAGGCCCGGCAGCGAAAAGTGCTGCCGCTCGTCGAGCTGCGGGTGCCGTTCACGCTGAGCCGCGAGCAGGTCGATGACGTCGCGCGCGGCGCGCTGGACTCCGACTGGCAGCCGGCCAGGGAAGCCGCGAGGCAGATCGCCTTCGCCGAGGATCAGGCTGTCTTCGCCGGCTACCCGGCGGCCGGCATCGGCGGCATCGTCCAGGGCGCGAGCAACCCGCCGCTCATCCTGCCGGCCCAGCCGGCCGACTACCCGATGGCATTCGCGCAGGCGGCCGGGCAGCTGCGCGCGGCGGGCGTGGACGGTCCGTACGCGGCCGTGCTGTCTGCCGATGCGTACACCACGGTCAGCGAGGCCAGCGACCAGGGCTACCCGATCATCCGGCACCTCCGCAACGTGCTGGACGGCGAGCTGATCTGGGCTCCGGCCATTTCCGGGGCGGTCGTGCTGACCGCGCGGGGCGGCGACTTCAGCCTGCACCTCGGCCAGGACTTCGCCATCGGCTACCTGTCGCACACCGACGCCGAGGTCACGCTGTATCTGGAGGAGACCTTCACGTTCCAGCTGATCACGGCGGAGGCCGCGGTTGCGCTGCACGGACCGGCCGGCTCGAGCTGACCCGCTCAGTTCTGGCTGTACGGCGTGTACCGCAGCTCGGGTGCCGCGGTCAGGGTCAGCGACCGGATCATCCGCATCTCGGTGGCCAGCAGCGAGCGCTCGGCCGCGAGCCGGTGCAGGGCGTCCGGCTCTTCCAGCAGCCGCTGCTTGACCGGCAGGTCGACGACGACGGCGGCAGCGACGAGGTAGGACAGCAGCAGCGGCTCGTCCGGCAGCTCGGAGAGGGTGATCTGGGCATGGCCGCGCTCGGTCAGCAGGTCCAGGTAGGACCGGAACTGGCGTTGCACCGGTGGCACCAGGGCAGCGGCCGCGGCCGGGTCGCCGGTTTCGTCGGGCAGCAGCTCGACGTCGCCGCGGAAGTACGGTGCCGGGTCAGCCAGCTGCCGCAGCCGGAACCGGTCCGTTCCGACCGTGACCAGGTCGAACCGGCCATCTTCGTACTTCTCGACCCGGCGCAGCACGGCCAGGCAACCGGTCTCGTACAGCGCCGAGACCCCGTCGATGCCGGTCTCCCGGCCCTGCCGGATCGCGATGACCCCGAACTGCCGGGGCTCGGGCCCGGCGAGCAGGTCCGCGACCAGCTGCCGGTACCGGTCCTCGAAGATGTGCAGCGGTAGCACGAGACCCGGGTACAGGACGCTCCCGAGCGGGAACAGCGGCAGCCGGGTGCTCATCCCCCGAGCCTAGGTCGATGACGGCCCGGCGGCGAGTGGCCGCCAGCGCACCGGCGCCGCTCGCGCATCCCGGCCGTGATCTCCGTGTCAGGCACGTTGCGCCTGCGGGCAGATTGTCGGTGGCGCCGGGCAGACTGGCGGCGTGGTCACGATCGAGGAGGTTCGTGCGTTCGCGGGCACGCTGCCGCGCGCGTACGAGGTGCTGGTGCACGACCAGGTGAAGTTCCGGGTCGGACGGATCGTCTTCCTGGCGTTCTCCCGCGATGAGACCATCATGGGCGTCGGGTTCCCGAAGGAGGAGCGCGCGGCTCTGGTCGCCGCCGAGCCGGACAAGTTCCAGCTGCCGAGGCAGTCGGACATGCGCTACCACTGGGTGCACGCGCGGCTCGGCGCGCTCGATCAGGCCGAGATGGAGGAGCTTGTGCTCGACGCCTGGCGGATGTGCGTGCCGAAGAAGGTTTCCGCAGCCCACCTAGGCCCAGGCGGCGGCCTCAGGCCAGCGCCGCCAGCACCGGCTCGATAGCAGCCGCCGCGCCGTGGCCGGGCCGCCACGTGCACGCCAGGCCCACCGCAACGACCCGGCCGGTGCCCAGCAGCGCTCGCAGCGCCGTCGCGACGACCTCGCGGCTCGGTCCGCCGGGCGCCGGGAACCTCAAGCCCGGAATCTCGGCGGGGTCAATGACGTCCGCGTCGAGGTGCACGTAGAGCGGTCCGCTCGGCAGTGCGGCCGGGTCAACCCCGGCGGCCTCGCACCTGCGGATCGCCGCCCCGGCGAGGTAGCTGACCTCGGGCGGGTCCAGGTCTCGGGCACCGGCGAGCAGGACCTGATCCTCCGGCACCGGGCGCAGCACGAGACTGGCGCCGATCAGCTCCGGGCAGGCGCCGACCAGCAGCCGCAGCGGCATCCCGCCCAGGTAGCCGGACGCCGTCGTCGCCGGGGTATGGAGGTCGCCGTGCGCATCAAACCAGACGACCCCGGCATCAAGCCCCGCGCGCTGCAGCCCCGTCACCGTCCCCAGCGCCGTCGTGCAGTCGCCGGACTCGACGACGGGAACGGCTCCGCTGGCTACCACGCCCGCCACGGCGTCAGCCAGCCGGTCATACAGGATCGCCATCCGGCTCCACGGATCGCCGGGGGCCAGATCCGCCGCAATGACAGCAGCCGCCGCCAGCGGCAGGTCGAGATCTGGCAGGGGCTCGTCGAGATGGTAGGGAACGGCCAGCGTCCGCACCCGAGGACTGTAACCAGCGCGCGTCCAGAAAACCAACTTGCCGCGACCGGCTAGACTTGCTGGTACAAGGCGATGATCCGGCTATCACCGGGGAGCCTCCGGAAGAAAGGGCCTGCTCAGCAGCCGACAGGCGGCCGGGCGGGCCTGACTAGACCCGGACGGGTCCGGCCCGTCACAGCCGGCCGACAAGCGGTCGCGGCACGCCACGCAGGCACTGTCCGCGGCAAGCGAGGTGGTACCGCGGTACGCCCGCGCGGGAGCGGGCGCGTCGTCCTCGCGCGACCTGCCAGCCACGAGCACCGCGCAAGGACGTACCACCCGATGAGCGTTTATCCCCGGGCCGAGACCGCCAAGGCCGCCGGCCAGCAGGGCACCGGCGTACCGCCTCAGCCGAGCTTTCCCGAGCTCGAGGAGGGCGTGCTCGGCTACTGGACTGCGAACGACACGTTCCTCCGGTCTGTCCAGCAGCGCGCGGCCGACCCCGAATTCGTCTTCTACGACGGCCCGCCGTTCGCGAACGGCCTGCCGCACTACGGCCACCTGATCACCGGCTACGTCAAGGACGTGGTGCCGCGGTTCCGCACCATGCAGGGCCGGCGCGTCGAGCGGCGGTTCGGCTGGGACTGCCATGGCCTGCCAGCCGAGGTCGAGGCCGAGCGGCTGCTCGGCATCTCCGGCAAGCCCGAGATCGTCGCGATGGGCGTCGGCGCCTTCAACGAAGCCTGCCGCGAGTCCGTGCTGCGGTACACCAGGGAGTGGCGCGACTACGTGACCCGGCAGGCTCGCTGGGTCGACTTCGACCATGACTACAAGACCCTCGACCTCTCCTACATGGAGAGCGTCATGTGGGCGTTCAGGCAGCTCTGGGATAAGGGCCTCATCTACGCCGGGTTCAAGGTGCTGCCGTACTGCTGGCGGTGCGAGACGCCGCTGTCCATCCACGAGCTACGGATGGACGACGACAGCTACCGGGACCGCCAGGACCCGTCGGTCACCGTCAGGTTCCGGCTGGAGACCGGGGAGTGGCTGCTCGCCTGGACCACCACCCCGTGGACGCTCCCGTCCAACGAGGCGTGTGCGGTCGGGGCGGACGTCAGCTACGTCGTGCTGGCGAAGGACGGCGAACGCTACATCCTCGCCAGGGACCGGCAGGCAGCCTACGAGCGCGAACTGGAAGGCGCCGCCGTTGTCGGCGAGCTGACGGGCGCGGAGCTGGCCGGCCGCCGCTACGAGCCGCTCTTCGACTACCTCACCGACGCCGGGCAGTTCGGCACCGGCGAGGCGTTCCGTGTCGTCCTCTCCGACGACGTCACCACGGCGGACGGCACCGGCGTCGTGCACATGGCGCCGGCGTACGGCGAGGCGGACGCCGAGGCGTGCACCGCGGCCGGCATCCCGACCGTGCTCACCGTCGACGAGCAGGCGCGGTTCACCGCCGTCGTACCCGACTTCGCTGGTCAGCACGTGTTCGAGGCCAACAAGGGCATCGCCGCGAAGCTGCGGGACCAGGGCAGCCTGGTCCGGCAGGAGACCTACACCCACTCCTACCCGCACTGCTGGCGGTGCCGGAACCCGCTGATCTACAAGGCGGTCTCGAGCTGGTTCGTCGAGGTGACCAAGTTCCGCGACCGGATGGTCGAGCTGAACCAGCAGATCTCCTGGGTACCCGAGCACGTCAAGGACGGTCAGTTCGGCAAGTGGCTGGAGAATGCCCGCGACTGGTCGATCTCGCGCAACCGGTTCTGGGGCTCCCCCATCCCGGTGTGGCAGAGCGACGACCCGAACTACCCCCGTACCGACGTCTACGGCTCACTGGACGAGCTCGAGCGCGACTTTGGCGTGCGGCCCGCGGACCTGCACCGGCCCGGAATCGACGCCCTCACCAGGCCGAACCCGGACGACCCGACCGGCCGCTCGACGATGCGCCGGGTACCAGAGGTCCTTGACTGCTGGTTCGAGTCGGGATCGATGCCGTTCGCCCAGGTGCACTACCCGTTCGAGAACCGCGACTGGTTCGACAGCCACTACCCGGGCGACTTCATCGTGGAGTACATCGGGCAGACCCGCGGCTGGTTCTACACGCTGCACGTGCTCGCGACCGCGCTGTTCGACCGGCCGTCGTTCCGTTCCTGTGTCTCGCACGGGATCGTGCTCGGCGATGACGGCCAGAAGATGTCCAAGAGCCTGCGCAACTACCCCGACGTCTCGGCGGCGTTCCAGAACTACGGGTCGGACGCGATGCGCTGGTTCCTGATGTCGTCGCCGATCCTGCGCGGCGGCAACCTGATCGTCACCGAGCAGGGCATCAGGGATTCGGTGCGCCAGGCCATCCTGCCGCTGTGGAACAGCTACTACTTCTTCGCGTTGTACGCCAACGCGGAGTCGTACCAGGCGCGGTTCCGCACGTCCAGCGATAACGTCCTCGACCGGTACATCCTGGCCAAGACACGGTCTCTGGTGACCTCGCTCGGCGCCTCGCTGGATGAGTACGACATCGCGTCCGCCTGCCAGGCGCTGCGTGACCACCTGGAGCTGCTGACCAACTGGTACATCAGGCGGTCGCGGAGCCGGTTCTGGGCGGGCGACACCGACGCGCTGGACACCCTGTGCACGGTGCTCGAAGTGACCTGCCGGGCGGCGGCGCCGCTGCTGCCGCTGACGGCGGAAGCGGTCTGGCGCGGGCTCACCGGCGAGGCCAGCGTGCACCTGGCTGACTGGCCGGACGTGTCGGCGTGGCCTGCCGACGACGGGCTGGCCGACGCGATGGACCTGGTCCGTTCGGTGTGCAGTTCGGCCCTCGGCCTGCGCAAGGCGCGCCA